>JAGDMS010000595.1 GCA_017860575.1 Deltaproteobacteria bacterium | reverse complement strand
CGAGCAACCCAAGAAGGAGCCGGCTGGCGCGTTCCGACCGGAGGCGCGCCAACCCGACGAACAGGCCGATGAGTGACAGGATTACCGCTGGTTCAGTGAGCTGGAGGGCGGCGAGTTTGGGGAAGTAGAACCAGGGAAGGCTAGCCGAAGAGATCCAGTGACCTTCGAAGAATGTGCGATGGTCGGGGAAGTTGGTGGCCCAGACCACACTCTCCATCAGCCGGGTAAGCGGTGCCGGCCAGAGGTAGGGCCAGGTTACAACGGTGACAGCAATCGCCGTCGACCAGAACGCGGCGAGCGGGAACAGGGCTTGCCACCGAACGCGTGCGACCCAGTACAAGCTGACTAGGACGCCGACGAAGAGGCCGAGTTGACGGACACTCACGGTCGCGCCCAAGAGCACTGCCGAGACCCAGAGCTCAGGATTGCCGAGGCTTGAGCGTGTAAGCCCCAGGCGATCGGGGCTAGTGAACATGGATCGCGTGAGCCCCAGCGGCCTCCCCAAAGCCGGAAAGAGCATGCAGGCCAGGATCAACGCAAACAGGATCGCGGCAAGCGCACCGGGAACGCGGAGCCCAAAGAAGAGAGTGTCGAGTTTCAAGTGATACTCAACGAGGGATGTCTTGTGCGCATCTGTGGCGATCGTGTCGAAGGCCCACTGGGGGATGCCCGCTGCCGTCCGGGTGTAGGCGGCATCCAGCCATCGCCCGGCGAGACGACGGGCCGTTCCGGTCCAGGCGAAATCCAGAGCAAGGAGCAAACATGCGGTCGCAACGAAAGCAAGCAGGCCCTTTCTCCTGAAAGTGGATGTGCGCCACTGCACCGCCAGTTCTTCCCGAATCCCCATGGTCTGGACGCCCGGCGTGTGGCTCGCACTCCCGCTCTGCCGACTGCTCGCTCGGGACGCGCGGTCCCCCGCCGCAAGCCCAATGACAAATGTCGTCAGAAAGAGCGCCATGAAGGGGGTGTCTTTCTGATTGATGAACCCGCTGCCCACAAGCAGCGGCTGCGTGGCGAAGAGCGCCGTGGCCATCCAGGCCGAGGTGCGCGCTACGAAGCGAAGGCACAGGAAGTAGAAGGCACAAACCGCGAAGAGGAAGGTTGTGAAATTCGCCAGGTGACGGCCATCCGACACGGACCAACCCGGAAGCCGGCCGCGGACCAAGTCCGCGGTGAGGGTCATAAACATGAAGTGAGGTGGCCCGTGGTCTGAAAGTGCGGGCAAGAAGTAGTAAGACTCGGAGCCGGCGTAGGCTTCCAGCGCGGCCTTCCCGACGAGGGCATTCCTTTCCTCCTCGAACGTCACGCCGAAGTCATTTCCGACCGTGAAAGCGGCCAGCACGCCGATAGCGAGAAGTCCTGCGAGGTCCCAATATCGCCATTGGAGCATCCTTGCGAGGGTGTGAGACCAGAGTGCCCGCATATCGATGATTCTACTCACGATGGTTGATGCTCCAACCTGAGGCAACCCGCGACGGACCTTGCGCACACCGTGGTCGGGATTAGAATCTTGCTCGGTGCCTCGTGGGAGCAGGCTGGTTGTGGGTCTGACAATCGTTGATGCGGGCGTGGCCAAGGGGTAAGGCAACAGCCTTCCAAGCTGTCATCCGCGGGTTCGAATCCCGTCGCCCGCTCTGAGAGAACATTTCACCGTGTGATCAACTGCACGCACTTCGTTGCGTGCAGTTGCGTTCTTTCTTGAACCGCGAGTTTCCTTTGACGATCGTTTGCTGCACCGTGGAATTAAAGCAGAAGGCCCGGCCGATCGTTCCGCTCAAGCAGGCGACTACTTCGCCTTCTTGACGGTCTTCTTGGCCTTCTTCGGTGCGGCTTTCTTCGTGGTCTTCTTGGCCTTCGAAGCCGTCTTCTTCGTCGCCTTCTTCGGTGCTGCCTTCTTCGTTGTCTTCTTTACAGCTTTCTTCGTGGTCTTCTTTGCTTTCTTGACTGCCATCGTGCCACCTCGTGTATCAGGATGCCTGCAATTTACACAATCTTTGCCAGGAATGCAAGGCCCAGAGGGGTCAATTTCGGCGCGGGCCGATCGACGGGGTTCAGTGGGAATCGCGGGGTTGTGCTGATTGTCTGCATGTGCGCACATCAACCTCGCTGGCCTCGCGCCCGAGAGCGATGTGTGAGCGCGACGCAACTCCCGATCTACATGCTGCCTGCGAGTCGGTGATCGCGATCGCTCGCCGGCTCGACGCGGATGCGATGCGGTGGTTGGATTGGACGCTGCCTGCAATGCGTGGCGCAACCTCGAAGCGATGCCTCGCGTGCTTCAAAGGCGATTGGACTACAATCGAGCAAGGGCCCGTAGCTCAGGGGTTAGAGCGGCCGGCTCATAACCGGTTGGTCGCAGGTCCGAATCCTGCCGGGCCCATTATCGAGATCGGCTGAGACCCAAGTCGGAAGAGTTGGAAATAGCGCGCGCCTGAAATGCATCCGACCCCGGTGGGAACGCTTTTGAACGACGCGGCATTGAATATCCGGGCCGACAATTCCTCGTGGCGCGCGCGCTTCGTGCGCTGGGCGTGGATCACGGTTGGCGTGAACGTCCTCGTGATCCTGTGGGGGGCCTGGGTGCGTGCAACGGGATCCGGCGCGGGCTGCGGAAGTCACTGGCCACTCTGCAACGGGGTCGTGGTACCTCCGTCGCCCGAAGCGGCGACGATCATCGAGTTCGTTCATCGTCTGACCAGCGGGGTTGCGCTGCTGGCCGTGCTGGCGCTGTTCGTGGCCGCGCGACGCGGCTATGCGCCTGGCCATTTTGCGCGACGCTCAACATCCGCGGCCGGAGCGTTCATGCTGATCGAGGCCGCGATCGGCGCAGGTCTGGTGGTCTTCGGGCTGGTCGCCGGCAATACCTCGATGCCTCGAGCAGTAGTCGGTGCGCTGCATCTCGTCAATACCTATTTGCTGCTGGCGGCACTGGCTCTATCGGCGGAGATGGGCGCGGAGGCCGTCTCGCCTCGCTGGCAGGTCGGCCGTGGCGAAGTTGCGCTGGCGGCGCTCAGCCTCGGCTTGCTGATCGTCGTTGGGATGACCGGGGCCGTCACCGCGCTCGGTGACACGATCTTCCGTCCCGAATCGCTTGCCGCCGGGATTGTGCAGGAGCTCGATCCGGCATCGCACCCGTTGGTGCGGATGCGTCTGATTCATCCTGGTGTGGCCGTGCTGGCAAGTCTGTTCACGGCATACTACGCGTTGACGTTGAGCGAGCGCGACGCGCGATCTTCCACCCGCTCCCTGGCCCGGTGGATCTGGGCGCTGCTTGTGGCGCAGCTGATCGCGGGAGCCATCAATGTCGTGCTCCTCGCGCCGCTGGGCCTGCAGGTGATCCACTTGTTGCTTTCCGACCTGATCTGGATCCTGGGGATTGTGTTGAGCGCGCGAGCGTTCACAGCGCCGCGCTAGCCTGACTCCGCCGAAGGGAAAGCGAACCGCCGGATGTGGGGGGGCATCCGGCGGTTCTTGACTGTTCGGGGGTCCTGCCGTCCGTGCAGG
>JAGDMS010000342.1 GCA_017860575.1 Deltaproteobacteria bacterium | reverse complement strand
ATCTCTGATCGACAGCACCCATTCTTCCCGCATCAGCCGTGCCCTGGGCCCACTCTCACCGCCGACGAAGACCCAATCGATCCCAGTCAAATCGATCGGTCCCAGGTCGTCCAACAGTGGCTCGATGGAGAGAAACCGAACAGCCGCCGGTGTGCCGCGACAGGTGCGCCGGTATCAACGCGCCCTCCTTGGCGACCCGGAGGCGCTTCGGGAAATCGACCGTCTGCGAACTGGAAACCGGGCGCAGCACGTGAATGCTGGGCGCCACAAGCTGGGCAAGGTACTGCCCCACACGAAGCTTGTGGAAGAGACCGTACGTTGCCTATGCCAGTCCGGCCGGCCCGCTAGCACCAAACTGGTCTTGTCACTCCTGACGCAAGCAGTCCTGACACGGGACCAGTATCCCGGCGATGAATTGCTGGAAACCATCGCGGACACGCTGGCGAACGGAACACCGGCGATTGAACTGCCCGGGGATCGTCCGCCCGCGGAGATCGATGGCGTCATCGTGGTTTTTCGGTTCAAGAACCACCCCGACCGGCGGCTTACCCTGCGCAACCTCGATTATATCGTGTCAAAGTACGTCAAAAGACTCGGCAATACGGCAACTTCAGCGGAAGCGCGTATTCCGTGACGTGACGTTTGCTCTAGTTCGCTTGCGTGCCGCGAGGCACGACAACGCAAGCGAGGTGGAGCAGATGAATCCCCTTCTCACCGAAGAGCAAACCGCACGGGCGCTGGGAAATCTCAGCGTCAAGACGCTACAGCGCTGGCGCTGGGCCGGACGCGGACCACGGTTCATTAAGATCGGGGCAGCCGTCCGATACGATCCCGACGATATAGCCGCCTTCATCGAGGCGGGCCGGCGCGAGTCGACGAGCGACCCCGGCAATGGGCCCAGGAGGGCATCGTGACCACCGGCGGCCGGCGCCAGACGGATCGGGTTCGGGACGAAATGCCCTTGGAGGAGTCGGCAGCTGATGCGCAGAGGCTGGATCAACGGTTGATCGTTTTGACCCGCACGCTCCCGATCTTGCGCAGATTACGGGCACGGGCAGCAGGCGCCACCCCAGAAAGTCAACGGTAGGTATTTCACGTTGTCGGCAGGTACGGAAAGCGCAGCTACCTGTAGGCTATTGTTTGATAGCATTCTGAATATGCTTGTTCGAAACTGAGTAACCGTGTGAGCAACCCCGTTGAGCGATGGTCCTGCCACCGAGCGCGTCGGAAGATTCCAGGATTGCGGCGCCGTGTCGCAATATCTGATCATGCCCGCACGAATACTTGCTTTTCTTCTGGCCTTCCCGAGGGCCGCTGCCGCAAAATGAGGGGAGATGCGACAATCGCAGACGGGCCACAGACACGCCCCAGCAAGAGCCAAAGACGGCTCATAAGCCGCCGCGGACTGCACGGGCAAAGGTTGAGCTGCCCTTAGAGCCGTACTCCACAATACCCTCGACAAAGTTCACGACCCACACGCGGTCCGAACTGTTGGAGAAGGTTGTAACCGACCAGTACGAATTCGCGAACGTAGGCCCAAATGCGGAATCGATGCACGGGCTCGTGCTGCACGGATACGGGGAGAGCAGAATTCCCTGCAGCTCCTCAATGGTCGGCAAGCGCCAGTCGCAGCGGCCGGTGAAACAACCGCTGGTCGAAGTACCGAAGAACGATATGCCGCCATTCAGGCCGTAGAGAAAGGTTGTGAATACCGTGCCGTCGGGATGGCTACCGCCGCCGCTGCCGTCGGGATTGGGGCCGACGGCGCTCCAGCTGTAGATGTTGTTTACGTCGTGAATGCTGCCATCGGTGGTTTTCTTTTCCCACACGAGCCTAGTGGTAATGTCTGTGATCGTGCCATCGTGGTTGTCCACGAACCGCATCGGTGATTGCGGACAGCTACTCAGGGCGTTGTTCACAGCTGTGATGATCTCGTCAATCGTTACCTGGCCGTCCTGATTGCAGTCGCCGCAACATAGCGCCGACGCCACTTTGGAGGTTGCCAAAGATAAGGCCAGACCGAGAACGAGTAGGCCTCTCTCACCTAGTGCCACGCGGGCGAGTCTGATCCCGTGGGGCAGCTCCTGTCAAGCTGCCGCCTTCTGCCATAGACTGCCCCAGGGGAACCACGATTTCGGCGTCCGCAGTCTGCCCTCTGCTCAAGCGGCCGCTTGCACGGCCCGGTCCTGCCGCCGCCGCTTCCAATCGCGGGGCGTCAGCTCCAATATGAGCCGCGCTGGGTGGGTCGAGCCCCGCTCGATGACATCACGCAGATAGACGAATGGGTCGATCTGGAGGTGCTTACAGGTCTGGACCAGCGAACAGAGAATCGCCGTCCGGTGCGCTGCCGCTTCACTGCCCGCGAAGAGCCAATTCTTCCGGCCGAGCACGATCGGCCGTAGCGCTTGCTCCGCGCCGTTGTTGTCAATCTTGAGCCGCCCGTCCTCCGTGTAGCGGGCAAGCGCGATCCAATTTCGCAGCGCGTAGCCGATGGCGGTGCCGAGCGGGCTCTTCTGCAGCGCCTGGAGCACTCGGTGCAGTGTCTCGGTGTCCACTCCGGCGGGCACGCGCAGCACATGCCCGCTGCGCAAGGCGATCTCCAGAGCCGCTGGTCTCGTTAGCACGGTCGCCGGTCGTGGCACTTCGGTAAACACCACGGCCTTTGCTGCAGGTGTGCCGTTAACCGGCTCGCCCGCACGTCGGAAGACCTGCCGCCACCACGTCAGCGTGCTCAGTGGAATCCCGCGTTGCTGCCCGAACTCTCGCAGGCTCAACCCGCTCTGCTGCCACCGTCCCAACACGCGGCGCATCTGACCCGCCCGTGCGGTCGTGGTCGATCCCGCTCTGCCCATCGGTCGCTACCTCCGACCGCATTCTGCGCATTCGGCGGCGGGCTGGGGAGAATGTCGTTGGTCACACGCGTACGAAACTGAGAAGGACGAGGTAGTCCTACGTCGCGCTGAACTGCAGCGGGCGCGCCAGGCCGCTCAGGATGCAGAGATGCAGTACAACTCGGTGATCGATTCGAACGGGCACGTGAAGCTCGTGTGCGAGCGGCGATGGAATGAGGCTCTGGAGAACCTAAAGCAGGTGGAGGCTAGGCACCGATCACCGACGGCATCTGCACCGGCCATGACCGAGGATGCCTGGAGCGAACTCATGACATTGTGCCAAGACGTCACCGCCATCGTAGAAGCACCAACAACCGACCCCCGGGACAGGAAAGAACTCCTGCGGACGTGCATCGACTCCGTGTTCGTCGAGGAACGCACACGCGACTTCATACGCGCCCGTATCGCCTGGGCCGACGGAACTCCTGACACGCCGATCGAGGTGAAACTGCCTGGGCACACGTACACCCTGATCACCGCGTGGGCAGCTGAAGGCTTTAGTCCGTCAGCGATCGCTCGGAAACTGAATGCGCAGGGACTTGTCAATAAGCTGGGGAGGACGCATTTTGTCCACTATCCAAAGCGGGGCGTGTGAGCCCTTTGCGAAAACTCGGAATCGGTCCGGCTGCTTCCCTCTTGCTTCCCTGAAGCTACAAGCACAGAACAGGTTGCCGGCGTGACTACCTAAGTGATCAAGTTGTTTAAAGAAACAAGCGCGCCCGGGGTGATTCGAACACCCGACCTACAGATTCGAAGTCTGCCGCTCTAGTCCACCTGAGCTACGGGCGCACGCCTAAACGATACTGATTTGAGCGGAAAGCTACAAGCGGAAAGCTGAAAGCCAGAAGGGGAACGTTGCGCTCAGCGACCTCTGACCTTGTTATTGAGACCGTGCAGCATGCGCGAAACCTCTGCTGCCCGCTCCGATATCCGTTCACATGGGTCTGCGTCAATGTATCCTTGGTCCCGCGCAACGTAGAGCTGTGAGCGCACCTCGCCACATGAGCCTTTTGCAAGGGAGAGGAAGTGACCGAACTCGGTATCGCCTTCCCGTTCATAGCCCTCGGCGATGTTGGACATCACCGAAACTGCCGCCCTTCTCATTTGGTCACGTAACCCGAAGTCTCGGTTGAAGGCCGGAGCCTTCGTCAGCTCGTAGATTACCCGCGTGAGTTCCCGTGCCTTTTGCCAGACGAGCAGATCCTCGAACCGTGCGGCCATACCTCCTCCCGGAGAGCGAAAAGCTCAAAGCTGAAAGCATAAAGCCAGAAGCCAGACGTTATCCTTACCGTCTGGCTTTCAGCTTGTTGCTTGAGGCTTGTCGCTGCCCTCATCTTTCTATCTTCCACACCGTCCCCGCCGGGGTGTCCTCCAGGACGATGCCGTTGGCTTTCAGTTCGGCGCGGATGGCGTCGGCTTGCTTGAAGTCCCGGGCTTTGCGCGCGGCGTTGCGGGCTGCGATGAGCCGGTCGATTTCGGCGGCGTCGAGCGCGGACTCGGCGACGTGCGCGTGTTTCGCCTGTTCCAGCACCGTGCGCGGATCGTGGTTGCCGATCCCCAGTACCTCGGCAATCGCCGCCAGCGCGTGCCGCAGCCCTGCCGCGGCCGGCAGTTGCCCCTCGTCGAGCAGGCGGTTGATCGTGCGCACGGTCTCGAACACCACGCCGATGGCGCGTGAGGTGTTCAAGTCGTCATCCATGGCGGCGCGAAATTGCTCACTGATGGCAGCGTCGACCTGGGCGTCGCGCCAGTTCGGGATCGCCTCATCGGCGCGCGCCAGCGTCTCGTACAAGCGCGTCAGCGCCCGTGCCGCCTCGTCGAGGCGCTGTGTCGAGAAGTCGAGCGGGCTGCGGTAGTGCGTGCCGATGACGAAGAGCCGGACCGCCTCGCCGCCGACCTGGCCGGCCGCCTGCTGCACGGTCATGAAATTGCCGAGCGACTTCGACATCTTCTCCTGGTCGATGGTGACCATGCCGTTGTGCACCCAGTAGCGCGCGAAGGCGCAGCCCTTGGCCCCTTCCGACTGCGCGATCTCGTTCTCGTGATGCGGGAAAATCAGGTCGGTGCCGCCGCCGTGGATGTCGAACGGTTGGCCCAGATACTTGGTGCTCATCACCGAACATTCGATGTGCCACCCGGGCCGGCCGGGCCCCCATGGGCTGTCCCACCAGGGTTCGCCGGGCTTGCTCGCCTTCCACAAGGCGAAGTCCATTGGGTGGCGCTTGCGCGCGTCGACCTCGACACGCGCGCCCGCAACCATGTCCTCCAGCCGCCGCTTTGCCA
>JAGDMS010000341.1 GCA_017860575.1 Deltaproteobacteria bacterium | reverse complement strand
AAGAGTCCGCCCGCAGCGGGCGCTCAATTGTGCTTCCGGAAGTCCGTGATGCGGATCCTGCTGATTAACGATTACGGCACCCCGACAGGCGGCGCGGAGGTGTTGGTGCTCGGGATGCGGGAGGAGTTGCGCCGGCGCGGCCACGACGCCCGTTTCTTCGCGAGCAGCGCTCGCCCCGGCGGCGCGGAGAGCCTCGCCGATTATCAGTGCCTGGGGACGACTTCCCATTGGCGTACGCTGCTGCAGTCGGCCAATCCATGGGCATCCCGGGGGCTGCGCCGCGTGCTGAAGACGTTCAGGCCGGATGTGGTGCATGTGAGGATTTTTCTCACGCAGCTGTCGCCGACGATCCTGCCGTTGCTGCGTGGGGTGCCCACTGTGTTGCAGGTAGAGTCGTATCGGCCCGTGTGTCCTACGGGTACGAAGATGTTGCCGGACGGTCGCCTCTGCCAGGAACACTGGGGCGCCGCCTGTTATCGGAATGGCTGCCTGCCGTTGCGCGACTGGGGCCCCCTCATGCTGCAAATGCACTGGTGGCGGCGCTTGCGGAGCGTCTTCAACGCGGTTGTGGTGCAGAGCCGCGCACTCGAGAGACAGTTGGCAGCCGATGGTATCCAGCCGGTGCACGTGCTGCCGCACGGCGTGCCCGATCAACCGCCGCGGCCGCCTCTGGTGCTGCCGCCAACGGTCGGGTTTGCCGGCCGGCTGGTTCCCGAGAAAGGTGTCGAAGCGCTGCTGCGGGCGTTTGCCCGCGTCGTCACGCACCTGCCCGAGGCGCGGTTGCTGCTATTGGGCGACGGGCCCGAACGCCCACGGCTCGAACGCGTCGCGGCGGAACTTCAGATCGTAAACCGGGTGACCTGGGCGGGCCATCTCCCGCGCGCCGCAGTGCAGGAGCGGCTGGCGCCGGCGTGGCTGCAAGTGATTCCGTCGTTGTGGGCCGAGCCGTTTGGCCTGGTTGCTCCCGAGGCCATGATGCGTGGGACCGCGGTGGTCGCGAGCGGGACCGGCGGGCTCGCGGAAATCGTGTGTGACGGCGAGACCGGTTTGCACGTGCCGCCCGGCAACGTCGAGGCGTTGGCGCAAGCGATGCGGCGATTGTTGGAGGACCGCGAACTGGCCGAACGCATGGGCCGCGCGGGCCGGGTGCGTGCGCTGGCACACTACCGCGAAGCGACCGCGGTCGACAAAATCGAGGAACTGTACCACAGTGTGTGTCGGGACCGCGGCGGCGGACGGCGTCTCGCACCGCGGGGACGCGTTCAACACGACGAACAGACTGGTTGTCGAGCATGAGTGACGCGGCGCCGTTGGTGATACTCGGTTTCGACGGGGGCGATCCCGATCTGCTCCTGCGATGGGCGCAGGAGGGACAACTGCCGACGCTGGCAGCGGTCCTGCAACGTGGCTGGTGGGCGAACACCGGCGGACCCGACCTGGTTACCGAACACGGGCCGTGGCTGCATATGTTCAGCGGCATTTCTCGCGGCCGGCTCGGCTACTATTATTTTCGACAATTGAAGCCCGGGACATACGACCTTCATCTGGCGACCGGCCGTGGCCTGAATGCCCCACCGTTTTGGGCGACGCTGCAAGGCGGGGATCGGAAGGTCGCGATCTTCGACGTCCCCGAAGTCCCTTCCGTTGCCGGATTGCGCGGTGTGCAACTAACGAATTGGTCGGTGCATCAGGGCTGGGTGTCTGACGATCCCGCGGACGCCCCGCGGGCCGAGCCGCCCGAGCTGCTCGATGAGGCGCGCCGCATCTTCGGCACGCGTCTGGATATCCCGGAGAATAGCGACAGCGATTTCGACGAGGACCGGCGAATTTACCACCGCTTGCTCGAGCAGGTGTCGCGCAGCGGGATGCTGTACCGCGCGTACGTCGGCCGGCATCGCTTTGATGTGATCGTGATCGTGTTCGCCGCGTCGCACACGGGGGGGCACCAGTTCTGGAAATACCACCACGAGTCGGGCCCCAAACACGAACTGACGCACGCCGTACGCGACATCTATGCCGCGATCGATCGGGAAATGGGCCTTCTTCTGGCCCACGGGCTCGCAGACGCGAACGTGGTCGTCGTGTCGTCGGTGGGGATGCAGGATCACTATCCCATGGGTGGGCTGACCGAGGCCTTCTGCCGCCGGTTGGGATACCAGGTCTCTCCCCCGTTTGCACCGAGCCTGATGGGCTACGCGCGGCGTGTCGTGCCGGAGCGCTGGCGTGTTGCCGTGAGCCGACACTTTTCCCGGGCAAGGCGCGAGCGGTTGCTGGCCGACCAGTTCCGTTGCGGAACCGAGTGGAGTAGGACGACCGCGTTCGCCATCCCCTCGTCGTACAGCGGCTTCCTGCGGGTGAACCTGCGCGGCCGTGAACCGCAAGGGATTGTCGAGCCGGGTGCGGAATATGAGGCGGTGCTATGCCGCCTGGAGAACGATCTCCGGCAACTGACGGACCCGGACACCGGCGAGCCGGCGGTGCAACGCGTGGCGCGCACACGCGCGTTGTTCGGCGACGATGCCAACCCGGCGCTGCCCGACCTCTTTGTCATTTGGAAACCGTTGGCGCGCTTCCGCAGTCGCCTGGTGCATCCGGCTGGGGAGCTCGTGCAGTCGCGACCGGAATGGTGTCGCGGCAGCGACCATTCGCAACAGGGCTTTGTTGCGGCGGCGGGACCCGGTATGCGGGCGCGCGGCCGCGTCGCCGATGTGGCGCTGATGGATCTCGCACCCACCTTTCTCGCGCTATTGAACGCGCCTGTACCGCAGGCGATGCGTGGTACCGTGCGGCGGGAATTGGTGCGCCAGGCGTCCGGCACAGTGTGATCCGCAGAAACGGTATGAAGCCACGCTTCTCGACGCAGGGCCGGCACACGCTGGACGGCACGGTGCGCGTGTTCGTCGCCGAAGCCCTGATCTTGCCGACCGGCCTCGTCACCACAGCCGTCCTCACCCGGCACCTCGGCACGGAAGGGTACGGCCTCTTCACGTTGGCAGCGACGCTGGTGGTGTGGGTCGAGTGGTGCATCACCGCCTTATTCGCCCGGGCCACGTACCTGCGCATCAGCGAGGCGACGGACTGGCGTCCGATTGGTACGGCGGTGCTGCGCTTGCATCTGGTGGTGAGCACGGCGTGTGCCGTCGTGCTGGTGCTGGCGGCCGCTCCCCTCGCCAAGCTGCTGGGCGAGCCCGTCCTCAGCGGATACCTGCGCCTCTTTGCCATCGACATTCCGATCGCTAGCCTGGCCCACGCACACCGGGACATTCTGATCGGTATCGGAGGGTTTCGGCAGCGGGCGCTCATCAGCGCCGGCCGCTGGTCGGTGCGGCTGATCCTGATCGTGGTCCTCGTCAGCCTGGGATTCTCCGTCCCCGGCGCCATCGTCGCCAGCATCGGTGCGTCGGTGGCCGAAGCCGGCGTCGCGCGCTGTTTCGTGCGGCCGGCGCTGTGCGCGCGCACGCCGGTGCCGGCGTGGTTGCTACTGGAACATGCCTTGCCCCTCTTCTTCTATTCGCTATCCATGATGGCGGTCGAAAAGCTCGACCTGTTCTTCCTGAAGACGCTCGGCGGCTCGGCTGAGCTTGCGGGCATTTACGGCGTGGCGCAGAATCTGGCCATCGTGCCGAGATTGTTTGCGTTGGCCTTTTCGCCACTGTTGTTGTCGACGTTGACGCGCCTGCTGCGCGACGGCAACGAGCGGCTGGCGCGGGACATGGGGCGTGACGGGATGCGCCTGGTCATCTTGCTCCTACCCTTCGCTGCTATGGCCGCCGGCGCGGCGGGGGAGGTTGTGGAAGCCATCGCGGGGCAGCGCTTCGGTGATGCCGGGCCACTGCTGGCCATCCTGATCTTCGGAGCGATCGCGTCCACCATGATGTCGGTGGCCACCGCCATCTTGACGGCCGGCGGGCAGTCGGGATGGACCTTCGTGCTTGCCTTCCCGCTCCTGCCGGTGGCGATCGGCGGCCATCTGCTGTCCATCCCGCGTTTTGGCGCCCTGGGGGCCTCCGCGGTCACGGCTGGTTGCGCGCTGCTCGGTGCGCTGGCCACGATGGGTGCGGTCTACCGGTTGTGGCGTATCGTGCCGCCTGCCGGTTCGCTGCTGCGGAGTCTGGCCGTTGGCGGCGGCGCCTATGTACTCGCGGCGGGGTGGGCAGCCGGCGGGCTGCTTTTACCGCTCAAGTTTGGCGTGATCATGCTGCTGATCACGCTCGGCTTGCTGGGGTTGGGCGAATTCGATCGGCGTGAGTTGGCGCTGGCACGCTCGCTGGTTCCGTGGTTAGCGCCGGCGGGTCAAGATGAGTGAGGCGCTCCCATTCTTTTCGGTCGTCGTGCCCACCTATCGCCGCGTCGAGGCGCTGCCCGCGTGTCTCGATGCGCTGGCAGGGCAGGCGTATCCGCGCGACCGTTTCGAAGTGCTTGTCGTGGATGACGGCAGTGGCGCGTCTCTTGACGCGGTGGTCGCGGCGTTTCGGGATCGGCTGGAGGTGACCCTCTTGTCGCAACCGCACGCCGGGCCCGCACGGGCGCGCAACACCGGCGCGGCGCACGCGCGCGGCGAGGTACTGGCCTTCACCGACGACGACTGCGCCCCCGACCCGGAGTGGCTCCGGCGTCTGGCCGCGCGGTTGCGCGACAGGCCGGGGGACATGATCGGCGGACAGACCGTCAACGCGCTGCGTCAGGACCGCTGTGCGACGGCCAGCCAAACGCTCGTCAATTACCTGTACGAGTACTACAACGTCAATGCCGCCCGACCGTCCTTCTTCACCTCGAATAACATGGCGTTGCCTCGGCGCGCGTTCCTCGCGATCGGTGGATTTGACACGACCCTGACCAGTGCGGCGGGGGAGGACCGCGAACTCTGCGACCGCTGGCAGCATCTTGGGTATCGCCTTACGTATGCGCCCGAGGCCCGGGTGTCTCACCACCACAAGCTCACCCTTCGCCAGTTCTGTCGGCAGCATTTTCAATACGGCCGCGCGGCCTGCTACTTTCGGCGCGCCCGGCGGCAGCGTGGGGCCGGCCGCGTCGCCATTGAGCCCTTGTCCTTCTACCTGAACTTGCTCCGCTATCCGTTCATGCACGACCCCCCCCGGCGTGCCGTCGCACTCGCCGCGCTGCTGTTCCTGTCGCAGGGTGCGAACGCGGTGGGCTTTGCGTGGGAGCAGCTGGCGGGGCGGAAGCCG
>JAGDMS010000594.1 GCA_017860575.1 Deltaproteobacteria bacterium | reverse complement strand
GTCCTTACGGAAGTGCAGGCCCTGCTCGGTGGGGATCACGCCCCCACCATGCCGCGACCCGTGGCGGGCGTCACGGCGCATTTGTGGCGGGAACGTGCAGAAACAGAAACCCCGGCGCGGGGCCGGGGTCCCGTGTCGCAATCTGCGTCTTGCCTAATAGTCGCAGCCGATCGCGGTCATTATGGCCTGTGCATCCGCAATCAATTTGTCCGCCATGTCGGGCGAGATCTCCTTGCCTCGCTGCGCCCGCACTTCATTCATGAAAGCGTGCAACACGGCGCAAGTGGCCTGATCGTCCGGAACCGCATAATACGTCTGCGCCATCGCGACTTTGTTCGCCAGACTCTTGCCGGGCCCGACGCCGACCACTGCCGCGGCCAGCTCTTCGAGAAGCGCGTCGACGGCGCTCACCTTCAATGTCAGTTCAGTGTAGTCGAGAACCCAGCCATCACCGACCGCTGTACCCGTCGTGTAAGGCCTGAACGTAATCGTATCGCTACCAGTGAACTGCCCGAGATATGGCGTGACATCAATCACGTCCTTCCGGGCAAAGTTATTTGGGCCACCCAGTGAGATGTCGCCGATTGTCAGGTAACCGATGAACGTGCCATTCAGGAAGACTGAGGCGGGCTTCCCAACCGACACGTTTGCCGGGTCTGTACCCACGCCACCCGCGAACACCTCCAGCGTCGCCTCTACGACCGGAGACTCGGGGAGCGTGCAGGCCAACGTAAAGGACTGCTGGTTGTAGAACCACTTGTCCGTCCCGTCGGCGTCGCCTGGTCCGTCGTATCCGGGTAGTGTGCTTGGATCGAAGGGAGCATCAGCCGGGACACCGGTTCCAAATCCGTCCTTATCTCCAATGAGGCATGCGGCGGCCCCAGCCTCAGGCACCGGGCTGTAGGTCAGGTTGTCGAACTGCTCCGTTCCACCGAATACGATCCGATCGAAAGTCACAGCTCCGCCGGCCTCGCCAATCTCCAGCAGATACGTAGGGCCGGACACGTAGGGCAGCGCGCTGATCGTGCCCAGCGATGTCGAGCGAACGGTCAGCGGAACCTGCGTGCCGCCCGAGTAGGCAATTACCCGAAGCGGCAGAGTCTCGGCATCGAGTGCCACGATCGAGAAGTAGTCGATCGGTCGATCGAAGACGACCTGCACGTCATAAAAGGGCCCGCTCGTGGAGGGACCGACGATGATGGAGTTTCCATTCACACCGTACTGGTCTACCGGGCCAAGCGACCACAAGGTCGGCCCGACTGGAGGCGGCAGTGGTGACCCCGGTTCCGTCGGTGACGGGACTAACGAGAACGTCGCACCCATCGGCGAATACTCGCCGGTCACCATGTTGCCCGGTGTCAAGGCGTTGAAGTTCGTTGAGATCGGCGCGGCGTTGGCCGATATAGGGCTGGCCGCGAGCGCGAAGACCAGCGCAGACAGAGCGAGTCTCGTCATCAGGAATCCCTCCCCAAGGTACGGCGCGCTAAAGTGATTTGAATGCTCCCCATCGAACGCTGGGTCCGATCGGGACCATTCGACAATTCGTGGTATTGCCTACGCTCGACCGGCAAGCTGAACACGCTGGCAGCCAGCAAGGCTCGTTGGGTGAGCCCCCTACAGCGACATACTCCGTCGATGATTGACGTCGGCAGCATCCAAGGTTTGCTCGATCACGATTACGAGCTGCACGCCTAGTGCCTGCGCTGCGGACGCTGGTCGGGAGCTAACGTTTTCGCTACTACTTCGAGAGCCACCAGCTGCCTGCGCTGCGGACGCTGGTCGGGAGCTAACGTTTTCGCTACTACTTCGAGAGCCACCAGCGATCCCGTGGAGAACCGGTGCCAGATTGCCGTCCGTCCTCATCTCCCCCGAATCCCCACCAAAGCCCAAGGTAAGCGGTGGTGTGAGTTTCGCCACTGACGCTATGACCCGCGGAAAAGAGCAGTTTGAAATCCGGAGAGAATCTGAACGAGCCTCCAAAGTTCAGGAAGGTGGTCGCCCGCCCCCCGACCGTGTCCTTGCCCCGGGCAAATACCTCCCCGCCCAGCATCCATTTCTCGCCCAGATCCTTCTGCAGCAGCCAGCCACCGAAGGCATGGTTCTTCTCGCCGTCTGCAGGATTGATCACGTAGCCGCCACCGCCGTAAGTGGTCCATTCACCCCAACTCTTCTGCAGGCAGACCGGCAGGCGCCACCAGATCTTGCCGTTGCCGAGTCCCTTATTCGAATCCCCAGTGGGTAGCTCGGCCAACGGCACTACCGCGATCTGTGGCGAAGTGTCCGTTTCATCGACAAAGCGATACTTCACGGCGATCACCACGTCGCCGAGACCCCACTCGGTCCGACCGCCATCCGGCGCCGTTCGCGCAAAGGGAACCCCGATTGTCAGTTGGGTGTCCGGCAGCACGCCGTAGCTGTATTCAAAGACAGGGAAATTGCTGTCGCTCCCGTCGGTCGTCCGGTCGTAGGTGGAAAAGACGTAAAACTCGCTGTGCCTGTAATCCACGGGAACCGGATCTTCGGTCAGGAACGGCGCGCCAGCGATCGCCTGACTCGTCGCCTGACTCGAACTCAGGGCCAGGACGGAAACGACTGCGACTCTTCTCATCGTGGGTTGCTGGGCGGCACGAGGAAGGATAGCCGGGTTCGCGCACGCCAAACCGCATGATTGCGATGCTCGTCCCATGATCGACCTCGGCCATTGCCCAGGTCGTGCGGTGCAGCCACATCCTTTAGGCGCAGGGCTCACCCCTTTTGTCGGGGCCGGTCGGGGGCAATCGTCGCGTGCTGCCGCCGCGCTGGACCTTCCCGTCGGCCTTACCGCGAAGGATTGAGACACATAAGGCAGAGACCCCGGCGCGGGGCCGGGGTTCATGTCGCTCGCGTACTTGCGCGTGCCGCGCTATGGCTGCTTTTCCAAGACCCACGACGATCTTGTGCCGTGCACGG
>JAGDMS010000340.1 GCA_017860575.1 Deltaproteobacteria bacterium | reverse complement strand
GACGTCGTCAAGGCAATCGCCCTGCCCTTCCTGGAGATGTTGGAGCGCGAACCGGTCGACGCATTACGGTGGACACGCTTGATCGCTCGTCTGGTGCTGGGCCAGAACCCATGCCTGCGGCGGCTCGCGACGACGCCCGGCGGGGCCGAAGAGCGTTTCTCCCGCTTCGTCCGCTGGGCCTTCCCGGGGGTTCCGGAGCCACGCCTCGAGCGGGCCTGGCGGATCTCCTACAACATTCTCATGCTGATGCTGGGCACCAGCGACGCGCGGTTTGCGCATGGCACCAAGGGGGAAGATAGCAGGATCTCGCAAGCCTATGTCGATACCCTCGTCGATTTCGTGGCCTCCGGTTTCACCGTGGCGCTGGCGCGGGAACGCGGCATGACGACCAGCCCACCGCTTCGCACCCTCACGGCACGGCGCATCCGTCGCTAGAACGCCGGACGTTTGCTGCCCATCGCCCAAGCGCAAGCACATCAGCAATTCGCATTTATTCTATTTCAGCACTTGCTGAATTCGCCTGCCTGTGGTAGCCGAAACCACATTTCAGTCTTCCGTTGAGAGCAGCGACGCGACTGCGCAAGCGACGGGGCTCGGAGAGGATGGGTCCCGGGAAGAGGAGGGGACAGTGGCATCCGTCAGGAAGTCGGTGCGGTTTGGAATCCGGCTGGCCGTTGTGCTCGGCTTGGTCATACCGTCAACCGGTTCGGCCCAGGAGGCCAAGGTAAAGAAGGGGACGCCGACCGGAACGTTGGAAATCGAAGAGATCACCGTCACCGCGCAGAAGCGCGAGGAGAACCTGCAGGAAATCCCCATCTCGATCATTGCAGTCACGGGAGATACGCTGCGGGAACGCGGCATAGCCAACGTCAACGACCTGAAGGAGGCTGTGCCGAACCTGTACCTGTCTTCGGGAACCGGGAGCACACAGAGTACGTGGCTCACCATGCGCGGAGTGCGCACGGGCAGTGTGAACCTCACGGTGAACCCGGCCGTGGGGATGTACATCGACGGCGTGTACATCTCGAAGATCATGGGTGCCAATCTCGACCTGGAAGACATCGAGCGTGTCGAAGTCCTACGCGGGCCGCAGGGCACCCTTTGGGGCAAGAACACCATCGCGGGTGCGGCCAACTTCGTGACCCAGAAACCGACGGCGGACCCATCCATCCTGCTGCAAACCGAGGCGGGCAATTTTGACTACTTCAAGGGCCGCGTGACGGCGAACGTGCCGCTGATCGGCAAGAACGGCTTCTTCCAGTCGGATGCGCTGGGAACCCTGAGCCTCCGGCAGACGGTGATGTACCGGTCGCGCGACGGGTTCTACCTGAATAGACTGCCGAACAACGTTCCGTCACAACCGACCCCGAGCGGCAGCAACGACTACGAGAACCTGAACCGTCTGTTCACCATGACCTCGGTACGCTGGCAGCCGACCGCGAGCATCACCGTCGACTATTCCGGCGAGTACCACCGCGTGAATAACGCCTCGACCATGTGGGTCACGAACGTCGTCTATCCCGGATCGCCTGTGAGTGGATCCCCCTTCAATCTCACACCGTATGCAAATCGCGGCCGCGCGGATTCGGTGGCGACCAATGCGCTGTGCAAGCCGACGCCCGAGAACCCGGTGCCAAACTGCACCGGGGCGCAGCGGGATCTCGGGGACCACCGCATGCACCTGCTGACGGGAGCCTGGGACGTGGGCGAGCTGGGGGCCCTGGGGAACGTGACGCTGAAGTCGATCTCGGGCTACCGCTTGATGAGTCCGCTGGTACTCGATCAGGATCTCGATGGCAGCCCGCTGCACATGGCGGACTTCGGGCTCGAGGAGCGCGTGGAGCATTGGAGTGAAGAACTGCAATGGGTCGGCACGCTGCCGCGCATCAAGTACGTGTTCGGCGCCTATTACTTTGGGGAGCGCACCAAGGAAATCGGAAACCAGTGGATCTTCGCGGGCGCGGTGAGCAATTATTCGAAAAACATCTTCAAGACCGAGTCGATTGCGCCGTTCTTCGGGCAGGCCACGTACACGCCACCGATTCTCGGGGACCGGCTGAGCGTCACCGCGGGCATTCGCTACACCCACGACCAGGTCCACTTTGACCGCAAGTATCGTTGCCTCTACGTCACCACTCCCGGCAGGGCGCCCACTGGTCTGAACTTCTGCAATCTGGGGATTGCCGGCCTGCAAGATTTCGACACGTCGGCAGGAAGGGGCTTTGGCGGCACCGACGCGATCTCGCCCATGGGCGACATCTCGTACCAGTGGACGGACAACGTGATGACCTACTTCCGGGTCAGCCGCGGGTTTAAGGGCGGCACCTTCAACGGTGCGGCCACCACCCCGCAACTGGCGACGGTTCCCGTCGATCCCGAGAAGCTGCTGTCCTACGAGGCGGGTTTCAAATCGCAGTGGTTCGGCAATCGGCTGCGCCTCAATGCCGACGGGTACTACAGCGACTACACCGACATGCAGATCTCCGTGGCCCGCATCGGTGCGCAAACCGGGGCGCAGCAGTCACTGGAGAATGCCGGCAAGGCGGAGATCTGGGGCAGTGAGGTGGAGTTGGCGGCGATCCCGTTGCGTGGCCTCGAACTCGGGGTGAACTACGGCCTGACCCTGCCAACGTTCAACGAGTACCTCGAACAGGCGTATGACCCGATCACCGGCTTGCCGCTCATTGGCAAAACCGTGAACGTGGCCGACCAGCGTCAATTCGCGTCGACCCCGGAGCACACGCTGACGGTGGGGGCGACCTACACCGCCCCGCCGACGAGCGTCGGTACCTTCATTGCGCACGTCGACACCTATTGGCAGGACAGGATCCACCTCGACCCGATTGAGGACCATCCGTCGCAGGGCAGCTACGCCATAGTCAATGGCAGGCTCCTGTTCGTGGGCATTCCGTTGCAGAAGGGCAGCCTCGATTTAGCCGTGTTTTCCCGAAACCTGTTCGACCGGTGGTACCGTGTCATCGGGTTCTCATTCGGGAAAGGATTGGGCTGGGAGGGCGGCCTGCAGGGCGAACCCCGTACCTTCGGCGTCCAGCTGACCTACAACTTCACGGCGGGAGAAGCCGCGCCACCGCCCCCGGCCCCTGTGGCCCAGGCGGCTCCGCCGCCCCCGCCGCCGGCAAAGAAGAAGATCGTCCTGCGCAGCGTCCACTTTGACTTCGACAAGGCGACACTGAAGGCCGAGGCCAAGCCGATCCTCGACGAGGCGATGCAGGTACTGAAGCAAGAAGGCAGCGTGGACATCATTGTCGAAGGCCACACGGACAGCGTCGGTACGGACCAGTACAACCTTGGCCTGTCCCGCCGGCGTGCCGAGACGGTGCGGCATTACCTCGTGGACCACGGGGTGGCACCCTCGCGCATCACGGCCGAGGGCTTGGGCGAGTCGAAGCCCGTCGCTTCCAACGACACCGCCGCTGGGCGTGCGCAGAATCGCCGGGTGGAATTGCATGTGAAGTGATCGCCTCGGCGTCCAGAGCAATGAGGGCAGGGCGATGGCGTACGTTCGCCGGTCGGTTTATCGGCTCGTCAGGATGTGAATCCGCACCGCAGGCGATAGAAAAGGAGAGATAGGACATGGCTGACCCGAAAGTCGCAGTGAAGGGCGTCTCGCACGTCGGCATCCGTGTGTCGGACATGGAACGGTCGAAAGCATTCTACCAGGAATTTCTCGGATGGAAACAGATCTTCGATTCCGCGATCCAGGCGGACGCGTTGGCAAAACTCATGGGTCCCTTTGGCGGTGGCTCTGACATCACGGGTCGCGCCTGTGGCGGGCGCATCGGCGAGCTGCGCGTCGAGCTGGTGCAAATAAAGGGCATGCCGGCCGACCCGCCCACACGCGGCCTCGGCATCGGGCAGCTCACCTTGGCCGTCGACAACGCCCAGGCGATGTACGAGCGCATGAACGCGCACGGGGTGCGCACGATGAGCCCTCCGGTGGAGATCATGGATTGCAAGATCTTCTTCGCACTCGACCCGGACGGCCAGCCGTTCGAGTTCGTCGAGTACATGGTGGGTGAATCCGGCTGGTCGAACGAAACTCGGTAATCCAACGCGGCACGGTTCAGGGCCATCCCCGAAGGCCGCGATCAAGGAGGAGCGTCATGGCGAAGGCTATTCCGATAGTTGCGTGGGATCACATTGTTGTGCGGGTCACCGATCTGGAGCGGTCGCTGCAGTTCTACAAGGAGCACTTGGGCTTTGAGCCGGTCGTCGACGTGGAGATCGGCGGCGAGCAACTCTCCAAGATTCTGTCGGGACACGCCGGCTCCGAGATCCGCGGCGCCAAGGCGAGACTGGTGCTGGGCAAGGTCGGGGGACAGCTGGTGGAACTCATCAACTACACGGTGCCCGACGACTCCCTCCTGCCTCCGCCGGGAATCGGCGCGTTTACGCTGCGCGTCACCGATGCCGGAGAAGCCTACGCCGCGTGTCAGGAACGCGGGCTGCGCCCCGAGACACCGCCCGTCGAGATCGAAGGCAGCCGGCAATTCTTCATCCGCGATCCGGACGGCATCAGCATCGAACTCACCCAGCCGCCGAAGTACTGAGGGGGCGACGTCCGTGCAAGTTGGGATCTGCTTCCCCATGACCATGGAGCAGCCGCGCCAGCGCGAGCTGTTCCTCTCCTGGTGTCAGGCGGCGGACAACAGCCCGCTGTCCAGCATCGCCCTGGGTGACCGCATCGCCTACGAGAGCCAGGATCCTCTCGTCGCACTGGCGGTGGCTGCCGGTGCCACCCGGCGGATCCGGCTGATCAGCAGCGTGATTGCGTTACCGGTGCGCAACGCCCCGATGTTCGCCAAAGAGGTCGCCACCCTGGACGTGCTGTCTGGTGGCCGTTTCACGCTCGGCGTCGGCATCAGTTCCCGCCCGCAGGACTTTGCGTCAACGCGCATGTCCTATAACGGGCGGGCGAAACGATTCGAAACGCAGGTCAGCGAGCTGCGCGCAATCTGGTCCGGCCAATCGCTCGTCGACGACACCCCGGCCATCGGGCCGCTTCCGCTGACTCCCGGCGGGCCGAAAATCGTGTTCGGCCCGATCATGGAGCCCGCGTTCCGCCGCGCGGGCCGCCTCGCGGACGGCATCATGACCTGGAGCTTCAAGCCGGACCCGGAGATGCAGCGCTGGGGCATCCGGATCACCGAGGAGGCGTGGCGTGAGGCGGGCCGTCCGGGACGGCCAATGGTGTTG
>JAGDMS010000593.1 GCA_017860575.1 Deltaproteobacteria bacterium | reverse complement strand
TTCGAACCGGCGTACCTGCGGCGGTGCATCGAGGGCAGCCTGCGCCGGCTGCGGCGCGAGGCCCTCGATGTGTTCCTGCTGCACAATCCGTTGCCAGGGCGCATCGACGCCGGGGGCGTATTCGGCCTGCTGGCCGGCCTGCGGGAAAAGGGATTGATCCGGCACTACGGCGTGTCGTGCGGCCGCGCCGAGCATGCCGCGTGGGCGCTCGACGGCCGCGCCGAGCATACCGCGTGGGCGCTCGATCAGCCGGGCGTGGAAGTGGTGGAACTGCCCGTGAGCGTGGTCGACTCTGTGCGCGCACGCCACCGGCCGCACCCCAGCGGGCGTGGCGCTGCAATTCGCCGCCCGCGCGGTCCGCGGGGGCGTCGTGCTCGTGCGCATGGACAGCCGCCGCCACGTGGCAGAGAACCTGCGCGCGTGGGCTGAGACTCCGCTGGGCGAGGACGAGTGGCGCGAGCTGTCCGGCGCCGGCGACGGCCGGTGACGGATCGATAGGTCAACAGGAGAACACGGTCATGATTCAGAACGCAAAACGCATCCCGGACGGCGAGACCATTGCTTGTGATTACTGCATCGTGGGAGCCGGTGCAGCGGGGATTAGCCTGGCCCTGGAACTCGCCAAGACCAACCGGTCGGTGGTGCTGCTCGAGGCCGGCGGGATGAACCGCGCAGGGCGCAGCCTGGACCTGTACCGCGGCACGCTGGCGGATCCGGAGCGGCACCTGCCCCTAGACAAAGATCGCTACCGGCAACTGGGCGGCACGACGGCGATCTGGGGCGGACGCTGCATTCCGTTCGACCCGATCGATTTCGAGCCGCGCCCTTACGTGCCGCACAGCGGGTGGCCGTTCGGGGCGTCTGAGCTGGAGCCCTTCTATCGCCGCGCGCACGAATACTGCGAGTGTGGGGCATACGCGTACCGGGCGGCGGAAGCCCTGCCCGACGCGCCGCGCGAGATGATCGGCGGCTTTCATGACGGCGAACTGGTGACCGACACGATCGAGCGCTGGAGTCCGCCCACCCACTTCGGCAAGCGCTACAAGGCCGTCATGAAGTCCCTCACCAACCTGCGCGTGCTGGTGAACGCGGTCTGCATGGAACTGGTCACGGGAGCGGACGGGCGCCGCGTCGCGCACGTCGCGGTGTCGACGTTCCGGCGCAACACGTTCCGTGTTTCGCCGCGCGCGACGATCCTCGCCGGCGGGGGCATGGAGGTCACGCGCCTGCTGCTCGCCTCGCGGCGCGCTCACGCGCTGGGCATCGGCAATCACTCCGACTGGCTGGGCCGCTGCTACATGTGCCACCTGAGCGGCGCCATCGCACGTGTGCAGTTTCCGGCGGGAGTGCCCGTGATTTCCGGCTATGAACAGGACGCCGATGGCGTGTATTTCCGCCGCCGGCTGTGGATCGACGGAGCGGCGCAGCGGCGGCATGGCCTGCTGAACACACACCTCATGCTGGATCGTCCGCTGATCAGCGACCCGTCGCATGGCAGCGGCATTCTCTCGCTCGCGTTCCTGGCCAAGAACATGGTGCAGGGCAAACGCCACCTCGAGCCAGGGAGGGGGAAGTACGCGCTATACTGGGCGCATGCGCGCAACATCCTGTCGGGTTCACCCGAGATCATGTCGTTTCTGCCAAAGTTCTGCCGCCGTCGTTTCGTGCAGGGGCGCCGCATCCCGTCCCTGCTGATGCAATCGAAGTCAAACTCCTATTACCTGTATTACCATAGCGAGCAGTCCCCGCACCGCGACAGCCGCTTGAGCGTCTCGAGTGAGCGCGATGCGTTTGGCGTGCCGCGCCTGCATCTGGATTACCGCATGGCGGACGGGGACGTCGAAAGCGTGCTGCATGTGCACGAACTGATCGACCGCGAGCTGCGCAAGGGCGGGTGCGGCCAGCTGGTGTTCAACGAGGAAGACGTGCGAGCGGACATCCGCCGGAACCAGGCCGTACTGGGGCATCACATCGGCACGACGCGCATGTCCGTGAGGCCGGAAGACGGCGTGGTCGATCCGGACTGCCGCGTGCATGGCGGTGCATGGCGTGGACAACCTTTATGTGGCGAGCAGTTCGGTGTTCCCTACCAGCAGCCAAGCCAACCCGACATTGACCATCGTGGCGATGGCCCTGCGCCTCGCCGATCGGCTGAAAGCGTCACCCGGCCGCGGCTAAGCCGGGGCGACGCAGCCAATTATCGACAAGGTCTTTCGCAAGAACTGGGCACGGCTGATCCAGAAAATTTATTATGAAAAACGCTCAGGATCGCAGTGGATGGATATGCTCGAAAGAAGCTGAAAATGGGCATGACTGGCATTGCTCACGGTGTTGACAGCCTATGGCGATGCTGTTACACGATAACCGTGGTTTAAGGCATTTGGGGTTCTCCTATCTTGGGGCCGGCGGGCGGACGGATCGCCATCATTCCCTTGGGCAACCGACGCCTCACAAATAATGACACTCTACGAGCACGCCGCGGCACAGACGGCGGCCCGAGCCGTGAGAGAGAGAATGAGACTGCTGCGGTTTCTGCCGCGTTTCCGCCAGGCCTACCGTGAGATTGAAATACTCAAGGAACGGGAAAACTGGCCGCGCTGGAAAATCGAATCCCTCCAGCTCGATCGCATCAATGCCCTCTGGCGGCACGCAATCGTGCATGTTCCCTATTACAAAAAATTGATTTCCAGAACCGCCCTTCCTCCAAGCTTCTCAAGTCTTGCGGAATTCACGTCCTCCGTACCCCTGCTGCCTCGCGATACTGTTAAAAGTCAACCGTTGGCCTTCATTTCCGGAAAGGCCGCCCGCGGGAGCTGGTGCCGCACCGGCGGCTCCACTGGAATACCCATGAACGTCTATTGGGAACATGATGCCCACCGGGAGGTGTTGCGCGCTAAATACCGCCACTACAACCAGTGGGGCCTCGATATTTTTGATCGCATGATCTTCCTTTGGGGACACGCTGCCTCGCTTCGTCCCGGGTTGGCCGGCTTTATGAGCAGAATCAAGCAGCCGCTCGAGGATCGAATGCGAAACAGGCTTCGCCTCTCAGCCTACTTTTTAGGGCGGGACAGCCTGCAGCGTTATCTGCGCCAAATCGCCGCGTTCCATCCGGCTGGTCTTTATGGGTATGGCCATGCTGTGTTTCTTTTGGCCCAGGAAGCTGAACGGAAAGGTTTTGAGTGTGATACGTTGAAGCTGGTCATCATGACCGGAGAGCCCATTTCTCGGAAAATTGCGGCTACGGTCAACACCGCGCTCGGAGCGCCGGCCATCCAGGAGTATGGCTCCATCGAATGCGGCGTCATTGCCGGGGAGTGGACCGACCGGACTTTGCGTGTGCGAGAGGACATTGTTTTTTTAGAGTCGATCCCCAAGGCGGATGGAATCTATGATCTTGTTTTAAGCTTGCTGACCAACCATTCCTTCCCCATGATTCGTTACTCGATTGGCGATGTCACCTCCGGCCCTTTAAAGATTCCTTTGAAAGGGTTTGCGATTCTCCCGAGTGTCGATGGTCGCGCAAACGACCTGCTGATAACCCAGAATGGTCGGCTGCTAAGTCCTTTTTTGGTGGAGACACTGTTCGATCAGATTCCCGGCCTCTGCCGATACCGGGTCGTGCAG
>JAGDMS010000135.1 GCA_017860575.1 Deltaproteobacteria bacterium | reverse complement strand
GGGGGCGGGCGTTTAACCTCCCACTTGCCCCCTCCTGGGCAAGAAGGGGGAATTTCAGGCGAGGAGGAGGACGTACTGCGCTGCGTTCTGGCCGGGTTTCCGGACCGGGTCGTCCGGCGCCGCGAGAGCGGGTCGCCGCGCGGCGTGATGGTAGGCGGCACCGGCGTCGCGCTGATGCCCAGCAGCGTGGTGCGGGCGGCGCCCCTGTTTGTGGCGGTCGAGGTCGAAGCGGGCCGGCAGGTACAACTGTCCGAGGCCAAGGTCTGGATTGCCAGCGCCATTGAACCCGCCTGGCTCCAAGAGATGTTTCCCGAGGCGATGCGGCACGTGGACGAACTCGTGTTCGCTACGGACCGCCAACGGGTGGTCGAGCGGCGGCAGGTCCGCTTTCACGACCTGGTGCTGGATGAGCGTATCCGAGTGGACGTCGACCCGGTACGCGCCGGGGAGGTTCTTGCCGCGGCCGTGCGGGTGGACCCGGCAAGCGCCATCCAGCCTGGGGCGGCGGAACGCGGCTTCCTCGCCCGCGTGCAGTTCCTGCAACGGGTGATGCCCGAACTGGACTTGCCAGCGGATCCGGATGCCCTGCTGACTGCCGCGGCCATCGCGCTCTGCCGCAGCCGGTCCAGTCTGCAGGAATTGCGGGCCGCCGATCTGGCGGCGGCGCTGCGGCGTGCGCTCACGGTGCCGCAACGCCAAGCGCTCGAGCGCGAGGCACCGGAGCAGTATCGGTTGCCGACGGGACGTGCCGTGCCGGTGCGCTACGAGCGGGACAGACCTCCTGCTGTCTCGGCCCGGATCCAGGAGCTTTTCGGGCTCGGGGCCACGCCGCGACTGGCGCGCGGCCGGGTCCCGTTGGTGATCGAGCTGCTCGGCCCCAACCACCGCCCGGTGCAAATCACCGACGACCTCGAGAGTTTTTGGCGCCGCACCTATCCCGAGGTCCGTAAACAGCTCCGCGGCCGCTATCCCAAACACCACTGGCCGGACGATCCACTCGCCGCCACGCCGACGGCACGGACGAAACGAGCATCGACGACGTAGACTCAACAAGGAGCGCGGTGCCCTCCATCGTGAAGGACTGTTGATTGTCTCCGGAATCGTCCATCGACAGACTCGTCATGAGCGGTGCGATCATGAATTTCAACAATGATTTCCGCTCATCGGCAGCGTATCGAAGAGTGAGGCTCCTGTTTATCGACCGTCCCTTGACCGGGGGGTGCGCAGGTGTACGCTCGCCTCACAGTCCTGCAATTCCTGCGGTTGAAAGGAGACTCTGTATGGCAAAGGTCATCCGTTGCCAGAAGGTCAATCCGAGTAGCGATTGCCAGCACGTCATTCGCGGCGCCAACGAAGACGAGGTGCTCCAGAAGGCGGCGGTGCACGCCAAGGAGCACGGGATGGAACCGAACGCGCAGTTGCTCGCTCAGGTCAAGGCGTTCATCGAGGACGAATAGCGCTAGCGGCGACCTCGCGGACGATCTCGATCAACCTGCCGCTCGCCACCGTCCCGGACAGCGAGTGGTCGTCGTCCACCTCGATCAGGCGCACCATTCCTGGTGTGCCGGTGCGTGCGAGGAGGCGGCTGTCCTCGATGTCCACGAGGTCATCACGCGTGCCGTGGACCAGCCACACGCAGACGCCATCGGGCAACTGCAGCGGCAGGCCGCAGTGGCGAGCGGCGTGCGCCAGCAGCAACGTTGGCCCGCGCCAGTCGCCACGCTGGAGCAGCGCGACGACGACCGCGCCGCCGAACGATGAGCCCACCAAGACGTCCGGGCGGAAGGATGAGAGCGTCCGTGCCTGCAACTCAACGCACGCCGGAAAGTCGTGCGTGTCCATCGCTGGCGTCAGCGCCGTGAAATGCGCGGCGAATAGCTGCGCCTTGGCCCCCGCCGGGCTACCCTCCAACCCGTGGATGAACTGAACGCGTAATTTACTCATGCGCGCACGATACTGCCATGACCGCTCGACGCCGGCAAAGGATCGGCGAGACCCTGTTCGTCGGGATCCGGAATCCGTTGCATAAGGGCCAGTTGTGCCCCCCCCGGGGCCGCTGCTAGCGGTCCCACGGGGAGCGGCCCCGCCGAACCTATGGTCCGAGGGCCCTGCCGCGCTAGCTCCACAGGGCGCGTACGCGGGCACCGACGTCGACGGAAGAGCCGGTGTCGAAGGCGTCAGAGGCGTCCGCCGGCCGCACGCGACCGTGCGTGCGGCGCTCGAAATGATGCAGGATCGAGTCGGGAAGGAAACGGGAGTGCGGGCCGTAGAGGTGGCGGTCGCCGAACCGGTGTTGCTCGCGGGCGAAGAAACGCTGCGGTTGCACCAAGTACAAATGCTCCCGGGCGCGCGTCATGGCGACGTAGAGCAGGCGCCGCTCCTCCTCGATCTGGGCAGCGCTGCCCGTGGCCATGTCGGACGGAATGCAGCCGTCGACCACGTTGAGCACGAAGACGACATCCCACTCCTGCCCCTTGGCCGAATGGATGGTGGAGAGAATGAGGTAGTCGTCGTCGAGATGCGGGACACCGGCTTCGTCGCCGCTGGCGCCA
Organism: Deltaproteobacteria bacterium; assembly: GCA_017860575.1. Classification (GTDB taxonomy): domain Bacteria; phylum Desulfobacterota; class Binatia; order HRBIN30; family HRBIN30; genus JAGDMS01. The sequence continues at coordinate 18,481 of JAGDMS010000135.1, read as the reverse complement.
AGGGGGTCGAGTGTCAGTTCGGTCAGGAAGCGCTCCCGGGACGGATACGCCGCAGCAATCTGCTCGAGTTGCTCGAGGTCTCCGCCACGCATCTCCGCGGACTCGTACAATCGCTCCAGATGCGGTCCGTACCAGGCCCGCACGAGGCCGACCTGCGCTGGGCACGCCCCGGCGTGGTGGTGCAGCTGGCGCAGCAGGGCGCACAGCCCCGGCCAGTCCGCCCGCGCGGCAACGGGGGTGCGGAATGCCGACAGGGAGGTGAAATCGAAGCCGTGCCGGCCGAAATGGTCCATCGCCGCGCGCGCCTGGCGCGGGCCCACGCCCGGCAGCAGTTGCAGGACGCGGAACGCGGCGAGTGCATCCCGTGGATTCTCGGCCCAGCGTAACACCGCGAGCAGGTCCTTCACGTGCGCGGCCTCGAGGAACTTCAACCCGCCGTACTTCACGAACGGGATGTTTCGGCGGCCCAGTTCGAGTTCAAGCTGATCGCTATGGTGCCCCACGCGCATGAGCACGGCCTGGCGCTTGAGCGCAATGCCCATCTCGCGATGTTCGAGGACACGCTCCGCGATGTACTCGGCCTGCGTGGCCTCGTCCTCCGCTGTCACCAGGAGCGGCCTCTGCTCTGAGTGTCGGTCGGAGAAAAGACGCTTGGGGAAGCCTTCGCTCGAAAGCCCGATGACGGCGTTGCACGCGTCGAGGATGGGGACGGTCGAGCGGTAGTTCTGCTCCAGTGAAATGACAGTGGCAGGTGGTTCGAAGCGGCCGGGGAAGTCGAGGATGTTGCGGACGGTGGCGGCACGGAACGAGTAGATCGCCTGGGCGTCGTCTCCGACGACGGTCAGGCCGTTCCCGTCCGGTCTCAACGCCAGCAGGATCTCCGCTTGGAGGGAGTTGGTATCCTGGTACTCATCCACCAGCACATGTTCGAACCGCCGGCGTACCGACGCGGCCAGAGACGGTTCCTTCATGAGCTGGTGCCAGTACAGCAGCAGGTCGTCATAATCCAGGACGCTCCGCTCCTGCTTCGCCGTGACGTAGGCTTCGAACAAGCGCCGCAGTTCATCGCCCCAACGCACACACCACGGGAAGAGGGCGCTCAGGATGTCGTCGAGCGGCCGCTGCGCATTCACCACCTGCGAATAGATCGCCATGCAGGTGGTCTTTTTCGGGAAGCGTGCCGACAGGCGCGAGAACCCCAGTTCATCGCGGAGCAGGTTCAAAAGATCCTCGGCGTCCCCGCGATCGAGGACGGTGAAGGAAGGGGACAAACCGACGGACGGGGCGTGCAGACGCAGCAAGCGGTTCGCGATGCTGTGAAACGTGCCCGTCCAATGGAGTTGTCGGGCAGGCGTCGTCGAGTGGGCCTCGGCGCAGATGTGCCGTGCCCGGCGGGTCATCTCGTGTGCCGCCCGGCGCGTGAAGGTCAGCAGCAGCACGCGTTCCGGGTCGGCGCCGTGCAGCAGCAGGTGGGCGACACGATGGGCAAGGGCCTTCGTCTTGCCCGAACCGGCGCCGGCAATGATGAGCAAGGGGGCTGCAGCCGAGGCGGGGCAACCGTACTCGACGGCAGCGCGCTGCGCCGGGTTCAGCTCACTCAGATACGTGCGCATGGCACGTCGCTTATAGCATAGGGCGTAGCGCTGGTCGCGGCTGGCTCATCGCGTGGCAATTCCGGACGTAGGCCATGAGCGATACGCTATGTGCGATATGGCGGGCCTCCTCAGAACGGGTAATCAATGCCGGTGAACACGGAGGGGGATCCGCCTGACGTGCCGAAGTCGACGTACCCCACCACCTGCGGCGAGACCACGGCACGGAACCCGAGGCCTCCGACGGGATGCAAATCTTCCAGCGGAAACTCGCGCGAGGTGTTGAACACCTTGCCCAGATCGACGAACGGCGCCAGTTCGAGGTGCGCACGGACGCCGAAGACTTCGCGCTCGAAGACGTTGGTGCGGAATTCCCCTTGGAACACGAACCGGTGGTTGTCATTGTACCGGTTGCCACCGTAGGCGCGCAGGCTGTGAAAGCCGCCGACGGTGTTCTTTTCATAAAAGGGCGTTCCGTCGCCATGCTGCAAGTAGTTGAGCGCTGTGCGCAACGCAACGATGAACTTCTTGTCCGGCCGCAGTGGAACAAAGGCCTTGGCTTCGAGGCCATACTTGATGAAGGAGTAGGTGCTCCCCAGTGCCTTGTCGACGATCTCGATGGTAGTGGTGGCGAACACGCCTCGAGTGGGAATGTCCCGCACATCCCGATCATCGTACTCCACGCCGAATTGATTGCCGACGATGGTCGCACCGCCGACGCCCTCGACGGTGGAGAATCCGGAGGAGGGATTGCGCAGATTCGGCAGGGTGCCGATGCTACCGCTGCCGACGCGCACGAGGCGCACACGGGGTTGCCAGAAGGCCTGCACCGATTCGAGTACCTTCACGCCGGCAAAGATCTGGCCGGCCTCCGAGGTCGAGGTCCAATTCGTCTCGTTCGAACTCGGGGTATGATTGCCGTACCCATAGAACCGTTCAAATGGGTCCTGTTCGTGCCGCGCCAGACCGCGAAGGTCCAGCCGGCCATCGAAGAGGTCTTGGCCCTCATAGCTGAATTCCACGTCTTCCCCGAGTCTCGTTCCCTTGCCGGCGATGATGAAGTACTTTTGCGTGGGGCTGGGGTAGTCGAAGAAGCGAAATTTCGGATAGACGCCGAAGGTGTCGTTGTAGCGCACGTCGGTCGCGATGATGCTGCGGATGGTCTTGGCCTCGGTGGTCAAGAGTACGACAGGGAGAAACCCCACCGTCGTCCCCTCGTTCGGGTCAGTGATGACTTCCGGCAGCGGGATGACCGTGAAGTCCGCGCGGACAGGCCCGCCCGCTACGGCGAGGTACACAGCGCACACGAGTACGCCGATCCATGCACCACGACTCTTGCGGTGTGTCCCCGCGATCATCGACGCATCAAATCACAGCTTGGCGTCGAGGAAAAGTCTGCCGGCGGTTTGAGCCTTGAACCCACTGGGAGCGTCGGTTAGGCTGAAACAATCGACTGGGTCGGCCGTCAGAGACAGCAGAACAGGAGTCTATGAAGACGCTCTTCTTGAACCCGCCTGCCTACGAGGACTTCGACGGCGGGGCGGGCTCGCGCTACCAGGCGACGCGCGAGGTCTGGTCGTTCTGGTATCCCACCTGGCTTTGCTATCCGGCCGGGCTGATCCCGGACAGCCGCGTCCTCGATGCGCCCCCCGAACACCTGAATCAGGAACAGGTGGTGGCGATTGCGCGGGACTACGACTTCGTCGTGGTGCACACCAGCACCCCGTCGTTCCGGCTCGATGTGCGCACGGCGCAGATGATCAAGGACGCGAACCCTAAGTGCCTGATCGCCTTTGTCGGCGGCCACGTGACGGTCGAGGCGGACGCCTCGTTGCGGTCCTCCCCGGCCATCGATTTGATCGCGCGGAAGGAGTTCGACCACGCCCTGCGCGACGTGGCCATGGGCAAGGACTGGGCCGCCATTCCCAGCCTCAGCTATCGCCACAACGGCACTGTCACGCACAATCCCGACGCTATGCCGCTGACGACGGCGGAATTGGACGCGTTGCCGTTCGTGACCCAGATTTACCACCGCGACCTGGACTACCTGAAGTACAACAGCCCGTATTGCCAATATCCCTACGTTTCCCTCTATACCGGGCGTGGCTGTCCCGCACGGTGTACCTTCTGCCTGTGGCCGCAGGTGACCACCGGCCACTCGTATCGCACGCGCAGTCCGGAGAACGTGTTCGAGGAAGTCAAAGAGGTCAAGCGCCTGTTCCCGCAGATGAAGGAGCTGTTCTTCGACGACGACACCTTCACTGCCGATCCGGCGCGCGCGGCGCGCTTGGCGCAGATGTTCAAGCCGTTGGGCCTGTGCTGGTCGACGAACGCACGTGCCAATGTCGACCGCGACACGCTGCGGGCGCTGAAGGATGGTGGTTTGCGACTGTTTGTCGTGGGCTACGAGTCCGGCAACGAGCAGATCCTCAAGAACATCAAGAAGGGGGTCAGCCTCGAGCGGGCGCGCCGCTTTACCCGGGACTGTCACGATCTCGGCATCCTCATCCACGGCACCTTCATCGTCGGCCTGCCCGGTGAAACCTTGCAGACCATCGAGGAGTCCATCCGCTTCGCGCGCGAAATGAACCCGGAGACGATCCAGGTATCGCTGGCGTCGCCGTACCCGGGGACCCATTTTTACGACTACGTGAAGGAACACAATTTCCTGGTGCAGGACGTCTACAACGACGAGGCCGGCTACCAGCGCTGCACCGTCAGTTATCCGGAGGCATCGGCCGAGCAGATTTTCGACGCGGTCGAACGCTTCTATCGCAAGTACTATTTCCGCCCGACGTACTTCCTGAAGGCCGCGAAGAAGATGGTGAAGAGCCCGGTCGAGCGCAAACGCATGTTGCGTGAGGCGCGCGAGTTCTTCTCCGCCATGCGCAAGCGGCGCACCGGGGATGGTGCTGCGGCGAACGTCCGGCCGTCTGCGAGCTAGCCGCGCGGGCCGGTCTGCGGCGCGGGCGACCGGTCCAGGTCCCGGTAGCTGATGCGCGCGATGCCGGCGGCAGCCAACGCCTCGCGCACGCTGCTGCTCGTCAGCGCGCGTAGTTCGGCCTCGGCTTCATAGTCCGGCGGCCGCCAGCGCCGGGCCTCCGCATCGAGGCGTGCCGGATGGCTGTAGATCTCGGTGACTCCTGCCGGCAAAGCGGAGAGCACGCCGAGCCAGTAGCGCTCGTCCACGTGCCCGCTCTGATGCAGGCCGAATAACTGGTCGGGAGAGCGGATACCGTGCGCCGCCAGCCGCGGCACGGCATAGTGGGCGAGCGCGCCGAAGATGGCCGCTTCCACCAGCTTGCGCCGGCGCGCGCGCGGGTCGAGACGTAACGAGATACGCCATGGTTCGCGCGGCAGGCGGATGGCGCGGATGCCGTACCGCGGCGCCATCCGCAACAGGATGGCGAGGACGGTGGGATGTATGTGCATGTTGAGGTGCCCGTCCACATGCGACAGCAATAAGCCGGTGCCCAGAAACCGGTCCAATTGTGCGCCGATCTCGGTCTCGAGTTGTGCCCGGACCTGCGGGAGAAAGAAATACCGCATCCCCGCCAAGACCGAGTGGTTGGGGAACATGCCGGCGGTGTCGACCAGACCCGGGATGTCGCGGGGGTCGGAACTGGCGCGGCCTTGGACCAGGGCCAGGTGCAGGCCGACCGAGAGGCTCGGCGTGGACCGCGCCAGTGCCACCGCGTCCGCAGTGGCGGCTCCGGCCACCATCAGGCTGGCGTCGGTCAGGATCCCATCGCGGTGCGCCGCGAGGATGCCGGCGTTGACACCGGCGGACATGCCAAAGTCGTCGGCGGATACGATCAGCCGCCGCTGGCCGAGCGTCGGGGGCGGGTGCTGTTGGGGCATCGGTGTGCGGGATCAGCGGCCGAGGGGCTGCCACGCCGGCCGTGGCGACAGCTGTTGTCGCGACAGCAGGAGCATGCCGATGAGCGCCCAGGTCAACTTGGTACGAAGAAGAACATGCCGTCAAGGGCAACCGAGAACACTTCGATGGTGAGCGCACGATGCACGCTGACGGGCAGACCGAGCAGCCACAGGATCAAGTAGATCTCGATCACCCCCGCGGCCCAGCCCGCACAAAACCAGATGGACGAGAGCACAAACGCGCCGCGGGCGTGACCGTGGAAGCGGGCAATCTCGGCGTCGAGATGCTGCAGCCGCCGAATGAACTCCGATGTGTGCTGGAACAACCCCAGCCGATGCGCCAGCTGCAGGACCGGGGCAAACATCCCACGGCGCTGGGCCACGATCAGTGCGACGCCCAACGCGGAGAAGAGCGCCAAGCCGATGAGGAGGCTGCGCCGGACCACCGGTGGGAGCGGCGTGTCGTCCCACACGAAGGCGAATCCGATGAAGACAAATGCGATCTGGCCGATGGTTTGGGACACTTTGGCGACGGCGACAGAGGCCACCAACGAGGTGCCGTCCACGTGGCCGTTCAGGAAGCGGGTGCGCACGAACTCACCGCCCAGCGTGGCGGTGGGGGTCAGGTAGTTGACCGCGTCGCCGGCGATGCGAGCCCGCAGCAGGTGGGTGAACGCGATCTGCGGTCGCGGCGTGGGAAACGCGGCGAGCCAGCCCATGGTATTCGCCACAAACGACAGCACCTCCTGCAGGATCAGCGGGACGATGCCCCAGCCGACCAGACGCAGATTGCGTACGACGGTCTGCACCCCCAGTTGGTGCAGCAGTACGCCCAATAGAACCAGGCCGATGAGAAGAAAGATACGCTCAGCGATGTGCAGTGCGCGCTGTGTCGACATGCGCCCTCGGTTCCGATCCCCACCTTCGCGACACCTTTAGTGCATTGGTCGCCGCGGCGCCACCTCATGGGGGCGTCGGACTACCGTTAGCTGGCGTCGCGCCAGCGGTACACCCAGACCAAGAGAATCGCAAAAACGTAGGTGCCGAAGGCGGCGCCCCACAGAAACCAGTGTAGACGATCGATCGCGGCCAGGACGAACAACAGGTAGGCGAAGTCGCGGTTCATCAGCGCTTCGAAGGTTCCGAGGAGCTTCTGCCGCAGTCGGCCCTTGAAGGTCACCGCCAGGCCCCGGCGGGCGAACCCCGGGCGTCGGACGAGGAAAAAGTAGCTCAGTGCGCCTGCGCAGGCGAATCCCCCGAGCAGCAGGTTGATCAGCAGCAGGTAATGTCCATTGGGGTTCTGATGATACATCCCGATTCCCAAGCCGACGAAAATGGCCAGGTGGACGATGTTGTCGGTGGTGACGTCGAATTTCTGCCCGAACGCGGACTCGGTGAACGTCAGCCGCGCCACCTCGCCGTCGCAGCCATCGATGATGGTGGCACACAGGAACAACAGTGTTCCAGCGACGCCGGTCCAGTAGCCGCCGATGCTGAGGAGGCTGGCCGCCAGGAGGCCGACGGTCGTGCCAATGGCGGTGATATGGTTTGGGCGCAAGCGTGTGTGGCGCGCCAGCCAGCGACTGATGCGCAACGAAATGCGCCGATCGATCCAGTGGGCGAGAGGCCCGTCACTGGTGGCGGTCTCCACCCGCAACCGTTCGCACAATTCCGCTTCCGCCGCGGCTGCGGAACACGCATCGTGGACCGGAATGCACAATTCGCCATCGAGGGGTATTGGGTCGGCGCCACAAGCGCTGAGCGCCGCCCAGATCCCCTCCGCCCCCCGCGTGGTGACGGTGCTCAGGTCGATAGCGCAGACCGTCGGCGGCCGGCAAAGCGCGATGTCCGTTCGAGTGCCACTGGTGAACAACAAAGACCGGCCGTTGAGGTTGGCGGTGCAAACGCGCGTGAGTGTCGCCGCGGTGACGAGACGGTCGCTCGGGATCACCGTGACCGACGAACCGGCAATTGGGGGAAGGTGGTCCGCCACGTCGACCGTGCAAGTGCGCGTGTCACGCTGCAAGATCTGCTGCAGGCGCGCGCCATGTTCGTTGCTGAGAACGATGATCCGGTCGAAACCGCTACGCAGTGCACTCAACACCGTCCGCTGAATCAACGGCATGCCGGCAACGAGCTGAAAGCTTGCGGCCGACGGCGGGAGAATCAGAGCGGTCTTCACGTTTGGGCGCTCCCGTCGAAGCAGTCGCTGAGTGCGGGGACCTCCATGGGTAAGGAATCGCGGGCACCGGAGGCGTAGGCGAGGTTGAGGAGCAGCAGGCACCATTCCGCCTCGACCTGATTCGTCCCCCGCAGGCCTGGCTCATCGAGTTCGGAACGGAATGACTCGACGACGCCGTCGAACCACTCCGGGTGATGCGAACCCGCCGACAGTGCCGTGGTCAATCGCTTCAGCGGTCGCGCGGCCTTGCCTTCCAGCAGCACGTGATCGTCGTCGATCACCAACTCGCCGTCGTCGCCGACGAGACGCCAGCGGGTCCGGCGCTCCGTGGCCGCCCACGTGAGACGGATCTCGGCCGCCAGCGAGGGGAATTCCACGTGACAGACGGCCGTGTCCTCGACTTCGGCGTCGACGAACCGGCGTCGCGCGAGGGTGGCGCGGACACGCGAAGGTTGCTCCTCGGCCAATCCCAGCAGGAGATAAAACGTGTGCCAGCCGTGATCGACCAGAATGCCACCCCCGGCCACCGCGGCTTGGACCCGCCAGTTGTCGCTGGTGCTGCTGGAGCAGCCGTCGCGGGCCGTATCGAACGCGATGGTGTGCAACCGCCCGACGCTGCCCTCCGCCAGCAGTTGGCGGACAGTCAGGAAGGCTTCGGAGTATTTCCAGTTGTGGACCGTATGGAGGACGATGCCGGCGTGGCGGACGGCGCTGCGCACCCCGCGATACTCGTCCAGCGATGTGGTGAGCGGCTTCTCGCACAGCACGTGCACGCCGGCGCGTGCCGCGGCCAGGATCGCCGGCGCGTGCCCGGCCGGCGGCGTCGCGATGTCGACGAAATCCAGGCGCTCATTCCGTAGGAGATCATCGTGACTCGCATACGTGCGGACGCCGGGGATGAGGCTCTCCGCAAGGGCGCGGCGGTCGGGGGCGGCGTCAGCTACCGCGACGATACGGAAGTCGCGGCGCTCCCGCCATACAGGCAGGTGACCATTGGCTGCGACATTGCCGAAGCCAACGATCGCTCCATTACGGAGCCCGTTCATTGCCGGTAGCTGCCGGAACGTGCCACCTCGGCGAACACCTCGTCGAGGATGGCCACGCCGTCGCGCGCTTCGGTCTCGCTAAGGACCAGGGGCGGATTGATCCGCACGCGCGCGAAATAAGCCATCAGCAGCAAGCCGCGCCGGAAGGCCGCGCGGAAGATCTGCTCCGTGACTTTGGAGGGCAACGGTTCTTTCGTCCCGCGATCTTTGACCAGATCCATGCCGATGAGCAGGCCGCTGCCGCGCACGTCGCCGATGAATTCGTACTTGTTCTGCAGATTGCGGAGTTCGCGCAACAGCACGGCGCCGACGCGTTGCGAGTTCGCCACGAGCTCTTCGTCGAGGATGGTTTCCACCGTGGTCAGGGCCGCGGTCGAGGCCAGCGGATTGCCGCCGTAGCTTGAGGAGGACGAGCTCGGTTTGGCGAACGGGTAGGAGGCGGTGATCTCGTCGCTCGACATGAGACCGGTGACCGGGAAACCGGAGCCGAACCCTTTGCCGATGGTCATGATGTCGGGCTGCGTGTCGGTGTGGTCGCAGCCGAACATGCTCCCGGTTCGGCCGAAACCGGTGATCATCTCGTCGACGATCAGGAGCGCGTCCTGCTCGCGGGCAATCTGCGCCACGGCCGGTAGGAATTCCGCCGGCGGGATGACGTTGCCTGCCGTGCCCTGCATGGGCTCGACGATGATAGCGGCAACCGCGCCGGCCGTTGTGGTCTTGAGCGATTTGCGTATGAAGTCGACACAGAACAGGCCGCAGTCGGGATGCGTCAGCTTGAACGGGCAGCGGTAACAATCGGCGTAGGGAACCAGATGCGTGCCCGGGGCGAGCGGCCCCCACTTCTGTTTCCACTCGTCGCCGATCAGGCCCATGACCCCGCCCGTCTTGCCGTGGAAGCCTCCCCAGAAGCCAACGACTTCGAACTTCTTGGTGTAGGATTTGGCCAAACGGATGGCGGCCTCAACCGCTTCGGCCCCACCGCTGTAAAGCTGCGTGCGTTGCAAGGCGCCGGGTGCCAGCTCGGCAAGGAGCTTCAACAGCGCGGTCCGCGGCTCGTTGGTGAAGCTTCCGACGGTCAGCTTTTCGAGCTGACGGCTCAGGGCCGCGACAAAACGGGGGTGGGAGTGCCCCAGACTGGCGACGGCGACACCGGCGAAGAAGTCGAGATACTCATTGCCGTCGGCGTCGACTAGCGTGCAGCCGTGGCCTTCGACCATGGCTACTTCGGCGAGTTGGGCAATTCTTTGTAGTCCCGGGGCGACGTACTCAGCCTCAGTGGCGATGAGGTCCCGCGAATTGGGTCCAGGAACACGAGTGTAAACGGGCTCTTTCTTCGACGCAGTTTTTACCATGGGAGTGCAGCTTCTTGCGCGTGCAGGTAGGCGGCGATTGCTCGCCCCCCGTCGGCGCGGCAGGAAGCGTAGCTGGGCCAGTCGTTCAAGTCAATCAACCACAAACCGCCGGCCTCGTCGTAAACACAATCGCCACCGAAGATTTCGACGCCCAGGGCACGGGCGGCACGCTCCCCGAGGTCACGCATGGTGTCGAGCGCGTCGGCGGGGGGTAGCAGGCCGTCTGGCGGAGGCACGCAGTGGAAGAACCGCTGCCGAACTCCGTAGAATTTCAACACGGTTCCCGGCACGTGCCGCTGCACCAGTGCTGTCCGGATGCCGCGCGCGTGAAAACCCGCCAGCACCTCGCGTGCGGCGGCGAGGTCGTCGACGCGGATGACGTCGCCGGCTTCGGTTGCGTGGACGTCCCCTCGTTTCAACCAAGCGCCGCCGGCGGCCCACGCGGGTAACGCCCTGTCGTTGTGGGTGGCCACCAGCGCGCTCGGTGGAAATGCCACCTGCGCTTGCACCAGCGCCGCGATGGTGCGCTCGCGTTGGCAATTGAGGATGCCTTCGGGACTGTTGACGATGCGCACGCCGCGTGCCTCCCATGCCTGCAAACGCGCGATGGCGGCGGCACCTTGCGCCATGGTGAACACCAGCCTGACACCGTCTAGGTCGGGCCACTCCGCAGCGTCGGCGCAGAACACCGTCACCGTATGTCCACGCTCGCGCAGGTGCTGCGCCGCCGTCTCAAGGATGGCGCTGTCATCGTCGACCTTGCCCGGGGAGAATACCCGCTCACGAGTGATGCCGAATAATCTGCTCATGGTCTGAAATCACTGCGGACAAAGGCTTCCGCAACCGCGATGTCCTCCGGCCGATCCACGTCGACGGTTTTGCCGATACGTTCGCCATAGAAGCGATAGCCCCGGCGGAGCAAGTGACCGAGAAACTGACGCAACGCGGTGAAGCCCGCCTGCCGGGCGAACACGATCTCGTCGAAGATCGCCGGGTGGAACACATAGAAACCCGCGGTGACCAGCGCCGCCTCGCGCAGGTCCCGTGGTTGCGCGTCGGCGCCGAGCGCACTGATCCGCCCGTCGGCTGCCAGTCGCGCGTAGAGCGGCTTCTCGTCGTCGACGAACGTGCTCAATGCCAACACCGCATGCGCGTCCGCACGCGCCGCGGCTGCGGTCAAGAACTGCGCCAGCAGTTTGGGGGCAAACACCGCATCGACCGTGAGCAGGACGAATGGCTCCCCAGTCAACAGGGGGCGCAGCGTGAACAGGCTTTCCATCGAGCTGGGGGTCGTGCGCCGGATGAAATCGAATGCCAAATGCGGCCATTGGGTGCGGCAGTGTTCCTCGATGCCGCGGGACTCCTCGTTCACGATGCACGCGACCTGCCGCAGTCCGGCAGTGGCAACCGCGGCCAGCACGTAGTCGATCAGTGGCCTCCCGGCCACCGGAACGAGCGGCTTCGGCAGCGTCATCCCGTGGGCGCGCAGCCGCTCGCCCAACCCGGCGGCGATGAGTCCTGCTTTCATCGACGGTCAGCACGCTGCGGCGGTCTGATCGCCTGAGAAGCGATCCACAACCGACTCCAATTCCGCCAGGCTGCGGAGCCGCACATCGATGCACTCCGGTCGGGGACACGCGCAGTCCAGGTCGTCGACCAGCCAGCCGGTGCGCAAGCCTGCAGCGTGGGCACCCACCATGTCCTTTTCAAAGGAGTCCCCGACGTACAACGCTTCAGCCGGTGCGCACCCCAGCTGTTGCACGGCGAGTGCGAAGATGGCCGGATCGGGTTTCCGGACGCCGACAACACCTGAATCGATCACGGTGGTGAACAGCGCCGCCAGCCCCGCTTCCTCCAGAATTCGATGGACGTTGCCGTAGAAATTGGAGATGAGGCCGAGTGCGACGCGCTGCCGCAGACGGGCGAGCACTACACGACTGGATTCCAGACCCGCCTGAGACGCCCGTACGAAGCCGGCGACGACCGCGACGGCACGCGCGCTGTCGGTGATGCCGAGGTGCTCGAATTGCCGTTGCACATGGTACTCGACGAGTGCCCGCAGCCCGAAAGCAGCCACGGACGGATCGCCGTAGGCGCACTGGGTGGCATGGTCAAACGCCGCGCGCCGGCGTTCGAACGGGAGGTCGAGCCCGGCGAGCTGATATTGTTCTCCAAACCGGATCAGCCAATGGCTGCCGGCGCCATCCAGCGTGCCGCCGTAATCGAAGAGGATTGCCCGAAGCATCCGTTTGATCTCCACCAGGGTCCGTTCCAGCCGCCAAGCAAAGCAAAAAGCCCGCGTGGGTGCCAGGGCGCGCGCATCTCGGCGGCGATCGACGGCCGCTTCGGTTGACAAAGCCGGCCGCGCGGGCAAAGGGTTCGTAGCCCGACGTCGTGGTGTCGGGCGGCGGGCATCTCGTGATGCGCCGGTGCGACGGGCGCCGGAGGGGAAAACGATGAGGAACGGCAAGATCATCGCCTTGGGCAGACAGTTTGCTGCGTTGGTGCTGTCGGCCGTATGCCTGCCCGCCGCCGCGCACGCGGTCGGCTTCACGATGACGCCGGCGAGCGTCGCTGCGGACTATGCCGGAATGATCACGCTGAACATTACCGACGTCACGCCCGGGCAGACCGTTGTCGTGGAGACCCTGGTCGATACCAACGGCACTGGTGGCGAGTTGCTGGTGCAGAGCTTCCAGGTCACTGACGGTTCTGCGCTCACGATCGGGGGCAAACGCTACAGCAGCGTTCCGGGTGACGAGGATGGCGTTGCCGACGGGAATATCTTGGTACGGTTGAACTTCCAGGGACTGTCGGAGATGGCGAAGGGGATCGGGAGCTTCATTTACCGCATCTCCCCGGCGAGCGGCGGGTTTGCCCCGGTCGTCTCTCCGTTCTCGGTTACGCAGCTAGCCCAGGCGCAGAAGATAGTCGGCCAGGTGACCAGCGGCCTGGCGCCGGTCCCGTTCGCGTACGTGTTTCTCATGACGCCGACCAGTGACGGGCCCCTGGTCGGCGCGATTGCCGATGCCGGGGGGAACTTCACGCTGCACGCGGCGGAGGGGACCTACACGGTGGGCGCGTTGCAAAGCGGTGTCTTGCTCGATTTCAACGCTGCGCCGCAGGTGACGCTCCCTGCCGGTGCCACGGTGCCCCAAAATCTTTCGCTGGGAGCGCCAAATCGCACGATTGCCGGTCGGCTGACGGACGCAGCGAGCGGGGTGGGCCTGGCGGGCGTGCTGATGACTGCGGAGACCGGTGAGCTGGGACTGTTGGGGCTCGGGTTCAGCGACGCCAATGGCAACTTCACCATCGCGGTGTCGGACGCAGCCGCGCAGTGGGTGCTGTATCCGTCCGAGAAATCCGCCGCCTTGTTGGGCTATCTGCTCGCCACCGACGGCTACCAGGTCGATATCGCGGGGGGCAGCGTGTCCGACGTTGCGATTCCGCTGCCCAAGGCCACCGCGTTGATCTGGGGAACGCTGACGGTCGACCAGGGACCGCCCTTGGCGGGTGTGAGTATTTGTGCCGATAACCGCGGTCAGTACGAAAGCTGCGTTGTCACCGACAGCGGTGGAAACTACGTCGCCGGAGTCGTTGCCGGCACCTGGAACATTGGTGCCGATCGAAACGACCTTGCGGCGCGCGGCTATTTGGGACAAGGCGCGCAGGTGACCGTCGGTGCGGGGCAGGCGCTGCGGCAGGATCTGCTGGCGCGGCAGCCCACCGCCCATCTCATCGGTCGGGTCGTCGATGACAGTAATCCTCCCAATGCCGTGGCGAATATCTGCATCTCCGCCTTCCCAGGTCAGGGCGAAGGCGTTGACGGACAGACCGACGCGGACGGCTACTTCAGTCTCGGTGTCGTTGCCGGAACGTGGCAGCTGAGCGTGTGCTCCGAAGACGCACAGCAGCGCGGGTTGGTGCCGCCGAGCCTCTCCTACACGGTCAGCGATGGGGTCGACACGACCGGCATCCTCTATGTGGCGAAGCGCAAGACCACCGCTATCACCGGGCACGTGCAGGACAACACCAATACGCCGCTCGCGGGCGTCGGCGTGAATGCCTACATCAATTTGGGTGGCACCGTTTACAACTCGTGGCAGCAGACGGACGCCAGCGGCAATTTCTCGCTCGGGGTCATCAACGGCCCCGCCTGGCAGGTCAGTTTGAATTGCAGCGACTTGGGGCCGCGTGGCTACGCCTGCCCGGGTCCGATGATCGTGACGGTGCCAAGTACCCACCAGGTGGCCAACTTTACGGTGCCACCGTACGTCCCGCTGCAGATCACCACAACCAGTCTTCCGCCCGCTCAGGTGGGGGTGTTCTTTACAACGCAGTTCCAGGCAACGGGTGGCCAGGCGCCATACACCTGGTCGTTCGTGGATCTCCTCGCGCAGCCGCCGGGGCTGAATCTCTCCCCGGATGGTACCCTGTCCGGCACGCCGTTCGTGCCGGGGATCTTCAACTTTACCGTGCGCGTCACGGACAGCGTTGGCGCGCCACTCGACAAAGACTTCAGCCTTCAGATCAACGCCGCGCCGGTTCCGTGTGTTGGCGACTGCGATGCGAACGGCCGGGTGACGGTGGATGAAATCCTGGCGATGGTGAATATCGCCCTGGGGAATCCGCCCACGCCAAACTGTCAGGCGGGAGACCCGGATACGAACGGACAGATCACCGTCGACGAGATTGTTACGGCGGTGCGGAATGCGCTGAACGGCTGCTGACGGCGCGGTCGGGAAACCCCGCTGGCTCCCGACAAGCCCCCACGCCCGCCCCAGTCGCGCACGCCCTGCCGCTACCCCGCCTTCAACTCCGCTTCGGTGTCCGTCGCGGAACCCGCGGGCTGCGTACGCGACAGGCCGAGGTAAGTGGCGCCGAGCATCAACGCCGCCGTGGTCCAATACGGCGCGGACGGGCCGCCGTAATCGAACATCAGCCCGCCCCATAGCGGTCCCAGAATGCGCGCCAGGCTACCGAGCGATTGCGAGATGCCGAGCACGCCGCCGTGTCCCTTGCCGCCGCTCGCTTTCGAGATCAAGCTCGACAAGACCGGCGAGGTGATGCCCTGGCCGAACGCAATGGCGCCGAGAGCGAAGAGAAGGAGTGTGACGGGTGGCGTGTACGGCGCCGCGGCAATGCCGGCGGCCAGCAGCGCGGTGCCGACGACGACCAGCCGCCGTTCGTCGACACGGTGCGACAGCCGTCCCAACAGGCCGCCCTGCATGGTCGCGGTCATCACGCCGAGATAGGCGAAGAGCCAGTAGATGTGCGACGCGCTCATCTTGTACAGCGTGGCACACAGCAGCGAGAGCGTCGTCTCGACCGTGGAAAAGGAAAAGACCACCGCGGCGAACATGAGCATGCACACGCCCAGTTGTGGCCGGCTGAAGGCCTCGCGCAGCTGGGCGATCGGATGCCCCGCCGCCGTGACATGCCGATGCTCCGGGGCGAGCGATTCGGGAAGACGCCAGATGGCAGCGACGAAGTTGATCGCGCAGATCGCGGTGGCGGCGAAACCAGGAGCCGCATGGCCGTAGTGCGCCAGCAGCCCTCCGATCGCCGGCCCAAAGACGAAGCCCAAACCGAATGCCGCGCCAATCAGCCCCATGCCGCGCGCTCGGTCCTTCGCGCTCGTGCTGTCGGCGATGAAGGCCTGTGCCACCGAAATGTTGGCGCCTGCGATGCCCGCGAAGATTCGGGAGATGAACAGCATGCCGAGGCCGTTCGCCAGCGCAAACAAAAGGTAGGAGAAGGTTGACCCGGCGAGGCTGATCAGGATGACCGGCCGGCGGCCGATGCGATCGGACCAACGACCCCACAGCGGCGCGAACACAAACTGCATCGCCGAGTACACGGCGATCAGCGCGCCCGCGGTGAAACCCGAGGCCTGAAACTCTCGCGCGTAGTAGGGCAGCAATGGCAGGACGATGCCGAACCCCAGCAGGTCGACGAACACGGTGAGAAAGATGACGGTCAGTGTGGAACGCTTCGGCGGTGCGACGTCGGTCATGAGGAACGAAACCGCTAGCACGAACACCCCGGGGTCACAACCGCGGCCGTCCTGACACATTGCTGCCGGGCGGGCCGCAGCCGCGCGCCGCGTTGACGATCGGCGCGGCGAGAGTAGAGTCCTGCAGCGAGGAGGAACCAGATATGATGATGCCTCTGAAAGAGGTCGACAGTGTTGAGATCCTCACGCTGCTGGACAACAGCATCGATCTGCTCCTGAGCAGTACCGAGTGCGTCCGCCGGCTGCCGCTGCCGCCGGACGCTTTGACCAGGGAAGGCCTCGTTGCCGAGCACGGCTTCGCGGCGCTGGTGACGGTGCGCAGTGGGAACACGTCCGACTCTCTGCTCTTCGATGCCGGCCTGAGCAAGACGGGCCTGATCCACAACATGGATGTGCTCGACGTGCGGCCCAAGGAGTTGCACGCCGTCGTTCTCAGCCACGGGCATGCCGACCACACCCAGGGACTCATGGGGATGGTCGATCGGTTGGGAGAGCGCAGAATGCCGCTGCTGCTCCATCCGGACGCCTTTCTGGAGCGCAAAGTGATCTTTCCGGACGGGCACGAGCTGAACTTGCCACCGCCGGACCGGCGCATCCTGTCGCAGGACGGGATCGAGTTCGTCGAGGAGCGCGGGCCGTCGTATCTTCTGGGCGGGCTGGTCCTGGTGACCGGGCAGGTCCACCGTACGACGCCGTTCGAACTCGGTTTGCCTTTGCACCACGCACTGGTCGGCGGAACGTGGCAACCCGATCCCTACATCCACGACGATCAAGCCATCGTGGTGCACGTCAAAGATAAGGGGCTCGTCGTGCTCACCGGGTGCGGCCACGCGGGAGCCATCAACACGATCCGTCAGGCGCAGGAACTCACCGGCGTGCAGACCATCCACACCGTGATCGGCGGCTTTCACCTCGGTGGGCTGCTCTTCGAGCCGTACATCGCGCCGACGGTCGCCGCCCTCAAGGAAATCGGTCCTGCGATGATCGTTCCGGCCCACTGCACCGGGTGGAGGGCGGCGCACGCAATTGCCCGCGAACTGCCCGACGCATTCGTGCCGAACAGCGTCGGGACGCGGTTCGTGCTGTAGCGCTGCACGACCGCTCAGGCCAAGTCGAACAGCAGAATTTCACAATCCGAGTCGGCGCCGAGCGTGAGCCGCGCTTCCGCGCTCGCTGCCGCCCCGTCACCGGCGGTGAGGGCAATCGCGTTCAGCGAGACGGCGCCGCGAGCCACCTGCAGCCACGCATGGCGACCGGGCTGCAGTTCGTGGACCACGCGGTCTGCGCTCCGCAGCAGCGCGGCAAACAGCGTCATGTCTTGATGGACGGTCACCGTTCCGTCGCGACCGTCCGGTGCGGCGACCATGCGCAGGCGCCCTTGACGTTCCGCCGCCGGGAAGTGTTGCTGCTCGTAGCCCGGGGCCAAGCCCGCGCGTGCCGGCAGGATCCAGATCTGGAGAAAGTGGACCACGTCGCTCTTCGAGTGGTTGTATTCGCTGTGCGTGATGCCGGTGCCCGCACTCATGCGCTGCACGTCGCCCGGCCGGATCACCGAACCGTTGCCCAGGCTGTCCCGGTGTTCCAGGGCGCCTTCGAGTACGTAGGAGATGATCTCCATGTCCCGATGACTGTGGGACGGGAAACCGGCGCCGGGCTGGACCCGGTCCTCGTTGATGACGCGCAGATGGCGGAAGCCCATGTGCGCGGGGTCGTAGTAATCGGCAAAGGAGAAGGTGTGGTAGCTGTTCAGCCAACCGTGCTGGGCGTGGCCGCGCTCCGTGCCGCGTCGAATCGTAATCATGGCGCGCTCACCCTGCCAGTTTCTGCGCGATCAACGCCACGTGCCGGCCCTGGAAGCGGGCCACCGCCAGTTCGTTGACCGTCGGCTGACGCTTCCCGTCGGGGCCGGCGATTGTAGTGGCACCGTACGGCGTACCACCGGACACCTCGTCCAGGTAATTGAGTTCCTTTGCCGAGTACGGGACGCCGACGACCACCATGCCGTGATGCAGGAGGGTGGTGTGAAACGACGTGAGGGTGGTTTCTTGCCCGCCGTGCTGCGTGCCGGTGCTGGCGAACACGCTCCCCACCTTGCCGATCAAGGCGCCGCGGGCCCACAGGCCACCGGTCTGATCGAGGAAATTGCGCATCTGCGCCGCCATGTTGCCGAAACGGGTGGGGGTGCCGAAGATGATCGCGTCGTAGTCGGCGAGTTCCTGCGGTTTGGCAATCGGCGCGGCCTGGTCCAGTTTGGCGCCCGCCCTTTTGGCGACATCCTCCGGCATGAGTTCAGGGACGCGTTTGACCGTGATGGCGATGTCTGAAACCGACCGCGCGCCTTCGGCCACGGCGTACGCCACGGTCTGTTGTAGGTCAGTGAAAATGTCCGCTTAACTGGTCAGTGAAAATGT
>JAGDMS010000339.1 GCA_017860575.1 Deltaproteobacteria bacterium | reverse complement strand
CTCCGCCAAGCCATTGTGGATCCACTCGTAGGTGACGTCGGACTGGCCGGCTATATCCTGATCGAGGCTGTTACGCACCTGGATTTCGCGCTCGGCACTGCCACATACGCCCAGGCCCATGATGAGGTGCGGATTGAGGGTGATCTCCAACTTGCAGTTGGCCGGACAGCCGTCGCCGCCCTCGGTGTTGCCGTCGTCACAGTCCTCCAGATACGGCTCCGCATCATCGATGACGTTGTCGCCGCACGTCGGCAGCGTGCAGGTGGTGCGGCAGGCGTTGGGGCGCGTGTCACTGTTCGCCCCGCCGTCGTCGCATTCCTCGCCCGGGTCCACACGGGCGTTGCCGCACACGGGGGGTGCCAGCGGTTCTGCGCAATTGTCGGCTCCCAGCCACGGTAGCGGTTCTGCGCAATTGTCGGCTCCCAGCCACGGTTCGATCTCGACGTTCTCGCCGTAGACTTGATCGCCACTACCATTGGGGTTCTTATCCCAATGCTTCGGGCCGTTCACCGCGCCCCACCAGTTGTTTCGCGCGTCGACATGGTAGCTCGCTGCTTCCAACCCATAGTTCAGGTTGTTCGCGACGCAGTTGTCGCGCAACTCGCCACCCTCACGATTGTACGACAGGCCCGTCTGGTTGCGCATCAGAGTATTGCCCTCGACGGTAAGGTCGGCGGTTTGCCAGCCTACCGAAATACCGGTACCGCCGTCAGTGATTACGTTGGCCGTGACCGACCCCGTCGGGGAGGTGTATCCAAATTGGATTCCCGTCGATGCGCCAGCAATCCTGTTCTTATCGATGATCACTTGCGACTTCTCGCCAACCGAAATCGCCTTCGGGTATTGGGGCCGTAGGGCCTCGTCCACAACGCTAAACACGTTCTGTCGAACGACAGCAGAGGCATCACCCCAGATGTCGAACCCCGTACCGCAGTCGACAAAGGTATTGTCAATAACAGTTGCCTGGGAGTACCGCATATACAGGCAACTGCGTGACCCGCGGAAGCTGTTGTCGATCACAGTGGCGATCGCCCCGGCGCCGAGGTTAATTGCGTCGTCGTAGTGACTGAAGCTGTTCCCGGCGTGTCGAGGGGTTCAGCTCGATCTGGCCGGTGAAAATGTTATCCTCGATGATCATTTCGCCGCTGTACTGCGTGATCGCGGTGTTCTGCGCGGTGCCAACGAAGACGTTCCCGCTGATGGTGGCCACAGAACCACCCCCCCACATGTAGATGTAACCAAACGCCGCGTTGTTCCTGATCAAGGCTTCAGCTTCGGCTCTGAACTCGATGCCGTACTGGCTGCGGTTGCAGCTCATCGTGCTGTCCACCAGGAAGTTCTGGCCGGCCGCAGAAAAAATGAGCTTCACGTTCCCCGGGAGAGTCGCACCACGGATCTGGATGTTCCCACCAGGGTAGTCGGTAATGCCGCTTTTTCTGCCGTTGCTATAAATGCTATACGGATACAGTGTCGCTGAGGGTGCTTCGACGGTTGAGCCCTCGATTTTCAGCGTCGCGCCCTCCCAGACGCGCACGTAACCTTTGGTACCAATCTTGTAGACGCCGCTGTTCCAGGTGAGGTCCTGGTAGATCTCCCCCCCCACGTCGCCCACGGTCACTGAACGGTGCTCATCGCTGCATGCGAGGTATTCCTGACCGCCCTGGAGCACCGAAACGTAACAAAAATCGTAGACGTACGTCTGGCCCTTACTCACGGCCGTGTCGCGATAGAACCCCACGTCGGGGTCGGTTATGCGCGCTATCTGCTGGCCATCCCGTTTGATGATGTACGCGCTGTAGCTACCCCCCGCCCCCCATTTCAAGTCGACGTTCTCGTTACCGACGAACGCAACGGGCGCGTACCGCGCGCGTGCCGTTCCGGGAAAGGTGAGTGCTGCCATGGCGCCCACGGCGAGCGCCGCAACGCACAGTCTGGCTGCTCTCCCGACAGGCCGCCGCCCGTTGTGACACACGGCCATCGCCGCCGAACCCGGCCATCCATGGTGCCTGACGGCCTGCCGCACCGCCATCCGGGCCTCCTTGTCCGGGCGCGGGGCCAGCAAGCCCCCGCCGAACGGCGTCGTCAAATGCAATATGCGGGCCGTTCCTGAACGGCCTCGGTTCGCAGTTGGTCGATCGGCGGCGGCTCACTTTCGCCACGAAAAGCGCGTGCCGCGTCGCAGACCTGGGAAAACTGGGCTGCGCAGGCGCTGTGGCTGCATGGGCACGGCACCGAGGGTGGCCCGATGGGCGCCGCCGGCCGGCGGGGCCGAGAACAGCGGAACCGCCCGTGGGGGCCGTCGGCCCCCGCCCCCTGCCCTCCGCTGCCCTTGGGCTCACTGCAGCTCGAGGCACCAACTGATCAGCTGTCCCACATCGCCCAACGCCCCGTCCCACAGCCACAGCTGCCACGTGCCGGAGGCATACTCACCAGCGAAGGCCGACAAGGGCTCCGCGGGCGACACCCTCCCGGTGATCGCCGGAGGCGTACTGTTGCACATCGCCTCGGCGGACTGCGGCGCCGCGTCATCGAAGCTGCACACCACATTCGGCCATGCACAACCATTTGCGGAGGCTGGATAGCCGGGGTAGTCGAGCAGGACGACCCCGGTGCCAGTCTCGACGTGCACCAGCCCGACGAACAGGTCCCCCACGTACGGGTGCTGGATGTTGACGTGGACACGCAGCTGGACAATCGTTCCCGACACATAAAGAAGCATCGCGTCATGGGCACCGACCTCGATGTCGCCGTCCGGGATCGGCAGGCCACCCGTCGGCGTGCTGCAGAACAAAGGTCCCTGCCATGGCGTCGCGGTCGGGGTGGGCGTCGGCGTCCGGGTAGGCGTCCGCGACGGCGTTGCGGACGCCGCCGGCGTCGCGCTCGGCGTTCGCGTCGCGGTGGGCGTCATCGTGGGTGTGCGTGACGGCGTCACCGTCAGCACCGGCGTGGTGGTTGGCATCCTCGTGGGAGTGCGCGTGGGTGTACCGGTCGGTGCCGGTGTCAGCGTCGGGGTGCGTGTCGGTGTGCGCGAGGGCGTGACCGTCGGCAGCAGCGCCACCGTCGGAGTTTTCGTCGGCGTGCGCGTGGGCGTCGCGGTCAGTGGCGCCGCAGTCGGGCTCGGGGACGGTTGCGGGGCCTGCAGGTAGCGCGACACGGCAGCCACCAGTTCCGCCGCCGTCACCTGCCCATCGCTGTTGCGATCATGCTGCGGGCACAGCGCCATGGCGCCGGCATCGAAGATGAGCGGCAGCGCCATCCCGACTTCGGCCGCCGCCACCACCCCGTCGCGGTCACAGTCGCCCGCGTTCGGCCCCGGATCGGCGATGGTGATCAGAAACAGGTTGTGTGGGCGAATGCCCCCACTACGCCCGTCCAGGTTGGTCACGTGCACTTCGCGTTCCCCGACCACCGCGTCGCTGGCGATATCGATCGTTTGCCGCAATTCGGTCGGCCCCACGTAGCCAAAGTTCGGCGGCGGCGCCGGGATCAAGGTGATGCCGGCGGAGGGTTGGAAGCTCACCACGGCCCCGGGCGCGAAATTCGCTCCTTCGATTGTGAGTTCCAGCCCCGTGGTGCCCTGGCGCGCATACGGCGGCACGACCCGCACTACAATCGGCTGCACCGTCGGCGTCGCGGTGGATGTCGGTGTCTGCGTTACCGTCGGGGTCCGGGTCCGCGTCGGCGTCGGGGTACGGGTGCGCGTCGCTGTCGGTGTAGGAGTCACCGTGATCGTTGCCGTTCCCGTGGGTGCCGGCGTCGGCTCCCGCCGGTTCCCGAATGGGATGTCGTAGACGATCGGCGGATGATCGCAGATCCGGATGAGTCCCTCGAGTTCTTCCGCCGAAATCACTTCGCGATCACTGGTGGTCGGGATCCAGCCCGGGCGCACGCGCTCGCGCACCTCCAGCCCATTCCAGTGGAGATCGACGACGACACTCCAGCTCCACACCCCGCCGTTGATGGTCAGCCCCGTCCGCCGCGTCGTCCCGTTGCCGTCAAGCAGCTCGAAGCCCCACCCGTCGAGCCCCGGTTCGCCGGCATCGCGCACGCCATCGCCATCGAGGTCCTCGAACTTGAGCACCGTAATCAGCACCTCACAGTTGGGCTGGTCGGGCGTCGGCGTCGGGGTGCTGGTCGGCGTCACGGTCGGCGTCGTGGACGCAGTCGCGGTCGTCGATGCGCTGGGGGAAGCGCTCGCGGTGGCTGACGGCGTCGCGGTACGCGTCACCGTCGCCGTAACGGACGGCGTGCGCGTCGCGCTCGACGTCGCGGAAGCCGTCGGGGTCGACGAAGCCGTGGGCGTACCTGTGCGCGTCGCCGTGCGTGTCACCGTCGGCGTGGGCGTCCGGCTGGGCGTGATGGTCGCCGTGAGGGTCTGCGTCTGGGTGGGCGTAAGGGTTGGAGGCCCTGAGGCGGTGGTCGGCGTAGGCGTTGGGGGCGGTTCGCCACCGACGACGAGAATGTCGTTGAAGGCTGGCGCGATATCCGCGGGTGTGACGAACGGGATGCAGACGTCGAGCCGCAACTCGTCCATCCCCGGGCTCAGTCCCGTCAGCAGGCCCGTACGGGGGTTGACCGAAACCACCGGTCCGCCTGGGGGCGTGTTGACGAGGGACCAGTCGGTGACCAGATCGGGCAGCGGCGTTTGGACGTGCAGCGTGTCGAAGACAACGGCCGTTGGATTCAGCTGCAGCCCGATGACGGCCTTCAGGTAGCTGTCGCCGTTGTAGCCGTCGTGGCCAACGTATAGCTCCTTGGGCGCCAGGTCCGGGGCTCCCGGGGGCTCGATCCGCACTCCCAGAATGCCAGGTCCGGGCGGCAGCAACTTCCGGGGCAGCATGCCGCGAATGAATCCTTCCTTTTCCTCGTCGTCTCCGCCGAGGGGATCGAACTCGATGGCGAATCCTGTGCCCGTAGCGGCATTGAACTTCCCGACCGCATGCGGCTGGCGAGTCGGTGGCTGGCTCGCGAGGTAGATGGTCAGCGGGTCCTCGAGGTCGCCCCACTCGTTTCGGATGCCGACCGCTTCCAGCCGTGGCAGCACCCATACCAGCATCGTGTCCGCCGCCGACCCCAGACAGTACTTGGTCAGGTCGAGCGTCGCCTCGACCGCCGAGAGGCCGGGGGCCTTCGCTTGGACGACCCCGCTCGGGAACGAATTGGTCACGGAAATCACCTCGTCCTCGGTCAGCGGCGGATCCGTCCCACCTTCTGCTTGCCGGCTCACCTCGAAGTCGAGGAACTGGCTGACGATGACACCGGCGGCCTTGCTACTGATTGCCTTGGCCAGCCAGATCAACGGGTGCCGGTCGGGGACGAGGGCGATGAGATTCTGCAGCACCTGCATCAGATCGACATCGCTCAGCAGCCCGCCGAAGAAATCGAATTTGAGACTGACCACCTCGACCAGCCCAGTCGTCCCGGCGGTTGCCAGTCTACCACTGCAGAAGGGGCCCGCGGGGAACAGGAACATCGGCCTGTTGACGTCGAAGTCACCGCCGAAAGCGTCTGTAAGCAGGCCGGCGACGGTGTCAGCGCCCGCGCTCGCAAGCGAGATCGGCCCGATCTCGAGGGAACTGACCTTGATCAAGTCCATGCCGCCGATCAGAAAGGCGTAGTTCGATTCGTCCGGGCCGCGCTTGGCCCGCAGCACATTGATCCCGGACGACTTGAACTCGACTTGACCGTTTCTGACATCGATGTCTGCCAGGTTCACGACACCGCCGCTGCGCTGCGCGAGTTCGCTGCGGACGGCATCGATCACCGAATCCGGCAGGCCCTTGCCGACCCACTCGTAGGTAATGGTACCGTCGGTCGTGATATCGTTCCCGGTCTCCTTGTCGATCACCTGGATCGGCCGCTTCTGGTTCCCGCAGAGGCCGAGGCCGAACACGAGCCGCGGCAACAGCTCGATGCCTTTGCCGCGCGCGCAGTTCGAGAACTCGGAGGTGTCATTGCGGGGCGTGGTGGCGTCGACGGTGATGTCCGTCGCGGTTGCGGTAATGATCTCGTCTGGGTCCGTGGAGAATGGCGCGACGAAGTCGGCGTGACCGGAAGCGTCGGTCGTTATCTGGACCGACGAGGTGCTGAGGAAATACTGTCCTTCGCCCCTACCTGACGGGTCACAGATGTCGTTGCTGAAAAATTGGATCAGGTAGTCGCTGTTGGGCACGCTGTCGAGTGTGCCCCGAACCGAGCCGTTGGGGTCTTTGGTGAGAATGGGGAAGTTCTGGCAATTATTGGGACCCGTGTCCGCATCGCCTGGATCTTGCGTGTAACAGCCGTCCAGATCGAGGCCTTTGGTGGCACCGTAATTCTCGTATTGGTAGCCGCTCAGGAAGATGCGATTGCCGGCAATCAGATTGCCCGTCGAAGCGCTGCCAATCACTTCGACACCCTCGCCGTCGTTGAAAGCGATTGTGTTGCCCGCACCCGCGAGCAGTCCCCCGACTTCGTTGCCGGCCGCCCCGTCCTGAATGTGTACGCCGTCGTTGTCGTTGCCGAGGTC
>JAGDMS010000134.1 GCA_017860575.1 Deltaproteobacteria bacterium | reverse complement strand
GCGTCCTCATGCCCAGTCACCGAATTTTGCCATGGAGAACTCTATGATGTGATCGGCAATGTGTGGCAATGGACGGAAACGCCGATCTACCCTTTCAACGGCTTCGAAGTACACCCCCATTACGACGATTTTACGACTCCGACCTTCGATGATCGCCACAACCTCATGAAGGGCGGATCGTGGATTTCCTGCGGCAATGAATCGCTCCGTACCTCGCGCTACGCATTCCGCCGCCATTTCTTCCAGCACGCCGGATTCCGTTACGTAGTTTCGGAGGTGCCGGCCACTCTGACCTCTTCGCACTACGAAACCGACACCCTGCTGTCCGAATACGCCGAGTTTCACTTCGGGGACGAGTATTTCGACGTGCCGAATTTCCCCCACACTTTGGCCCGCTTGGCGATCCAGATGATGGGCGACAAACCGGCCCGCAAGGCGCTCGATCTGGGATGCGCCGCGGGACGGGCCAGCTTCGAATTGGCCCGCCATTTTGATCACGTCACCGGAATAGACTTTTCAGCCCGGTTCATTGGCCTCGGCGTCCAGCTACGCGAGCAGGGGGTGCTGCGCTACACCCTTACCGACGAAGGTGAACTCGTCTTCTACAGGGAACGCAAACTCGCCGATCTGGGTCTCGACGAGGTTCGGCGCAAGGTCGAGTTCTTTCAGGGCGACGCCTGCAATCTGAAGCCCTTGTTCACAGGCTACGACCTAATCCTCGCCGCCAACCTGATCGACCGCCTCTACAGCCCAAAGATATTCCTGAGCACGGTTCACGAACGGCTCAATCCCGGCGGCCTGTTGTTAATCGGCTCCCCCTACACCTGGCTGGAAGAGCACACCAAGCGGGAAGAATGGATCGGCGGATTCAAGAGAGACGGCGAGCGTTTCTCTACGCTGGACGGCCTAAAGGAACTGCTCGGCAAACATTTCCATCTGATTGCAGGACCTTTGGAAGTGCCGTTCGTCATCCGTGAAACCACGCGGAAATTCCAACACACGATTTCGGAAGTGACAATTTGGGAGAAGATCATGTGAGTGCCGACGTCGACCGGGCAATCCCGCGCAACGGCGCGGCCAGCCTCAAGCACGACCGCCGCGCGACATGGTTCGGTTTCACGGATGTCATTCCCCTGTCTTGGTCTCGTTGATTAAACAAAGCGTCGTATCTCACTGCGTAGCGGAGGGATCACGCCGGTCACGCGCGTGTGCTGGCGCAACCGCAGACACCGAGTCAACCCGGGAAGGTTACCGCATGCGGTGCGTCGCGTTCACATCGTTTACACCCCCAAAACGCCACGGATTCCTTGTCAGGCCCGGCGTTCCGGCCGTGACCTTCTGTTGACGCTGCTTGCTGGTTAGCGAAACCCCCGCCGGGGATGGAGCGAGGCACGGACGACCAGCTGTGAACGTTGATTGCTCCACCGCAAGGACGCCTCTTCCGCCCCCGCTAAACGCCTTGCATGGTCCGATCATGGCCACAGCCGGAGCAGTCGCCGAGACGGCACGCTCGTGGGTAGGATGGGGCTGCAATGCTGGGTGCCGGTCTCGAGCTGACTGCGCGGTCACTGCTCGCGCCGCTCTTTCCCGCTGTGTGCGCTCGATAGGGGGTTGACGGTGAAGGGAACAACTGAATCTGACGATCGTCCGCTGACACACAGTCGTTGGGCATTGGTGCTCGCGGGAGGTGACGGGACCAGGTTGCAGGAACTGACGCGCGAGATCTGTGGCACGCCGGTTCCCAAGCAATATTGTCGCGGCCTCGTGGGAGGACGTTCGCTGCTGGCGCTAACCCTCGACCGTGCCCGGCACTTCACCGCCGCCGAACAGACGATGGTTACCGTCAAACGGGGGCGGATTGCCTCCCGGTAGCAACTGATGGCACGCACCAACAGCGTCGGCCCTGCCCGTCTTGACGGCAAAGCATCGCCACGAGGGTATGTCGCAAAGCCAGGTCCGCTCACCCAGCTTCTGGTAGTGCGGTGTCAGCCCCCGTTCGCTCTTTGCGCGGGTGCAAAGAATCCTCCTTTTCGCTTGTCGCTGAGGGTGGTATTATATTCATGATTTGAATGGAGTTCACTACCCGGCATATCGGGGAATCTCGGAAGGAGTTTGTTATGAAGAAATGTGTCGCCGTGGGCTTGGGAGTGTTCCTCGCCATCGCCATTGTCGGCATTGCACGAGCCGAGACGGTCACCGGTGAGGTGGTGGACACGTTCTGTTACGCCGCCATGGGCGCTAAAGGCGCCACTCACCGCCAGTGTGGGCTCGACTGCGCCAAAAAGGGTGCGCCGGTCGGATTGTTAGAGAACGGTACTAACAAGCTTTACGTGCTGTTGCCGGCGAAGGACAAGACCGCCGTGCCGGAGGCCGCCATTAACAAGATGGGAGAGCAAGTCAGCATCACGGGCAAAATGTACAGCAACGGCGGCAGCACGTTCCTGACGGTTGAGTCCGTGAAGTAGGGCTGTGCTCAGCGATCTGCTGCCTGGCGTCCCGCACCTGCAGAACATTCACCCTCTGGTGGTTCACTTCCCGCTGGCGTTTCTCACGGGGGCTGTGGGCTTGTACATTCTGGCGTGGTTGCTGCGGTGGGACTGGTGGGCGTGGCTGCCCTTCTGGCTCCTGCTGCTCGGCACCCTGACAGCCGGGCTGGCCGTGGCCATCGGGTTGCGCGCCGAACCGGGCGTGATGGTCGCCCCCTCAGTACGCGCGGCGCTTCTCGAGCCTCACGAGGACCTCATGCTGACCACGCTGGCGCTCGCCGTGCTTTTGACCGTGTGGGCGGCCATAGCGCGGCCTTTGCCGCAGCGCGGCCGCGTGCTGTTTGTGCTGTTGCTGCTGGCATTGCTCGCGGTCATGACGCGCGGCGCCGACTACGGCGGGCGAATGGTCTATGACTACAACGCTGGCGGCAACGCGTGTCCTCAGCCGATTGACTTCACCCAGTGAGGTTGGCGACTTGACCCCGAGCGGGAGGTACGTCTCACGTAGAGATTCGAAGAACGCCCGCAATCTACACCTCTCTGTGAATCACCGCACCGATACCGGGCGCCAACCAGCCGGCCTGTGCGATGCGATCCAGGAGCAGGTGGAAGTAGAGAAAGCCGGCGTACGGCTGCCAGCCGGCCACGGCGCGGCGAACGCCGTCATAGTCGAGCGGCGCGCGCCGATGAAGGAATCGTGCGAGGTTGTTGCGGGCGCCGACATCGTCGCCCGGGAAGGTGTCGAGGCGTCCGAGGCCGCGCAGCAGAACGTACTCTGCCGTCCAGCGGCCGACGCCGTGCAGCGCATACAGACGCGCGAGCGCTTCCTGCTCATCCAACGCCGTCACCCCCTCGATGTCCAGCCGTCCGCTGGCCAACCCCGCACTCAGCTCAATCAATGCGCGCGCTTTGTTGGTGCTGAACCCCAGCTGACGCAGCGCCGGCGCGGAGAGAGCCGCTAGATCGACCGGCCGCGGAAAAGCGTGCTGAACGGCGCCGTCGCCATCAACCGCCGGCCCGAACCGCTCGGCCAAGCGGCTGAGCAGCAAGATGCCAACGTGCAGCGTGAGTTGCTGACAGGCGATCCCGTTCACGAGCGCCTCGAACACGGTCGGGAATCGCGGTGGCTTCACGCCACGGAAGTGCTGCACCAAGAGTTTGATCCGCTGGTCACGCGCCGCCAGCCGGTAGAAAGAATGCAGGTTGAGCCGCAAACCCAGCATGCGTTGCAGCATGATCGTAGCCGACTGCTTGGCGCCTGGCGGCAGCCGCGCAGCGCGTAGCTCGATGTGCAAGCGGCCATGCCTGGGACTGCCCGTTTGGGAGATCGCCACCGCCACGGGCTGACCATCGATCACCAAGACGCGCCGGTACGTGCTCCCATCCCATACGTCGATGGTGTTCTCGGGGCGGCGACGCAGCGCCCAGGCCGTGAGGTCCAACCGGAACGGGGGAGCCGGTGTGAGCGAGAACGTGAGATGATCCAGACATGCAGCCCTCCGCACGGAGCTGCTGGGCTCAGGTCGGTTCACTTCGGCAGCGCGCCAGGCTGATAGGTGCCGACAGGTTTGCGGAAGCTGACCGCCAGGCGATTCCAGCCGTTGATGGCGACGATCGCCAGGGTGAGGTCTACCAACGCCTTCTCGCCGAAGTGTTGCCGCGCGTGCTCGTAGACGTCCTCCGGAACGCGGCCGGACGGCAGAAGGGTCACGGCCTCGGTCCACGCCAAGGCGGCACGCTCGCGCTCGTTGAAGAAGGGCGCCTCGTGCCACACAGCCACGGCGTACAGGCGCTGCTCACTCTCGCCGGCAGCACGCGCGTCCTTGGTATGCATGTCGACGCAGAAGGCGCAGCCGTTGATCTGCGAGGCCCGCAGCTTGATCAGCTCTAGCAGCGACGGCTCCAAGCCGCAGTGGTGAATGTACTGTTCGAGACCGAGCAGCGCGGCGTACCCCTCGGGTGCAACCTTAACGTAATCAATCCTCACGTCCATTTGGGCCTCCTTACAGCTAGGGCACGCTCGTGGGTGCCCGATGAAGGCGCCGACGGACAGCCGTCGCCGTTGGGTCGCGGCGTACGCTGGATCTTCGCGGGCAGCGGCTGTCCGTTCAGAATCAGGCGGTGCAGCACGAGGGGCAGATGCTTCTCCGTCACTGCCACGAACGCCGTACGACTCATCGTCGAAGACTCTCACGCCGGCAACGCGAACGAAAGCTATCGTCTTTGCGTTGGATCAAACAATGCCGCCCATGCTACCCGCGCCGCGTGATATCGATGACGAGGAGTGGTCGCCGGCTACAATTCAGCTGTTCGAGACCGATGAGGGAAAACAGAACGCACTCAGCCATGCTCTTGGGCGAGGTGGCGTCGCCAGGCGCGGCCCGTGGGCCGGCGTTTGTCTGCACTTGCGCGGAGCGCGCGGCTGTTCCGCGTCGAACGCTCGGAGTGGGCCAGGCGCAGACGGAAATGGAGAGGTTCGATGCAGCGATCTCCGATGCGGAGAACGAGCTGCGGGATCTGCAACAGCGGGTCCAGCGGCAGGTCGGTGAGCCCGAAGCGGACATTTTCGAGACACACATTCTTCTGCTGCACGACTCGGCATTGCGCGAAGAGATCAGCACTCGTTGCCTAAGGGAGCGGATCAACATTGAGGCAGCGTTGGCTGAGGCCATCGATGAGTTGACGGCCACGTTTGCTCGAATGGAGGACCTCCATTTCCGGGAGAGGGCGGCGGACTTCCGCGACATCGGGAACCGGCTGCTCGATATTCTGGCCAAGCGCCGACTGAGGGGAATTCCCGCTTTGCCAGAGGAGAGCATTATGGTCACCGACGAACTTCTGCCCTCCCTCGTCGCTCAGTTGCACCGGAAGACGATTCGCGGGTTGGTTCTGGAACGGGGAGGACAGACCGCGCATGCGACTATCCTGGCGCGCTCGCTGGGTATCCCGTCGCTGATTCGCGTTCGGGACGCCACGAAGCGCATCAAGACAGGCGATCCGCTCATCGTCGACGGTCTGGCCGGACGTGTGTTTGTCAAACCATCTCTATCGACTCTGGGGGAGTATGATCGGCTCGAAGCGGCTCTCAAGGCCCATCAGCATGCCTTGAAAGGCCTGGTGGATCTGCCGGCCGTAACGCAGGACGGAGTCGCAATAACGTTGTCTGCCACTATCGGCAAAGTTGCCGATGCCGCCGCGGCGGCTTCATTGAACGCCGATGGCATCGGCCTGTACCGAACCGAATTCGCGTTCCTCGTTCAGGATCACTTTCCCTCGGAAGACGAGCAATACCAGTTGTACCGCGCGACGGCGGAGCAGATGAACGCCCGCCATGTGGTTATCCGCGTGTTGGACCTCGGTAGCGACAAACTCCTCCCCTACTTTCCTCTTCCGCGCGAGGCCAATCCGTCGTTGGGCCGCCGCGGCACGCGGCTGTTGCTCAAGTATCCCGAAATTCTACGGGCTCAACTGCGCGCGATTCTGCGCTTGAGCGCCACGCATCCCATCTCCATTCTCTTCCCCATGGTCGGAGATGTAGAAGAGCTGCTCGCGGCCAAAGCGGTCATCGAGACCGTGAAAGCGCAGCTGGAGACCGACTGTCAGCCGTTCAATAGGGATATCCTGGTGGGCGCGATGATCGAGACACCGTCGGCCGCCATCATGAGCCACCGCTTGGCACAAGAGGTCGATTTCTTCAGCATCGGCACCAACGATCTAGTTCAATACCTTCTGAGCACCGACCGAACGAGCAGCGAGGTGGCGTCCTACTACGCACCGCTCCATCCGGCTGTGCTGCAAGTGCTCGCGTCGTTGGCAGCCACGGCCAATGCGAAGGTGAAAAGCATTTCGCTTTGTGGCGAAATGGCGGGTAATCCGTCTTACACCCAGCTGTTGCTGGGGCTCGGTTTTCGGAGTCTCAGCGTGACCCCCTTAGAAATATTGGAGATCAAGAATGCAATCCGTTCGACCAGCATTCCGCAGGCAGAGGCTCTCGCCAAGCGGGTGCTTGCGATGAGCACCGTTCGGGAAATCAAGGAGTGTCTACACGAAGCACAGGCGCAGCATGCCACAGTGGCGGACCCGGGTCGCATTAAAGAGTAATGCCTAGCAGCAGCGAGGTCCACTCGGCATGCAGCTAAGTTGCCGCCGGCCGTGGGTGCTCGACGAAAGCGCGGACGGACGGCCGTTGCCATTGGGTCGCGGCGAATGCCTGTAGCTTCGCTGGCAACGGTTGCCCGTTGAGAATCAAGCGGTGCAGCATGAACGCCAAGTCACTGTCGGCGATCGACCAGGTGCTGAACAGCGACGTTGCGCTTACCGGAATCAACTGGTCGGCTACCTGCAAGAGCTTCTCGACCGCGGCGGTGCCCGCCGCACTCAACGGCGGAAGTGCCCGGGGGTAAAACATCGACGTGGTCGGCCGTTCGTTGCGCAGCGCCGTCAAGTCTGTGCGCAGCCACGCGAGCACTTGCCGCGCTCGCGCGCGCTCACGCATGTCAGCCGGAAGCAGACGTGGATGGCTTGGCGGTGGAAACCGCTCCTCGAGATACTCTACAATGGCGGTCGATTCCGACAGCCAGAAGTCGCCGTCAACCAACGTCGGCACCTTGGCCGTCAGTGAGTGCTGCCGGTACGCCGGCTGCCGCTGCTCGCCTTTGTCGAGAGCCAGTGGCACGGTGTCGAAGGGCAGGCGCTTCTCCGTCAGCGCCACGAACGCCGTGAATACGTACGGGCTGTCCCACAGGTCTTCGGTGTACAACTTGAGTCGCGCGTTACTGGTCATGCCTCTTCCTTTCATCCATCAAGACCACTGCCTGTCCGGGCGTGCCGGCAGATGACGAGGATCTTCTTCGCGGTCTCCGCCGCAATCCTCAGGACGCCGGGCAGTGCCAGCCACCGACCTGCTCTGTCAACCGGGCTGAATCGGCGGGCCCCCACGTACCCGGCGCATAGTCGTGCACCGGCGTCACGTTCCCGAGAATCGGCTCGACGATCGCCCACGCCGCCTCCACGCCATCTTGGCGCGCGAAAAGCGTTCCGTCGCCCGCCATCGCATCGCCCAGCAGACGCTCGTAGGCGTCCATCTCGTCTCCGTCCGGGTAGTGCACGACCTTCAGCTCGGTCGGCTCCGAAGCCATCTGTTCGCCTGGTTTCTTGATGCGTGCGCCAATGGCGATGATCACGTCCGGACTCAGCCGGAAGCGGAAGTAGTTGGTCTCCCCAAGGGCGATCTTCCGCAGCGGCGGCCGCTTGAACGTCACGAGCACCTCGGTGGTGGTCGACGGGAGGCACTTGCCGGCGCGGATGTAGAACGGCACGCCGTCCCACCGCCACGAGTCGATGTGGAGTCGGACGGCGGCGAAAGTTTCGACGGTCGAGTCCGGCGCGACGCCGTCTTCCTGCCGATAGCCGCGAAACTGCCCGCGCACGAGATCCTCTGGGCGCAACGGGCGGATCGCTTGGAACACCTTAACCCGCTCGTCACGAATGGACTCGTGGTAGGTTGCGATCGGCGGCTCCATCGCGAGGAAGCTCACCACCTGGAGCATGTGGTTCTGGATGACATCGCGAATCGCGCCGGCTTCCTCATAGAAGCGGCCGCGGCCCTGAACGCCGAAGCTCTCGGCCATCGTGATCTGCACGCTTTCGACGTAATGCCGGTTCCAGATCGGATCGACAAAGGTGTTGGCGAACCGGAAGATCACAAGGTTCTGCACCGGATCTTTGCCGAGGTAGTGATCGATGCGGAAGATCGCGGACTCGTCGAACAGTGTGTGCAGCGTCCTGTTCAATGCCTGGGCTGACGGCAGATCGCGGCCGAACGGCTTCTCGAGGATGACGCGGGCGTCATGCGCGCAACCGGAGCGGCCGAGTCCTTCGACTACGCGGGCGAACATACTGGGCGGGATCGCGAGGTAGTACGCCGGCCGCCTCGCATCGGCGAGCGCCTGACGCAGCGCCGCGTAAGTGGCCGGGTCCTCATAATCGCCACCGACGAGGCGCAGCTGTGCCGAAAGCTGGGCGATTGCCTTGTCGTCGATCCCACCGCCGTATGTGGCGACGCTGTCGCGGGCGCGCGCCCGCAGCCGTTCGATGGTCCACCCTGCACGCGCTACCCCGATGACGGGAAAGTCGAGGTGGCCGCGCCGGGCCATCGCATGGAACGCCGGGAAGATCTTCTTGTACGCCAAATCGCCGGTGGCCCCGAAGAAGACCAAGGCGTCGGAACGAGGCAGGCTCATTTGTGGGAAGGTGTTGCCTGAGTAGGGCACACAAATCGATTCGCTCCTCCGGCCAATACCTTAGCGAAGGACTCCCACCCGAGCACCACAGTTGTTTGCGGCATCGCAAACAGACTACTGACACCAAGAATCCGGCTCTGACGCATTGATCTGCCGCGCATGCGCAAGCGGCGCAAGGATCTCTGGCAGGGGTACTTGCACGGGTAGACGAGGCTGCAGCCCCTGCGTTAAACATGGCCATCTGAAGCTCTGCCATCAGCCACAAGCGAGACGTCACTCAGCTCATGCTGGGCGCAGAGTGGGAGCGGACAATGCCTGAAATGATCCAAGCCATCCGCCTTCTCCAACAGGTTCCGCTGTTTCGGGGTCTCAATTCGGCCGAGCTGTCAGCGGTGGCCCGGGCGGCGCAGTCCTGCCGCATCGAGAGGGGAGAGTTCTTTTTCCAGCAAGGTGCAACCGCCGATATCGTCTATGTCCTGCACCAGGGCCGCGTGAAGCTGATGCAGTCGACGCCCGAGGGGCTACACGTGGTGTTCCGCTTCATCGGACCCGGGGAACTCTTCGGGCCGATGGCAGCGTTTGAGGGCCAGGTGTACCCAGTGTCGGCTCAAGCCGTGCGCTGGTGCCGCGCCCTCTGCTGGAAGGGCCGCACCATGGCCGGACTCATGGAGACCTACCCGCACATCGCTATTAACGCCGTCCGAGAATTGACGGCGCGCCTGCGGAGTCTGCGCGAACTCTACCGCGAGCTGGCAACCGAACGGGTGGAGCGCCGGGTGGCGCACGCGTTGATCCGGCTCGCTGACCAGGCCGGCTGGAAGACTGAAGACGGCGTCTTGATCGACATGCCGCTCTCTCGCCAGGATCTGGCAGAGATGACAGGTACCACATTGTACACCGTCAGCCGGATTCTCAGTGGCTGGCAGCGAGACGGCTTGCTCGACATCGGCCGCCAACGCGTCACCATCCTCGATTCCCCGGGCCTCATCGCCATCGCCGCCGACCTGCAGAAGGTAAAGACGGAGCGCCCTAGGCGTTAGCAACACACCGGAGACAAGAGGCGGCGTCCTTGTGCTAACGCAAAGAGACCCGTTCCCGCCTCGTTGCGGGACACGTAGGGACTCATTGTGTGGGCCTGCTGTGTAGATATGTTCCGGTCCTGTTCGCCAACCCCAGCTCTTAATGTCGGTTGATCGAATGGGGAGGTGTGACAAAGCTTGACCAACAGGATGCTGCTTCTGGTTGTGGATGAGACGCAAGCGTCGAAACGCGCCGTCGCATACGTTGCCAACATTGTGAGCAGACAGCGAGACCTGCGCATCTGTCTCGTCCACATCGTGCCCCGGCTGCCGCCAAGATCGCTTGAATTCCGGGGCGCGCAAGATCCGCATGAGCGAAGGCTGCACGCGCGTCACACGGACAAACAGCGGCGGTGGCGGGACGGCGCGAAGAAGGCGGCGCAGCGGGCGTTGGGTATGGCTACCAGCACACTCCGCGATGCGGGTGTCTCGCCTAGAGCACTCGACGTCCAGTT
This sequence comes from Deltaproteobacteria bacterium, assembly GCA_017860575.1. Classification (GTDB taxonomy): domain Bacteria; phylum Desulfobacterota; class Binatia; order HRBIN30; family HRBIN30; genus JAGDMS01. The sequence goes on along the minus strand of JAGDMS010000134.1, from coordinate 2,774 downwards.
CTCCGAAGGAGTCGAAGGGGTAGGTGCCGCCGAACGGATCCTGGAGTTGGCGCAGGCACGCCGGTGCGACACGGTGGTCGTTGGACGCGAATCGATGTCGTGGTTTCGCGAGCTGATGAGCGGCAACCTGGCGGCAGAACTCGTTCGCCGTGGCGAGGGATACACGATCTGGGTGGTCGAGTAACACCCTTAGTAGGAAGAATCGCCGTCCCCTGTTGGCCAGCCGGGACCGCGGACAGCCTGCTCGCCGGCGATGCGCTGAGCGCCTTCTGACCGATTCGCACCATCCACATGAAAACCGAGGTGACGGAGTACGTGGTTGCGGCACGAGACTGGCCGTTTACTGTTTGTTGAGCCGGACCGAACTCTCGCCTCTTTGCTTTAGCGCAAGAAGGTGTGTTCCGCTCTCGCAGCGAATCGACCATGCTTTTGGAGCATGAGCGGGGCTTTCGAAGAGCATCATCGTGGTTCCACGTGGTGGCGCTGTGCCCGTTGGCTCACGGCCGTCGGCTTCTTCATCTTCGCTGCCAACGGGGTCGCGCACTCGTTCACGGAGACGCAGGCGGAGAGCGGCGCGCGCATCTACCAGCACCAGTGCGGCCGCTGCCATAAGCCAAACGGCGAGGGGAAAGATGATTCGTACCGGGGCCTGCGAGCCCCCGAACTGATCGGCGGCACGGCTCTACCGTGCAAGCCCCGTGCGCTTCAAAAGATCCGAATGAGTGACTTCCGTACCGTCAAGGACGTGTACGAGTTTGTCTCCGCCACCATGCCGGCGGACCAGCCCGCGAGTCTATCTGCGGAGGAGTACTGGAACGTCCTCGCCTTCATCCTCCAGCGCAACGGGACCACAGCCGACAACAAGCGGCTAACAGACACGACGAGTCGGGAGATCACGCTGCGTTCGGAGTGCGCACCCGGCTCCGCTGCGGTCGCGCACGAGGCGCAACTGTGAACCGCGTCGTCCTCCCCGTTGCCCTGCTCCTCCTGCTCATGATCACCGGCACCATCATGTGGTGGCGCTTACTCAGCGCATTGCCGGAGCTGCCCCGTCTCACCTATCCTGCGCAGACGCTCTATCTCTTCCTGTTGTTGATCCCGATGGCGGCGGTGTCCGCACCGATCACGCTGGCGTTGCAGGTCATCTATCCATGGTATCTCGAAGGCCCACATCCCGGCGGGCTGACGCCGCTTGCCGATCAAGTGCTCGGGGGTTTGTTGATGTGGGTGGGTGCCGGGCTCTACTTCATGTGCGTCTTCAGTATGAGGTTCTTCCGTTGGACCCAACGCGAGGACCGGGATGTACCTGTGGCGGGCCGGCCGCTCGCCGTCTTGGGGGCCATTCGGGTGGGGTCACGATGAGCAAGCGCCGCATCGGGCACGATGTGATTGTCGCCGGGCTCCTCCGCGTCGGCCGACAGGATGTCGCAGCCATGGGCGGCACTCGGAGCGCGGCAATATTGGGGAGAGTCCCCGACGCGAATGGACAAGCGTACGATCGACAGGAGTGTCCGGTAGGCATGAGAGAAAAGGGAGATTTTACCGCAGATCCCAGGCTCATCTGGATCTCGGCCATCGCGCTCGTCATTGGTGTGGTCTGCGCTTTCGTCGCCGTTGCGCTGATGTGGTTGATTCGTGTGTTTACCAACCTGTTTTTTTACCATCAACTCGCGGCCACATTTCAGTCGCCTGCGGCGAATGCGCTGGGTGTCGGGGTGGTGATTGTTCCAGTCGTTGGAGGCCTCATCATCGGGTTCATGGCGCGCTACGGATCTGAACGCATCCGTGGCCACGGGATTCCAGAGGCCATGGAAGCGATCCTGATCGGGCAGAGCCGCATGCAACTCCGGGTGGCGATCCTCAAGCCGGTCTCTTCGGCGATCTCCATCGGTTCCGGCGGACCGTTTGGAGCGGAGGGGCCCATCATTATGACTGGCGGCGCGTTTGGTTCGCTGATCGCGCAGGCTCTGCATACGACCGCTGCGGAGCGGAAGACCCTGCTTGTCGCGGGCGCCGCGGGCGGAATGTCGGCAACCTTCGCCTCGCCGGTGGCGGCAGTGATGTTGGCCGTCGAGTTGCTGCTGTTCGAGTGGAAACCCCGCAGCGTCGTACCCGTGGCGCTCGCGAGCGCCGTCGCCGCGGCGATCCGGCCGTTTCTCATCGGCGCGGGGCCTCTATTTCCTGTTCCATCACATCTCGCCGTGGGCGTGCCTGGCCTGCTCTCTGCGGTGCTCGTCGGCTTGGCAGGGGGAGCGCTCTCCGCGGCGCTAACCGCCGCGGTCTATGGCGCCGAGGACACCTTCGTTCGCTTGCCATGTCATTGGATGTGGTGGCCGGCGATTGGTGGACTGGTGGTTGGCGTTGGCGGGCTCATTCAGCCGCATGCACTCGGTGTGGGGTACGATACCATCGCGGATCTGCTCCGCGGTGACGTTGTCCCTCGGACGCTGATCTCCCTCATCCTGGTCAAGGGTATCATCTGGGCCATCGCGCTGGGTTCCGGGACCTCAGGCGGAGTTCTCGCGCCCTTGCTCATCATGGGAGGAGCCCTCGGTGCGCTCGAAGCCCCGATATTACCCGGCGGAACGAACGCGCTCTGGCCGTTGGTGAGCATGGCTGCCGTTCTCGGCGGCACCATGCGTTCGCCATTCACCAGCGTCATCTTCGCAATTGAGCTGACGCACGATGTGAACGCCCTCTTGCCGCTCCTGATTGCGTCGATGATCGCCCATGCTTTTACGGTGCTGGTAATGAAGCGCTCGATCTTGACCGAG
>JAGDMS010000133.1 GCA_017860575.1 Deltaproteobacteria bacterium | reverse complement strand
GCATAGTTCACCTGCTGCTGGTTACTGACGTCATCAAGGATGGGCTTGCCACTCTCGTCCAGAACCGGCTTGCCAGTCACCGGATCAATCCGTTGCGAGAGGAACTGGGTATAGCGCGCATTCAGATAACTGTAATTTCCAGTGACCGTGACGCCGCGCAGCGGATTCGCCGCCACTTCCACCTCACTGCCGTAGTACCGAGACTTGCCGGCATTCTCGATGGTGCTGCTCACTCCGCCGCTCGGATTGGCCCGAAACGTCGAGACCTGCTGGTCGCTGTAGTCGCTGTAGAACACGTCCGCATTGAACCGCAGCCGGTTCTCCCACCACTGCGACTTGACCCCCACCTCATACGACCAGATCGTCTCCGGCTTGGTGGCGGTGAACGCCCCGGGCGAGCCCGCCGAGGCGTTGATCACCCCACTCTGGTAGCCCTTGCTGACCCGCACATAGCTCATCACCTTGTCCGTCCACTGGTAGGCGATGTCCCCCAGGGGCGTGAGCGCATCGGGCCCGCCGAAGCCTTGCCCCAGCGAGAGGTCAAAGCTCCCGGCGCTATTCGTGAGATTCCGGAACGTCCGCCGTGTGTGGAGGTTCTCCCTGGTGTAGCGCAGTCCCCCTGTCAGGCTCAGCTTGTCGTGCAGTATCGGCGGCGTCCAGGTGAGCTGCCCGAAGGGCGCATACGAACTGTTCTTCGAGGTGTTCAAGTGGTAACTGTTGCCCGAGAAGGTTACCTGCTGCCCTCGCTTGGTCGAGTGCTCTCCGTAGTAGTAGACCCCCAGGACATACTGGACACGGGGGGCGCTCCCCAGCCACTGCAGCTCTTCACTCCAATGCGCGAGGTTTTGATAGTTGCTGATCGAGTAAATCGGTAGCGGGCTGCCGTCGTAGTCCCCCGCTTGGTCCAAGTTCCAGGCGCGGTAGGCCGAGATCGACTTCAGGCTGACACGGCCGAGCGGTCCCAGTTCGCCGACATCCCACTCCCCGGTGAGGCTGTGCATGCGCTCGTTGCCATCATCCTTGTTCCGGGTTTGGGTCCCATCGTTCAAGATGACGGCGTTGATGGCCATCGTATCCACGCGGTTCTTGTGGATGTACGGCCGCAGATCCAGGGACGGGATCTTCCCTGAGACCGGCGATCCCGGATAAACGTAGGTAACTAGGGTTTCGTAGGGCGCTTCGCGAAAACGGTGATACTCGAGCGCGTAGTCCAGGGTGAGGTCGTGGCGTGGTGCCCACCGCAGCGCGGTCATGTTAAAGACACGGCTTAAGTCTTTCAGCTTGGCACCGCCGGCTCCGGTGTTATGCATGTAGCCGTCGTGCGACCGGTACACCGCGGTCCCTCTGAGACTGAGCGTTCCAAGGGCATCCGACTGGAAGAATCCATTCTTGCCGATTAGCGGCACGTTGAGAGTCACCCGGCCTTTGAACGCGTCATAGTTGCCCACCTCGGTCCCGGCCGTGATCGCGCGCTCCTCCGTCGGCTTTTTGGTGATCAACGCGACCGCCCCCCCGGCGGTATTGCGACCAAACAGGGTGCCTTGCGGCCCCCGCAGGACCTCGATGCGCTCCAGATCATCCAAATCGAGGTTGGCCCCCTGGATCTTGGCGATGTACACCCCGTCGACGTAGAGTCCCACGGTCGGGTTCGGGCCGAGATTCGGGTTCGACTGATTCGTCCCGCGCATGGCGATGACGAGGCCCGAGTTGCCTTGATTGGACGTCTGCACATGTAGGTTCGGCACGGTCTCGGTAAGATTGACGACATTCGCCAGCCCCTTTTCTGCGATCGCGGCGCTGGTGATTGCGCTCACCGAGACCGGAATCTCCTGCACGTTTTCTTCACGCTTGCGTGCCGTAACGGTGATCTCTTCGATCTCCGCTCCCCAGCCTGCATCCCTCTTCCCTTTGGACGTCTGCGCCCAACCGCCAGAGGAAGTCATCAAGGCGAGCGTAACTGTTAGGCCGGCACGAACAAACCGAGTCCTGCCCACAACCACCGTCTAGCCTTCCGTCCTTCGTGGAACCGCGCTGGCAACTCCAATCGTCGCACTAGCGTCAGCGACGGAGCTGGGCTGGCACCCCCAGGCGGAAAGATAATGGTTTGGATGTATATCCTGACTCCCATCGCTGCACCTCTCGAAAGCCCACTCTCTCGCGCCCCAGGTGTGCCGCGCGATGCTACCACCGCGCGTGCTACCGCAATGAGCCCCAGGAGCGGGCATCCCCAAGGAGGGGCCCAGAGGAGGCCTCACCCCCGTGGCTCAATGCAGCTTTCCGTGCCGGATTGGCACGCGCTCAGGTTCCATTCGCACCCCACACCGACAGCGCTGATCCGCTGACGCACATTCCCCCGGCGCCCAACCCTCATCGGTCTGGGCGCCGAAGTGGTCACTTCACATGCAATTCCACCCGTCGATTCTGCGCACGCCCATCGGCGGCGTCGTTCGACGCCACGGGCTTGGACTCGCCCATGCCCTCCGCCGTGATGCGCGATTTGGCGATGCCGTGGTCCAACAGATAGGTCCGCACGGTTTCCGCTCGCCGACGCGACAGGCCCAGGTTGTACTGGTCGGTCTCCACGCTGTCGGTATGGCCCTCGACGATGATGTCGACGCTCCCTTCCTGCGTGAGCACCTGCACGGCCTCATCGAGGATCGGCTTGACATCGGCCTTCAGCGTCGCCTTGTCGAAGTCGAAGTGCACGCTGCGGAGCACGATCTTCTTCTTGGCCGGCGGCGGAGGCGGCGCGGCCTGCGCCACCGGGGCCGGCGGCGGCGCCACCGGCTCCGCCCCAGCCGTATAGTTATAGGTCAGTTGCAGGCCGAACGTGCGTGGGTCGCCGTACATGTTGCCCGCGAAGCCGAAATCGATGCCATACGTGCGGTATTTCCGGTCGAGGAGGTTGCGGGAATAGACCGCGACATCGAGACTGCCCTTCTGCAACGGAATTCCGGTGTACGCCAAGCGGCCGTTGACCAGCGCATACGCCCAGCCCTCATCGGCTTGCGCCCCCGGGGTCTGATTGCTGGGGACGTAAGCCACTTTGTCCTGCCAGTACACGTCAACATGCGCGGAGAAAGTTCCGGTGGTGGTCGGCGGCGCAGTATACGTGAGCCCTGCTGTGATTTGATGTCGGGGAGCAGCCGCGAAGGTCCGCGTGTCCGCCACGTTCACCAGGACGGGTTTCCCCGAGGAATCAAAAATCGGCTGATTGTTGGCGTCGAATTGCTGATCGAGCCATTTCGTATATTTCGGCGCCAGGAAGCTGTACGTCACGGTCGCTTCCATACCGCGAAACGGAATCGCCGTCGCTTCGAACTCCATCCCCCAGATTTCGGCTCGTTGGGCATTTGAGGCGACACTGAGTGTGCCCAAGGTCGGACTGGCCATAAACACCGATACCTGCATATCCTTATAATAACTGAAGAACCCGTCGGCATTGAGCCGCAGCCGGTTGTTTAGCCACTGTGATTTCACCCCGGCCTCGAAGGCCCACAGCGTCTCCGGATTGAAACTTCTAAATAATTGCGGGAGCGTGCCACTGGGGTCGAATCCTCCGCCGGAAAAACCGCGGGTGACGCGAAAATAGGTCATCAGGTCATCCGTCCACTGGTAGGAAATGTCGCCCATCGGGTCGATCCCCGGGGCGCCCGCGCCATGGATTCCCCCAAAGGCCTTTCCGCCCTTTGCATTGAAGGGGCCTCCGGACGCCGTTGTAACCAGGTGATCGGGATGGACCTGCTCCTGAGTGATGCGCAGGCCAGCCGTGAGGCTGAGCTTGTCGTTGAGAATCGGTGGCGTCCAGCTGCCATGGCCGTAGGCCGCATATGACTTGAGTTTGTTGAAGTTCTTGTAGCCGGATTTCGACGCTCCGCCGAAAAAGGTCTGCCGCGAGCGGTACATGTCGTATTCGCCGTAGTAGTATGCCCCCAGGATGTAGTGAAAACGCGGAGCGGCACCAATCCACTGCAACTCTTCACTCCAATGCGAGATCTCGCTCGGTGTGAGGATCTCGGCAATGTGGTTCGGTGTGCCATCCGGGTCCCAGAGCCCCTCGGCCAATAAGCTGCGATATACGGAGTTCGACTTGAGTGTGGTGCTGCCCAGGGGGTCTGCGGATTCCCCTGGGACAGCCCACGAATTGTAGCCGTCAGAATGTTGTTGCTCACCGGACTTTCCGAGACACGCGTATTCGGTACGGCAGTAGCGAGATCGGCGATGTTCGACACACCCTTATTCTGCAGCGCGTCACTGGTGAGCGCGCTGACGGAAATCGGCGTTTCTTGAAGAGCCTCTTCGCGCTTCTGCGCTGTGACCGTAACCTCTCGGATCTCGATTTCGCGCCCCGGCGCCTCCTGCCTTGCGGCTTGCGCCCAACCGGCCGAAGGAACGGTCAGCCCGGCGAGCAGGGCCCAGCCCAATTCCGAATCGCATCGGGTTCCCGACGTTTGCCATGCTTTTTCCCCCCAGCGAATTGAATGGCCCCCGCGTTCCGCGCCGGGCCAACAACAGTGCACCCCCCGGGCGTAAGAACCGCATGTCATTGATCGCAACGCAAATATCACCAGCCTGGGCAAGCAAAAATGGCAAAATGGCCGGAGTTTGATGTCACTTTGCGATGGTGCTCACGGAAGCGTCGAGGTGCGATACCGACCAAACGTACGTGGCCTTTTGCGATGAGGTAGATGCTGTTCGGGCGGAAATCGCTGCGATACCCATCGATCGGCCTGCCGCCACAACCAGATTGGACAACGCAAATATGCTGAAGATCGTGCCGATGCGGGCGGTCAGCAAGGAGAGCGTTTGTGCCAGCGAATCGCTGCAGGTAGAACCCAGCCTCCGTCTCGGAAAGTTCCCAGTTCATCGGGAAGGGCGCGAGAGCAGCTGGATCACAGCGTCGACCGCCGCCGCGGCGCGGGCCGCGATCAGCGGTTCGGCGACGCCGCCAAGCGGGTGCTCGACCACGACGATGCGGGCGTTCGGGAGGCCGTAGCCGATGGCCGACTCGCGAGCGAAGTCGGCGAAGCGCGAGGTCGCCAGCAGCACCGTCGGCCGCCCCATCGCTTCCAGTCGCATCTGGTCGTGGACACTCCACGACGTACACGACCCTCAATCGGCGCTTCCGGTCAGGATGACGTCGGCCTGCTCGCGCAGCTGGCCGAGCAGTTCCGGGTTGCAGGCGACAGCGGCGTTCGCCTTCGCGGTGACCGCGGCGACACACACGCCGGCGCGCTGCGCGAGACCGTGCGCCACTTGCTCCAGCAGCAGCCTGGCATTGGGCTTGCGGTTGTCGAGCACCGCGAGTCGCAGTCCGGCGAGTGCCGCCGGTGCCGGCGCCAGTTGCAGCGGCTGTTGGCCCTGCAACCCTTCGGGTGAGTAAATCTTCAGCATGTCGACTCTCCTTTCGTCATTCGCGGCGTATGGCTCATGGTGAGAGCGGCAGTGTGCAACTGCGCGTCATGCCCCAGCTCGGCAGGACGCAGGAATGCTTGCCGGGGCCGCCGGTCACGAGGACTCGATAGTTGTCGGCACGCTCGGTCATGGGCAGCAGCGCGTCGTCGCTGGCGTCGGCCTGCATCCACGGCGCCCAGCGGCGGCGATCGAAGGCCTCGAGGAAGACGCGCCGTGGCAGGCGGGCGCGCTCGTAGAGGAAGCTCTGCACGTCAGCCCGCGACCAACCGTCGGCCGCGATTGTCGCCGCGTGCTCCGGGCACAGGGCGACGAAGATCTCGCCCTGACTGATGCAGGCGTTGTTGCTGCCCAGCGACGCGAGTGCCGATGCGGCCTTGAGAAGGATGCGGTCGGCGCGGGCGCTCTCCATGTCGTGAAAGTTGTGCGGATTCTCGCAGCAGGCCACGGTGACGGCGCTAGGCGCGTCGAGGCCGCGGCTGCGGTGGTAGGCCTCCCACGGGCTGTGCGCGGCGTTCTCCGCGATGCAGAAGCTGTACTTGCTGGGTTGTCCCTGCGTCGATTGGTCGCCGCAGCCGGGGCGCGCACCGCCAACGTGCAGCAGCACGAGGCGCAGGGCGCGGCCGACGGTGGCGTTGGCGCGTGTGCCTGGCCCGAAGGTACCGCAGCCGGCGTTGAAGCCCAACGCGTCGACGGCCTCGCCGTGTACGATCACGAGCGGCGCCACCGGATGGGTGGTGGCTTGGACGCCGGCGAGGTTGACTTCGTCGCGGCACAGGGCGCGCACGGCGGTGGTCAGCACTGGAAGCCACGCGGGGCGGCAGCCGGCGAGGACGGCGTTGATGGCCACGGCGCGGCGCGTGGCGACGCCGAAGCGGGGCGGGATGACGCCGAGAATCTCGTCGGGTTCGGCGCCGCCGAGCATGAGCGTGACGCGCTCGGACGTGGGCGGCACTAGCGGCAAGCCGTCGCCCCAGCCGCGCTGTTCGAAGAGGTCGAAGATCGCCTCCGGCGCATCGTTGGCGAGGTCGATCATCTCGGCGGCGCCCTCCCCTGCGCGTGGCGTGCTCATCCGCTCTCCTTGGCGGCGGGGCCGGGGGCGTTGGCCGGCCGGGAGCGCGAGAGGTGCGCGCCGGCGTCGGCCAGGATCAGCTGCCCAGTGATGCAGCGGGCGAGATCGGACACGAGGAAGACCGACAGGCGGGCCAACTCCTCGGGCTCGGTCATCACGCGCAGCGGGTGCGACTGGCGGATCGCCTCGACCCCGGCGTCGTCGAAGACGGCCCGGACCACCTCGGTGAGGGTGGTCCCGGGCGCGATGGCGACAACGCGGATGCCGGACGGCCCGAGCTCGACCGCCATCGTGCTGGTGAGATGGTTGATGGCGGCCTTCGCCGCCCCGTAGGCCGCCATGTACGGCGATGGGCGGGTCGTCTCGCCGGACGACACGTTGACGATCACTCCGCCCCGGCCCTGCGCTTGCATGACCCGCGCCTCGGCCTGGCCGCAGAGGGCCGTAAGGATGAGGTTCTGGTCGACGATGCCCCGCCAGGATTCGGCCGGAATGGTGCCGAAGGGGCCCTGCGCGTACCCGGCGGTCATTCCGATGTTGTTGACGGCGATATCGAGGCCGCCGAGCTGATCCACGGCGGCGCCGACCATCTGCTCGATCTGCGCGTCGTCGCGGCAGTTGAAGATGACGGGGACGGCCCGGCCGCCCTCGGCGGTGATGCGGGAGATCACCTCGTGCGCCTTCTCGGCGCGGACGTCGTTGACGGCGACCGCGGCGCCGGCCCGGGCCAGCCACACCGCGACCTCCGCGCCGATGCCCGCGCCGGAGCCGGTGACGAGCGCGGCCTTCCCGGTGAGATCGATGGTGATGCTCACGCGGGCGCCCCGCTCCGGTCGTCCCTTGGTCCAATGCTCGAGCACCTGCTCGACGAGTGGATAGGCAGCATTAGCGGCCGAATTCCCCTCTTCACGACATAATCTCCGACCTCAGACCCTTGCGCCCAACCGGCCGAAGGAACGGTCAGCCCGGTGAGCAGGGCCAGCCCAATTCCGAATCGCATCGCATTCCCGACGGTTGCCACGCTTCTCCCTCCCCGTTGAAATGAATGGCCCCCGCGTTCCGCGCTGGGCCAACAACAGTGCGTCCCCCCGGGGCAAGAGCTCCTTGTCAAGGATTGCAGCGCGAATAGCACACCAGCCAGGGGAAGAAGGAATGGCAAAATGGCCGGAGTTTTATGTCACTTTGGGATGGTGCTCAGGGATGCGTCGAGGTGCGATACCGACCACACGTTTGAACGGTTTGCTCAGATGGAAGAGGTCGGTATAACCAAGGGCAATAGCGATCTTTTTAGTGGAGCCTGCGCTGTAGCGGCGTCGCGGTGAGCCTGCACGAAGCGGGGGACGAGTTGGTCACCTTCCTGCGGTGTCCTCCGCGCGTGGTACCGCAATGAGCCCCAGGAGCGGCCATCCCCAAGGAGGGGCCATAAGGATGCCTCACTCCTGTGGCTCAATGCAGCTTTCCACGTCAGATCGGCGCGCGCTTGGGCTACATTCGTACCCCAAACCAACGTCGCTGATCCGCAAACACGCATTCCCCATCGCCCCGCCCTTATCGGTCTCGGCGCGGGAGTGGTCACTTCACATGCAGTTCCACCCGGCGATTCTGTGCACGCCCATCGGCGGTGTCGTTCGACGCCACCGGCTTGGACTCGCCCATGCCCTCCGCCGTGATGCGCGAATTGGCGATGCCGTGATCCACCAGATAGCGCCGCACGGTCTCCGCCCGCCGGCGCGACAGGCCGAGGTTGTACTGGTCGGTCCCCACGCTATCGGTATGGCCCTCGACCACGATGTCGACACTCCCCTCCTGCTTCAGCACCTGGATGGCCTCATCGAGGATTGGTTTGGCATCCGCCTTCAGCGTCGCCTTGTCGAAATCGAAGTGCACACGTGCGTGGGTCGCCGTACTGGTTGCCAGAGAAGCCGACCGATGAGCCGAAATCGATGCCATACGTGCGGTATTTCCGGTCGAGGAGGTTGCGGGAATACACCGCGACATCGAGACTACCCTTCTGCAACGGAATTCCGACGTACGCCAGGCGGCCGTTGACCAGCGCATACGCCCAGCCTTCATCGGCCTGGCTGCCGGCGGTTAGATTGTTAACGACGAAAACCACTTTGTCCTGCCAGAACACGTCAAGATGCGCGGAGAAGGTTCCGGTGGTGGTCGGCGGCGCAGTATACGTGAGCCCTGCTGTGATTTGATGTCGGGGGCTGTTCCCGAAGGTCCGCTGGTCCGCCACGTTCTCCAGGACGGGGTTCCCCGCGGGATCAAAAATCGGCCTGTTATTGGCATCGAACGCCTGGTCCAACCATTTCGTAAATTTCGGCGCCAGGAAGCTGTACGCCACGGTCGCTTCCATACCGCGAAACGGAATCGCTGTCCCTTCGAACTCCATCCCCCAGATTTCGGCCCGATCGACATTTGAGCTGATTTGGAGTGTGCCCAAGGTCGGACTGGCCCGAAACACCGTTTGCTGCAAATCCTTATAATAACTGAAGTACCCGTCGGCATTGAGCCGCAGCCGGTTGTTGAGCCACTGTGTTTTGAATCCGGCCTCGAAGTTCCACAGCGACTCCGGATCGAAAGGAGTAAACAACTGCGGGATCGTGCCAGCGGGGTTGATTCCGCCGCCGGCAAAACCGCGGGCGGCGCGAACATAGGTCATCACGTCATCCGTCCATTGATAGGAGATATCCCCCATTGGGTCGATCCCAGGGGCACCCGCACCGTGGATGCCCCCAAACGCCTTTCCGCCCACTTGACTGAAGGGCCTGGCTACCTGTGTAATAAAGTGATCGAGATGGACCTGCTCTTGCGTGATGCGCAGGCCAGCCGTGAGGCTGAGCCTGTCGTTGAGAATCGGTGGCGTCCAGGTGCCCTGGCCGTACGCCGCATACGACTTGAGTTTGTTGAAGTTCTTTAAGCTGGTTTTCGACGCTCCGCCGAAGAAGCTCTGCCGCGAGCGGTACATGTCGTATTCGCCGAAGTAGTATGCCCCCAGGATGTAGTGAACGCGCGGAGCGTTACCAATCCATTGCAGCTCTTGACTCCAATGCGTGATCGAGCTCGGTGTGCTGGTATCGGCGATGGGCAACGGTGTGCCATCCGCGTCCCGGACCCCCTCGGCCAATAAGCTGCGATAGACAGAGATCGACTTGAGGGTGGTGCTACCCAGGGGTCCGAGTTCGCCGATGTCCCAGCTGCCGGTCAAAATATGCATGCGGTGGTGACCGTCGTCGCGACTCTCGTCAGTACGGGGTACGTCGACCTGGTTTACGGCGTTCGTAGGGATCACATCAGGACGGTTCTTTTGAATGTAGGGCACGGCGTACAAGCTGGGGACCTGCGGGCGGGATATGGGCGAGCCCGGATACACGTAGGTGAGCGCGAAATTCGTCGTGTGTTGGTGATAGCGGTGGTACTCAAACAAGTAGTCCAGCTTGACGTCACGAGTGGGCTGCCAGCGTAGCGCCGTGAAGTTAAAAACGCGGTTCAGGTCGTCGTAGTCGGCGCCACCGCCGGGTCTGGGAGTGGCCGGCATGTTTGCTGCCAGCGCGTTGCGATAGAAGCCTTCATGCGTCTTGTAGCCGGCGGTCTCTCGCAGACTCAACGTCCCCAGGGCCTCGGACTGGAAGAATCCATTCTTGCCGATCAACGGCACGTTGAACGTGGCGCGCCCCTTGAAGGTGTCGTAGTTCCCCACTTCGGAGCTGACCGTAATCGAGCGATCCTCGGTTGGCTTATTGGTGATGAAATTCACCGCGCCGCCAATCGTATTGCGGCCGTACAGCGTGCCTTGAGGCCCCCGCAAAACCTCGACCCGCTCGGCATCTTCGAGGTCAAAGTTGGACCCCTTCAATTGCGCGATGTACGCCCCATCTAGATAGAGCCCCACTTTGGGCGCGAATGCCGTCTGCGGACTCCCCTGGGACAGCCCACGCATTGCAAACGTGATACTGTTGTTGCCCCCCGGATTGTTAGAGAGACGCACACTCGGCACGGAAGCAGCGATATCCAGGAGGCTAGACACACCTGCATTCTGCAGGGCATCACTGGTGAGCGCGGTGACGGAAATCGGCGTTTCTTGAAGAGCCTCTTCGCGCTTCTGCGCTGTGACCGTAATCTCTTCGATCTCCATTGCTTGCCCCGGCGCTCCCTTCCTTGCGGCTTGCGCCCAACCGGCCGAAGGAACGGTCAGCCCGGCGACCAGGGCCAGCCCAATTCCGAATCGCATGGAATTTCCGATGTTTAGCATGCTTTCCCCTCCCTGTTGAATTTAATGGCCCCTCGCGTTCCGCGCTTGGCCAACAACGGTGCATCCCCCAAGGCAAGAACCCATTGTCAATGATCGCCGCGGGAATAGCACACCAGCCAGGGGAGGAACCAATGGCAAAATGGCCTGAGTTTTATGTCACTTTGCGATGGTGCTCACGGAAGCGTCGAGGTGCGATACCGACCAAACGTTTGAACGTTTTGCTCAGATGGAGATGGAAGAGGTCGGTATAACCAAGGGCAATAGCGATCTCCTTCAGGTAGAAGCCACGCGGGCCATTGTGGCCGCTGGCGTAGCGGCTTCGGTCATGGTTCCTTTGGTCAACGTCCCAATCTGGGTCCTCAGGTAGATTACCCATTGGAGTGGCGCTCAAGCGCCGCCGATTGCGGCGGTACTGACCGCGATTCAGCCGGCCGGCGTTGTGGGTCTGTTGCTCGTGTCCGTGGCAGCTCTCCGCAAGAGAGATCGACACTTTTCGCTTATTTCGTAACCGTTCGGAACCCCCACCTTGGTCGAAGGAAGGTTACACCGCCTTTCTCTTTTTCCACCCCTTTTGACGCTACCTCGTCGCAAGGTGGTCGTATCATTCAGGTATGGCGTCAGCGCCCGCCATCGCTCGACCCGTGAGATTGCGATGCAGTCTAGGGTCAACGCGCCGTATTTCGACACGCTCGGGCCCACGGTGCAGCCCACAAGGACGGCCACCACGGCAATGGCAAACGTCGATTTCGAATTCACCCGCACCACCTCGCCCAGCGTACCGAGCCGAACTTGCCAACAGAACACCCCGCATTTCACGCCCCCGGTGTGTACGTTGCTCACTGCGTGCTCCAGAATCCCCCGCGCGTTCCCGTTACGGCCCAGATGCCGGCTCGTTTCTCTAACAGGTACAGCGCCCCGCCGGTCGTTCGCTCGCGGGCGTAAATGCTGGCGGGGACCAGTGCGCGGGTTTCCGCCTCCCGGCGGATGTTGCCCACCTGCACAATGACACCCCCACCCACAACCGTCCCGCCTTCAGCGGCGAGCGGCACGTCAGTAAACTGATTGACCCAGATCACGTGCGTCGGAAAGTCTCCCAAGGCGTCGGTGATGCCTGCCTGGACCGCGTCGGGCAGTACAACCGACTGTGGAACGTAGCGGGAGGGGTCTGCCGCCGCGTCGTTCGTCGCCCGTACGATGTAAAGGCGTAGCGATCCACCGGGAACGGACGGAGCGAACAGGTATCGGATGACCGTCGCATAGATCGCCACCTGCTCGTCCATGGGGTCCCGCAAGCGATTGCGCGTTCCGTCCATGGTCGATCGGGAAGAGGGCATTGGGCAGCCGGCGAGGCAGATGCCTAGCCCCAACCACGCAAGAACGGCTCTGCGTCCGAGGTTAAAAATCACCTTCTTTTCCTAGCACGCGCTGGTCGCGGATCGATCTCCGTATTTCTACGAATACCAAAGCCGCACGGGGTATGTCATGACGCCGACATGGGGCGGGACAAGGAACGGTTGTTTCAAGCTGAGATCGTGCTCCCCGAGCAATTCTTCGATTCGGCGCGCGCGCAGTTGCGGCGTCACAAGGGCGAGTGTCAACTGCTAGCCGCCGTGTTGACAGAGGCGATCGATTGCTACCGGAAGAATTGTGACTCCAGCGATCCTCGCAAGCAGAAGCTGTTTCAGGAGGTGGAGCGCTGGATCATGCGGAAGGATGACGCGTTCGTGTTCTCCTTCGAATATATCTGCAGCGTACTGGGCATCGACCCTGGATCGTTGCGGCGGGGATTGCAGCGTTGGCGCACCGCGAAAGGTGCCCCCGCCGACACCGCCGCGTCCGATTCTGTGCCGCGTGATACGCTCTCAATGCCAGGATCCGACCAATGCGGAGACCTGCTGGAGTCGTCGCGGACCGCAAACTGCAGCCAAGCCGGCGAAGCGGATTTTCGCGAGAGCGCTACTCGGCTCGCCGCTCGGTAATCATCTCCCCAACTTCCGTCGGCTCCTGCTCATACGCCTCCATGAGTTCGCGGCACAGGCTTCGGGCGTAAGGCGTAAGCTGGTGACCGCAAGCCGGGAGCAGTCTCAGTCGCTGTTCTTCGATTGTGACGCGCACGTGCTCCCGCGCAATGGCGTGAAGCGTTTCGCAGACCCTGAAGCGATCGGCTGTTCTCATTGCGCACCCGAATGTACCCTTTCCGTCAACTCCCTCGCTTGCGCGATGCAATGGCCGCGCCAGTTCGAAGGCGGAGCGCGTGCCGGGGAGTGGCGCGAAGCAATCTCCCGCGACAGCTCAAGCGCCGGGCAATCGGGACGGAGATGCTCGCAAAACAGGCGCAGGCCGGATCGTGTTGGTCGGAGCTTGCAAGCGTGACGATCCGCTCCGTGAGCCGCCCTGGCGTTGATCGCGTTGCGTGGCACAGGCATAGAATGGGCGATAATGGATGAGAGCAGTCGTGGGTTCGGTTGCAACCCGAGAACGAGGCGTAGGGCAAGAGCATGGAGCTGATTCAGGCATGGGTTGACGATCTCGGCGCGGTGCTGGGGGATGAGCGTGTGCTCGTCTCCGACTTGCGCATGGGCGTCTTCTACACCGCTGCCCGTTTGTCGACCGGGCACGTTGGCGTAGCGTTCACGCCGCGCGATGTGAGCGACACGGTGTGCTGCCCGCGCACGGCGGCGGCCGCGCCGCCGGCCGGCCGCGTCGCCGGGCAGGATGCGTGGGCGCTGTCGCGGTACGCGCTGACTGACGTGCCGCTGCGCCGTGCGGTCGGTGTTGCCGTGCTGAACGCCCTCTCGGCGCTGGCCATCGAACGTCACGGCATTCCCGGCGGTCGTCTTTTACCGGGCGTGGACGCGTTGGCGGCGGCTGCGGTGTGCGCCGAGGATCGGGTGCTCATGATCGGGGGTTTTGTCCCGTTCATCCGTGCGTTGAAGGGGCGGGTGGCGGACCTGTGGATCGTGGACAAGCACCCGGAGGCGCTGAAGCCCGACGAACGCGACCTGTGGCGCGATCCAGCCCGGATCGTCGATCTGGCCCCGACAGCCACGGTGGTGATCGCGACCGGGTCGGCGCTGATCGAGGGCGGTCTCGATGGCTTGCTCGCACTCGCGCGCGGGGTGCGCTGCTTCGTGCTTGCCGGCCCGACGGCGAGCCCGTGGCCGCCGCCGTTTTTCGCCCGCGGCGTGCATGTGCTGGGGGGCATCCGCGTGCGCAATCCCGACAAGATGCTGCAGGTGGTGAGCGAAGGGGGGTCGGGGTACTTCTTCGAAGATTTCAGCGAAAAGGTGTGTGTCGTGCGCGCGGATGCGGAACGGGGGGAGATGGCGAAGGCCTGAACGCGCCACGGCGCGGTGGCAGCCGCGACGCGCCTGGTGGTCCGGGGACAACGCTCCTCGACTTAGGGTGCGCGGTTCCGACAGTGCGAAATGACGGTTCTGACCTTGCCCCCCGGCTCAAGTGGGATGGCGTCGACCTGCTCGACATCCACGATCACTTCGTTTCCGAGCGTCTTTTCCATTGCGGCGGTCAACCGTGCGCGTGTGGCGCTCCAATCGCTGCCCGCGGCGCAGACGGCGCGGAGCCGGAAGCGGCGTAATTCTTCTTGGATGACTTGGACCTGCACCAGGCCCGGAGCTTCGAAAAGGCAGGGCAGGAGGGTGCGGGCATGCCGCATCCCGCCATCCGGCAGGAGCACCAGGTCATCGCACCGCCCCTCGACGCGCTCGATCAACGGCAGGGTCCGGCCGCACGCACACCGTGTCCGCCCCAGCGTCACGACGTCGCCCAGCCTGTAATTGAGCAAGACCGTGGCGCGGTTGACGAGGTTGGAGATGATGATGTCGCCGCGACCGCCGGGCGCGACGGGCGTGCCATCCTCCCCGCGTGCCCATACCGCGACCTGGTCGATATTGATGTGAAAGCCCGCGGCCCGCTCGCATTGGAAGCCAAGGCGTAACACCTCGGCGGCGCTGTAGTTTGACAGCACCGGGATCCCAATCTGCTCTTGCAGCAGCACACGGTCGGCATCCGGCATGCCATCGCCGCCGTAGATGACCACCTTGGGACGAAAGAGCGGAACACCGCGCTCCCACGCCCAACGGAAGAGCGGCCCGGCATATGAGCCGAAGGCGCGCAGCACCTCCGGTTGGAAGGCGTTGATATGCGCCACCGCGGATTCGAAGGAACCGTCGACCAGGAGCACCCTGCGCTGGAAATCAATTGGGCGTGGAATCCACGAGTGGGCTTCATAAAACTGGCGCAGCTGCAAAGAAACGCTGTTCAGTCGGGAGATGCTGGTTTCGCGGTAGCCGACAGTCCGTCCCGTGAAGTGCGCCACCACGATGCGCTCGCGCTGCCCGTACGCCATGGAGCAGAAGGCCGATGCCGCATCGTGCCGGATCTGTTTCGGCTGCCCGGTCGTGGCGCTCGATTGCAGCGACACGCCGAGCCGTGTGGCGAACGGACGTGAGAGGAAGCGTGCCGGAGCAGCCGCCACTTGTGCGCTCGTGATTACCGGCAAGCGGGTGAGATCATCCGCCGTGTGAAAATCATGCGGGCGCCAGCCGGCGGCATCCATGACGTCGCGATAGTACGGGACCGTATCGTAGGCGTGTGCCACCATGCGCCGTACCCGCCGGTTCTGGATGGCGGCCAGCTCGTCTACGCTCCGATATGGCAGCCGGCGTTCATCGCGCGCATGCCACAGCGTGAAGGCGTTCCAGTATCCCTTGGCGAGCCAACTCGACATCAGCCGGTTCCTCGGTCCGACGGCTTGCGGGGCACCGCCTTGGCGGCGACGAAGCAGCCGGTGTAGTAGCGCCAGCGACTGGTGTTGAATCGCTGCCCGGCGGTCAGCGCACGCTGCACGCCGCGTATGAGCGGTCGCCAGCCCAGACGATTGGCGAAAGCCACCGCTGCCACCGCCAGCATGCGGGGATGATGCACGATGGCGCTGGTGTCCTCGACTGCGAAACCCGCCGCCTCCAACTCGGTCCGCAGCTCCCGCACCGTGTATGAGCGTCCGATGTAAAAAGGCACACGGCGCAGACGGATCGCCAGCCGCAGCAGCGGATCGAAGACATTCTGGCGATTGTCGAGCGTGATGATGAGGCGCCCCGCCGGTGCGAGAATGCGCGCGATTTCTCGGAGACTGCGTTGGAGGTCGCTGGGATCGGGGAAGTGATCGAGTGTTGAGGGCGACACGACGAGAGCGAAGCTGCTGTCCTTGAAGGGCAAATGACGCGCGTCGCCAGCGACGTGCCCCAGCTGCGTTGCGTGGCGCGCGCGTGCCCGTGCCACCGCCGCCGGGGACAGATCCATGCCGATCACCGTGGCGCCCGACTGGCAGAGGTCGATGGCGAACGCGTCGGTCGTCCCACTGGCTTCCTCAAAAAGGTCGGTCTTCAGCACCCGGCCACCGTGCGGGACGCCGCCCCAGCGTTCGATGAGTTCCAGATAGGCCCTCCGTTTCAGGGTGCCGAGAAATGCATCCAAATAGCGCGGTCGATCTTGAAGATGTCGTTGCAGTCGATCCCAGTACAGACTGGTCGCGCGAGCGGCGAGCGGCTCTGCGGGATCAAGTTTGGTGAAATTGTGACGCCAGCGACCGAGCTTGACGTAGCCGGTCACTCCCACCGGTCGCATGCCCCTGGTGGCCACATAACGAACGGCGGCGACGTTCTCGGGCCAAACAAC
This sequence comes from Deltaproteobacteria bacterium, assembly GCA_017860575.1. Taxonomy (GTDB): domain Bacteria; phylum Desulfobacterota; class Binatia; order HRBIN30; family HRBIN30; genus JAGDMS01. The sequence continues at coordinate 16,936 of JAGDMS010000133.1, read as the reverse complement.
CGCGATGACCCGGCGGTATCCTTCTCGAGAGAGGACACGGGTTTCCTCGGCTGCGCGCGCCACGCCGACGCGCATGTTGCGGTAGGGCGGCGCGGTGAAGGCCTCGTAAAGGTATGCTTCATCCGCGGCCAGATCCCAGTGACGGCGGAGGTATTTGATCCAGACCCGCCCGGTGGCAACCCATCCCGCGTGGACCAGCCGCCCACGATGGCGCACGGCGAAGCAGCGATGGCCAGTGTCGAGTCGCTGGCGGATCTCCTCGGGGTCGGCGCCGGGATAAAAGGCCGCGTACTCCTCCACCTCTGCTTTGCGCAGCAGACTGACGGTCACCGGGAGGCGCGTCGTGGGGAACGTGGCACGGTCATCGAGCGCTTGTTCCAGCAGTACGACGCGGCGGTACCCTAGCTCGCCCAGCAGCTTGATCCACAGCACCCACATCCCGTGCTGGCGCAGAATTTCGTACGCCCGTCGGGCCGCTGCCCCACACTTCATGCGTCACCCGGCACGTCCTTTTCGCCTCCGTGAAGTAAACGGAGCCGACGAGTACACCATTCCGCCAGCCGTGGAAAGGTGGGTCCGCCGAATCGTCCCCGTCCGAATCGTCCCCGTCCGTTGACAGCGGCGGAGCCGTCCGATATAGGCTTCCACAGAGATGCAACGATCCGGTCTAGCACGTTCACGGCTTGGCCGGATTTTTTTATTTGCCGCACGGCGATGTCCAGGCCGGTGCGGCACATCCCCTGAACGTTGAATTATACGGAGGACCGCTAGCATGGCGGAAAAGAAGGCAAAAACAGCTGAGAAGGGCGGCGCGGCTCAGAACAAGCGCCTGTGTCCAACCTGTGGTACCGAAAGCCGTGTGACCTTATTCACCGGTTTCGGGCGCAAGGGATTCTTCTGGGTTTGTGACAAGAACTGCGGCTTTATGGAGCGCACACGCTAGGACAGTCTGGAGAGCAACATGGGGCGTACACCGAAGAAGAGCAAAGCATCGCGGGGTTCGCGCATCTTCGAAGACGAGGCCGCGTCCGAAACTGAAGAAGAAGGTGATCTGCCAAGAGACGAGGCAGGTCGACGCAAGATCAAACGACAGTACGAGGACCTCCTCGGCATCCGCGTCGAAAAACTAAAAGGGCGCATTCTCAACCGCGAACGGATCAACAAGACGATCGAAGGCGTGTACTTCGTTTGCGCCGAGTGCAAGAAAGTCTGCCATAATATCGACGAGGGGCTCGTCGAGGATCCGGACAACGTCCGTAACATGTGCAGCGCCTGCGGCAAAGCCAAACCGAAAGGCAAGCAGGCGGCGGCCTGAACAAAAGCGAGGTGGAGCCTCGCGCCGATCGCTGATCGCCTTGAGCGTATCGTTCCGCATTATTGGCGATGGCAACGTCGCGGCACTGTCAGCCGTGTGCAACCGCCCGTTTGGCACGTCTCCGACCGTGCAACACCCCGGCGAAATCTGCCGGCAGCGGGCTGCGGATTTCTACCGTCGCTCCGCTGGTCGGATGGATGACAGCGAGCGAAGCCGCGTGCAGACACTGGCGGGGAGCACGAACCGCCGAGGTGCCGTACACGCGGTCGCCGACGATCGGGTGTCCGATCGACGCGAGATGCACCCGGATCTGATGCATCACGCCGGTCAGAATGCGTACGCGTAGCAATGTCCAGTTGTCGTGACGCTCCTCCGGACGAAAGTGGGTCACGGCCGGACGGCCGTGCGGGTCGTCCGGGGCGGTGATCCGCATCCGGCTCGGGTTGCGCCGGTCATGCGCGATCGGGGTATCCACGACGCCCGTGGCGTGCACGACGCCTTCTACCAGCGCGACATATTCCTTTCCGACCTGATGCCGGGAGAACTGCTGCCGTAAGGAGCGATACGCTGCCGGGGTACGGGCGGCCAGCAATACCCCCGAGGTATCGATGTCGAGCCGGTGCACGAGCCCGGCCTCCCGGCCTCCCTGCTCCAACGCAGCCACCTCGGGGTGGCGTGCGAGCAGGAAATTTGCCACCGTCTCGCGTTCGTGCATGCGCAGCGCCTGTGACGGCATGCCTGCCGGCTTGTCCACCGCAATCATCGCATCGTCTTCGTACAGGACGCGCAGCGCCAGCCGCGGATTCGGCTGTAAGAGGGGCGGGGCGTACAGCGCGTCGGCGACGTGAATTAGGTCCTCTGCCCGAACGAGTGCTCCCTTCCGCGCCAGGCGGCCGTTGATTCGCACCTCGCCGGCGGCAATGGCGCGCTGAGCGGTACGGCGGGAACAGTCGGGCACGTGCTGCGCGAGGAACACGTCCAACCGCACCGGAGCGGATCCGGCCGTAACCCTGATTGTACGCCTGCCTGATTCCTGCTCCATGAGTGTTCTTCGGACCTGCATTGGTTATATGAAAGCGGAGAAGGAGCAGCAATGGACTGGAGCCCGTGGCGCCTGGAGTTCCCGATCACCGAGCATGTGACCCACTTCAACCATGCTGGCGTTTCGCCGGTATCCCGCCGAGTGGCTGCGGCCGTCACCGAATTTATCACTGAGGCGACGGTGATGGATGCCGCCGCGCAGCGCCGCTGGGAAGAGCGGACCGAAGCGGTCCGCGCCGGATTCGCACGGTTGGTTGGTGCACAGCCGAGTGAGATCGCCTTCGTGAAAAACACTTCCGAGGGCCTGTCACTGGTTGCGGCGGGGCTGGACTGGCGGAAGGGCGACAACATCATCGCGGTCGAGGGCGAATATCCCTCCAACGTCTATCCCTGGTTCGGCCTGCGCCGCTGGGGGGTGGAAACGCGCATGGTTCGGCCGGTGCAGGGGCGCGTCCGGGTGCAGGACGTACAGGCGCTGACGGATGCGCGCACGCGCGTGGTGTCGGTCAGCTTCGTCGACTGGAATAGCGGCGGGCGCACCGCGCTGCGCCCAATCGGAGAGTTCTGTCGCCAACACGGGATACTGTTCTGCGTTGATGGCATCCAAGGCGTGGGAGCGGTGCGCCTTGACGTCGAACGGGAATGTATCGATTGCCTCGCGGTCGGGGGACACAAGTGGCTGCTGGCGCCGGAGGGCTGTGGCTGCCTGTTCGTGTCCCATCGGGTCATCGACCGCCTCCAGTCCGTGCTTCACGGCTGGAAGAGCGTGCGCGACGCCGATACCTATTTGCCGTACCACTTTGATCCACGCCCGGATGCGGCGAAATTCGAGCCGGGCAGCCCCTCGGTGCTGGGGACCTATGCGTTGGGTGCGGCCATCGATCTCCTTTTGGAGATCGGTCCGGACCAGATCGAGCGCCGGATATTCGAGATGACCGACCGGCTGGCGTACGGCCTGTCCAGACGGGGAGCGGAAGTGGTCAGCCCCTGGGGAGCCGGCGAACGTTCCGGCATCGTGGTCTTCCGGCTCGGCGATCCGCGGCCCCTGCATGCTGAACTGACGCGCCAGGGTTTCGTCGTCCGGGTGCGCAACGGCGGCATCCGGGTGGCGCCGCACTTCTACAACAACGAAGACGACATGGACCGGTTGCTGGCAGCCCTCGACCGCCTGCGGAGCTGACGCGCGCGGTTGTCCGAGCCGCTTTTTCCGCAGCGGAGCAGCTCGATGCGCCTTGATCATGATGCGGCCGTTCGAGGGTTCTCCCTGCCATTGCCCTCGACCACGGATCGTGCGCACGGGCACGAGGCCGCACACACCGTACCGCCCGGCATCCGTAAACAGACGCAGCAATAAGCAACGGATGATTGTCGAACATTCTCAAGAAATAATCTTCAATTGACGCCCTAGGCCTCCCGTGGTCTAAACGGACTCCGCGGAACGCTGAAACATTGATGGTCATCATGTGAAGCCTGGTAGGATTACAGGCGGATGGTGGTGCAACATTAGAACCGCGACGGCTACGGGCGGCGGAAGGCGCACGGCTGTAGGGAGGGAGTCTCATGGATCCGTCCATCATCGTCTTCGGCATCCGCACGCTGCTCCGCCTGAGGCGCGAAGGCATTGCTGCCGTCAAGCAGTACGAGCGGGACAAGGCAGTCCTGTTCCCCGACGCCATCAGTGCCGACTTCCGGGACATTGACTTCATTCGAGACACGTTCTTTCCGGATCACAGCGACCTGATCACTGCTGGCGGGGCGCTGGCGAAGTTCTGGCACGGCACGCGGCCCGCACCGGTCCCCGGCGCCTTGGAGGCACTCTACATGACCGCCGTACAGCTGCGGGCAGACGACGCCGCGAAAAAGCACGAGGCATCGGCGGAACGGGGCATCGAGGTGGGTGGTGCCCTCATGATTCAACAGTGGGCCGACGGCAAAGGTCCCGTCGGCGCCATGGGCCGCATGGTGCTTTCCCTCACCGACATTGCGTTAGAGTTCGTCGGCGCCAATCCGTCACTCCTGGGAATTGGTGGGGACGGCGAGAAGCTGGTGGCAGCTTTGGCGGCCAACTTGTCGGAGATGATCCCAGACGACGCCGAGGACTTCGGTGGCAAGAGCCAACTCGCAGAGCGCTTTGTCGGCATCATGCTGCGTGCCGGGCTCAAGACGCTGAATGATCAACCCGACTGGGTCGTCCGCACAACGGACCTGCAGCAACTGGTGAAGCACACGCTGCCGCCGCTTATCGCGGCGCTCCCCGAGAAGCTTTCGGAGCAGAGCCAGTGGCGTGACGTGGCGGACGCGTTGCTCGGACCGGCAGCGAGCGCCGCCATGGCCACCGTGGCAGCGAATCCGAGCGCCTTTCTGGGAGCAACCTTCGATCCGCACAGGGCTATGGGTGCGCTGACCCAAGCAATGCTCCGGGAAGCCTGCCGAACGGGGTTGAAGCAACAGTTCACCGAAACGGGCTTCGTGGCCTTGTACACTGCCACACTGGGCGTGGCTGCCGAGCGGCCGGAGTTATTCGTCGGGCGGCCGGGTACGCCAACCGAGCAACTGGCGGTCGATCTTTTCGGCGATGTGGCGGGAGCGCTGAAGGCCAGTCCGCCACCTTTTGACAAGGACCTTGGAGCCCACTTGGCCGTGGCCGTGCTCGACGCCGTCAAAGACAATGGCCTGAATTTCCTCGACGCCAGCGCCCCGTGGGAGAGCGCGGTCGGGGCAATGGCGCTACAAGTCGTCGACGGTCTTAAGGTCGCGTTGACCGACCCAGCAACCGGCGGCATCAAGAGCGTGTTCACGCAGCGACAGCTGCTGGAGTTCGCACGGATCTTCCTCGCGCAAGCAGCGAAGACCCCGGCAATGATTGCCGGCGGCAACATGGAGCTGCAGGCCATAGTCGGCGGGGTGGCGGCAGCGATGTCGCAGGACAAGGACTTGCTATTGACGCCTGATGACTGGCTCACCATCGCCGCCGTAGCGGCGGAGGAAGGGGCCGCCAACCCGCAACGGCTATTCCCCACGGCCGCCGGCTCCCTCGGTGTTGGCGCCGAGCTGCTCAAGGACCTGCTGGCGGTCGCCACCGCGGAGTGCGGCGGAGGACGCAATGCGGGTGGTGTCCTCTTCGGCGCGACGCTCCGGGAAGCAATGGTTCTGGCGCTGCGAACGGCCGCGGGAAATGTCAAGGCGGCTGCCGAATATCAAGCCGCCCTGAAAGATCTGGCCAAGACTCTCAGCGAGTTTGTCCGCGGCCACCCGAATCAATACGGAAGCGAGCAGTGGTTGGTGCTCTATCGCCACCTCATTCCCCGCGTTCTCCAGGGCGGTGCGATGGGGACACTCACGAAGCGCCAGATCAATACGATTCTCGGAAGAGGTGCCAGCACATGAGCAGGAGACTGATCGCCTTCGTCCTGACGACGTCGCTGCTGGCCGGCTGCCGGCCCGTCACGACCGTCGGGAAGCTCGACGCGCGGCTCACCAGCGCTCCCAACGCGCAGGACCTCGCTGCCCTCGCACAGGACGCTCGGAACGCCGCACAGCAGGCCACGGATCCCAAAGACCGCGTCGCCTACTACCGGATCGCCGCGGTGGCGGCCTGGCATGCCGGCGCCCCAGGGAAGGCCGCCGTGTTGCCGATCAGCGCCGCCGGCGCAGCGGCGTGTGACGCGCTGCCAGCCAAGGACATGACAGCGCCGCGGGACTGCTCCCTCATACGCCTGGCAGCGCCTCTCGCCGTGCAAGACGACTTGGCTCGAGACCTCATCACCTTGCAACACCAGTTGCCCGGGACACCTGGGGCGAAGTTGCCGGCAGCCGACTTCGCGCGGCTGCAAAAATTGTTCACCCAATTCGAGACCCAGTTCGACCAGGTGGCGGCGATTCGCGCCGGGCTCGCCCATCTTGACGTGCGTCCCGAGCTCACCGTCGGCACCGATCGCCGCTGGCTGATTATCTATTGCAACGCCGTCAAAGCCTGGAGCCTCAGCGGCGATGTGGAGGACGTGCCCATGGCGGAGTTCAGCGACATGGCCCAACGCAAGAAGACGATGAGCGAACGCTTGGAGGCACACGGCGTGACGAACGATTGTCGGACGATCACCGCGACCCAAACGGCAGGGACCGACCTGTAGAGCCGGGCCTTGAGAAAGGGACCGTGGCACGAGTACGCCTGACAGACAGGCTCCGCACGGAGTATGAACAGCTGTTCAACACCTGCGACATCCGGTCGGACCGAGCGCAGGAGGTCGAGCCGCTGGTCGGCAAACTCGGGGCAAAGCGTCGGCGCTACGCGAGGCTCGAAACGGCACTGGGGATCCCGTGGTTCTTTGTTGGAGTCGTCCATTGCATGGAGTCGTCGTTGAATTTCTCCCGCCATCTCCACAATGGCGATCCCTTGACCGCACGCACCGTTCAGGTGCCGGCCGGGCGCCCCCCGACGGGTGATCCGCCATTTACCTGGGAAGAGAGCGCAGCCGACGCACTCATATTGCAGAAGCTTGACCAATGGAACGACTGGAGCGTGCCGGGGCTGCTGTACAAGCTCGAAGAATACAACGGCTTTGGGTACCGGCTCCGCCATCCGGAGGTGCTGTCGCCGTACCTGTGGAGCTACTCGAATCATTACACGAGCGGTAAGTACGTCGGCGACGGCACCTTCTCGCCCACCGGCGTCTCCAGACAATGCGGCGCGGCGGTGCTGCTCCGGCGCATGGCCGAGACGGGCATCATTCGATTCGACAGCACGGGGGTTGCGGTCGCACCGGGAGGGGCCGCGGCCGGCGCCGAGCCACTGATCACCTACTGGACGAAAGGGCCGGAGATGCCCGGTGCGCGCGAGTTGCAGGACTTCCTGAACCGCCTGCCCGGCATCTTCGTGAAGGTGGATGGCAAGCCGGGGCAACGGACATCGAGTGCGCTGAAGAGAGCGACGGGGCATTATCTGGTTGGAGATCCGCGAGCCGAGGACTCACGGCGCGGCGATCGTAGTCGCACGATGCGAGGGCGTAACGTCTTGGCCAAAGGAGGACAGAAATGAGCAAGAAGGCATTGTTGATCGGTATCAACCGCTACCGCATCGCGGGAGCGGACCTGCGAGGTTGCGTGAACGATGTGCGCAACATGCAGTCGGCGCTCACGAGCTACTACGGCTTCCGCAGCGCCGACATCACGCTGCTGACCGACCTGGCCGCGACCACGAAGGCGATGCGCGCGGCGATCGCCGGCCTCGTCAAGGGTTCCAAAAAGGGAGACGTGCTGCTGTTGCACTACTCCGGTCATGGCTCAAACGTGCCCGACGACAACGGCGACGAGGCGGACCGCCGCGATGAAATCCTGTGCCCGACGGATCTCGACTGGAAGGATCCGCTACGCGACGATTGGCTGCGTACGACCTTCGACAAGCTGCCGGCCGGTGTCAGCCTGACGGCGATCATGGACTGTTGCCACTCCGGCACGAATACGCGGGCAATTCAGCCACCGGACGCGCCGTCGATTCCCCGCTATCTGCCGAATCCGTGGGACATCATGGCGGAAGAGTCGAACCGTAAGCTTCGCGGCACGGTCGTGGGGCAACTCCGGACCTCGTCACGCGCGGTGCGCAAGAAGACCGATGTCGTCAACGCCAACATCCCCGAGCTGCTCATCACGGGCTGCCGCGACACGCAGACCTCCGCGGACGCGTATATCGACGGCAGCTACAATGGTGCCCTGACCTACTACCTGGCGCAGACCATCAAGCAGGCCAAGGGGCAACTCAGCTACCGCGAGCTGCACAGCCGCATGGTGCCGCAGCTGAAAAAAGGTGGCTACGATCAGGTCCCGCAACTCGAGGGGCGGAAGGGCAACTTCGATCGGTTGTTCCTCTCTCCCGCCGTTGTGTAGAGCGGCGTGCGCACCACCGACCGAGACCAAGATGTTCCGCTGCGTGGCTTGACTGAGGGCTGCTGAACGAAGGCTGACTGAAATGAAACTCAGAGGTGCGGCTACAAAGGCGGGCAGTGGGGCGCTGCTCGCGTCGCATTACGTGACACTCAAGGAAGAGTTCCGCCCGCAGGCTGCGCGTGACGCACGCCCCGGCGAAACCATCGCCGTGGCCGATGACGATCTGCTCGAGATCGAGTTCGACGACGGCGTCCGAATTTGGCTGCGTGCCGATGACTATCGCGAGCGCTTCGGCGGCCACCCCAGCCGTGACGCGGCGGGCGCCGAAGTGCTGGACGTCCCGGAGACCCTCGAGGTCCTCCCGAACGGCCTGGCCAGTCGTGGCCCGATCACATGGGTGGTGAAGGCGTTGCGGGTGTTCGGTGTGGACCTGTCCGCTCAGACGGCCGCAGCGATCGCCAAGGCGGTCGATGAACGGACCAACGAGACGCGGCCGAGTCTGGGGCTGTTTCGTTGCGGAATGGACACCGAAGCCTTTGCCCTGCAACGATTTGAACGGCGTGACGCGGGCGCCGACAAGCCGTATCTCCTCTTCATCCACGGCACTGGCTCCAGTACCTGGGGCAGCTTCGGCGATTTGTGGGCACCAGCGCGCAAGATGGAGCTCGCCGCCTTGCAGCGTGCCTACGGCGAGCGCGTACTCGCGTTCGAGCACGCATCGTTCACGCAAAGACCGATCGAGAACGCGGCAACCTTGGCCCAGTCGCTCCCTGACGGCGCACGCCTTCACCTTGTCACGCACTCGCGTGGCGGTCTGGTTGGTGAGCTGCTTTGCCGGGCGAACGGTGTGCCACAGGCTACGGCTGGCACCGCGGCGGTGCCGCCACGCCTGTTCCAGCAGGATGAGCTGCGACTGTTCCAAGGGGACGCAGCGGCTCTTGCCAGTCTGGACGCTCTGGAACAGGCCCTGGTCCGCAGGCAGCTGCGCGTCGAGCGCTTCGTGCGCGTTGCCTGTCCAGCGCTCGGCACTACGCTGGCCTCCGAACGGCTTGACCGCTGGCTGTCGGTTGTTGGAACGTTGGCGGGCAAGGCGCTTCCCGGCACCCCGCTCTTCGATACGTTTCGGGAAGTGGGCGACTTCTTCGCGGCGGTCCTGAAGGAGCGCACCGACCCACGGACGCTGCCGGGTATCGAGGCCATGATGCCCGGTTCGGCCTTCATCAAACTGGTCAACTGGCCGACGACTCAGCTGGGCGGGGACCTCACGGTGATTGCCGGTGACATCGATCCCGATGCGTGGTGGGCGAAGTTGCTCGTATGGCTCACCGACCGCTTCTATGAGGGGGACCACGATCTGGTAGTGAATACGCGATCGATGTACGGCGGTGCGCAGCGCACCGGGCAGGCCCTTGCCGATTTCCAAAAGGGGCCCGGCGTCAATCATTTCTCGTATTTCAAGAATCAGCCGAGCGCGGCACAGCTGGTCCGCGCCCTCACACGTGCTGCGAACGATACGGAGGGGTTCAAGCCGCTCCAGCGGCCGACGGTCGAGATCGCCCGCGGATTGGCTGCGCGCTCGGCGGAGCCTCAGCCTGTGCTGTTCATCCTCCCCGGGATCATGGGCAGTGAGCTGGCCGTGGGAAGGGATCGGGTGTGGGTGGACATCCCCGACTTGGTCTTCGGAGGGCTCAGCAAACTCGCTATCGAAGCACCCGGAGTCACGCCGACCAGCCTGTTTGCCAGCGCTTATGGTGACCTCGTGGACTTTCTGGTGAGCAGCCACCGCGTGGTGCCGTTCCCGTACGACTGGCGACTGCGCCTCGAGGACGAGGCGGACCGTCTCGCCATCACCGTCCAACGCGAGCTGCACGAGGCCCAGCAGCACAATCAGCCCGTGCGTTTCCTGGCCCACTCCATGGGTGGTCTGCTTGCGCGAACGATGATTGCCCGGCACGGTCAACTATGGCGTGATATCTGTACTCACCCCGAGGCACGCCTGGTGATGCTCGGCACGCCCAACCGAGGCTCGCACGCGATTACGGAGCTGCTTGTTGCCCGGGCGTCGCTGTTACGCCAGCTGGCGTTCGTCGACCTCAAGCACAGTGTCCCCGACCTACTGGCAATCCTCGCGCGCTACCCCGGTGTGCTCGCCATGTTGCCCAAGGCTGGCCGGGAAGATTACTTCTCGCCCGACACGTGGAGCGCGTATGCCGGGGCGGCAGGCGGTGAGTGGGTGCAGCCCAGCAAGGACGACCTGCAGGTTGCGCACACCTTTCGTCAACTGCTCGACAACACACCGGTCGATGCGGCACGCACGCTCTACGTTGCCGGCTGTGCCGATGTCACTCTCACGGACATGTATTTGGATCCGCAGGACCCGAAGGAGAAGATCAAGTTCTTGGCAACCGTGCGCGGCGATGGGCGTGTCACCTGGGACAGCGGCATTCCGCCTGACGTCCCCTGTTGGTACATGGACGTCGAGCACGGTGACCTGGCCGCATACGAGGACGCGTTCCCGGCTTTGCTCGATTTGCTCCAGAACGGTCGCACCGCACAGTTGCCGCAGAGCCCGCCGGTTGCGCGTGCTGCGGCGCCACCATTCGTCGCGCCGCGGGCAGTGGATGAAATCTACCCCGATCGCGCCGCGCTCATTGCCACTGCCATGGGTGCCGGCTCGCGCAAGCGCCGGCAGGCGAAGCGCCGGGCGGCGCCGATGGACGTGCGCGTGGTTCACGGCGACCTGGCGTTTGCCACCTATCCGGTCATGGTCGGTCACTACACGGGCGACACCATCATCAGTGCCGAGCGCGCGCTCGATCGCGCCCTCGATGGCCAGCTGACACGCCGCCATGTGCTCGGGCTCTACCCTGGGCCGCTGGAGAGCTGCGCCGTCTTTGTGAATCCCCGGCTGCAGTCCGATCGGCACGCGACACCCAAGGGCGCCATCGTCGTTGGCCTCGGCACGCCTGGGGCGCTCACCGCATCGTCCCTCACGCGCACGGTCACCCGCGGTTTGCTGGAATATGTGGCCGACGGGACCGAGCATGATTGCTTTGTGCACGATCGTGCGGACCCGAACACAGCGGGCACACCGGCACTGGGGGTATCGATCCTGCTGATCGGCACAGGGGCCGGCGGCATGAGCGTACCAGAAGCGGTGTGCGCCTTGTTGCGCGGCGTCGTGCAGGCAAACGAAACACTGAGTTTGAGGCACCAACCGGAACGGTTTTGCCACGTTGAGGTGCTCGATGTGTGGGAAGATCGGGCGATCCAAACGGTACGATCGTTCGAGGCCTTAAAGAGGGACCCGGAATTCGACCGTTCCTTCGTGTTCCGGACCGGAATCGACAGGGTCAAAGGCGCCAAGCGGCGTCTCAGTTACGATGAGTCCCCAGGGTGGTGGCATCGCCTTCAGATCCTCGGCGACGACGACGCATCTGCCGGCAGCGGTGGTCTGCGCTTTACCATGATGACACGGCGGGCGCGGAATGAAGTGCGCTTGCTTCCCACGCAGCGCACCCTGGTGGACCGGTTCGTCGAGCAGGCGATCCGTACGACGCAAGACAACCGGAGCGTGTCTCGCACCCTGTTCGAGCTGCTATTCCCCAACGAACTGAAGGATGCCGCGCCCGACGAGGACAGCATCGTTCTCCTGCTCGACAAGGAGGCGGCCGGCTACCCCTGGGAGTTGCTCGAAGACCCAAGCGGCACGCAACACGAGCCATTTGTGATCCAGCACGGAGTCCTCCGCCAGCTCCAAACCGAGGCGTTCCGCGAAACGATCCGGGCGGTGACTGAACGTGCGGCCCTGGTGATCGGCGATCCGCAGAGTCCCTTCGTCGAACTGAAGGGTGCGCAGGCCGAGGCCGAAGCGGTCGCCCACAGGCTGGAGGGCGACGGTCGTTTCTATGTCGAAACGCTGATTCGTCCGACCGTCGACGACGTGATGCACGCGCTCTACAAGCGGCCGTACCGCGTGCTGCACCTCGCGGGGCACGGCGTGTACCGCTACCTGCCGCCTGAACCGCCCGAAGGCAGTGCCGGTGGGCAATCACCGGCGGACGAGACGGCCGCGGCCAGCCGGAGGCGACGTCAGCCCGTTACCGGCATGGTCATCGGCGACGGGGCGTTCCTCACGCCGGTCGAGGCAGGCCAGATGCGACAAGTGCCCGAGCTGGTGTTCATCAACTGTTGCCACTTGGGCCGAATCGAGGCGGGCTCCACCGCGACGCTCAACGTGCGCAGGGACTTCAATCTCCTGGCCGCCAACCTTGCCACTGAGTTCATCGAGATGGGCGCGCGCGGCGTCATCGCCGCGGGCTGGGCGGTGGATGACGGTGCGGCAACGACATTTGCGACGACCTTCTACAACTGCATGCTGGCGGGTCAACCGTTTGGCGCAGCCGTCAAACAGGCTCGGACAGAGACGTTCGAGCGGCACGGATCGACGAACACCTGGGGAGCCTATCAATGTTACGGGGACCCGGACTACCGGCTGATTCATGACGAGCCGGCTGGCGACGCTGTGCCACCAACCCCCTCCTTCGTCTCGCCAGGAGAGGTTGTCAGTGCCGTCGACAACCTCACGGCCGAACTCGAACTCATGGCGGCCGATGATTGCAGTCCAAAGCTCGACCGGCTCGGTGGGATCGTGCGGTGGTTGGAGGAGAATCAGCCAGCGTGGTCGCACAACGGCCGAGTGTGTGCGGCCCTCGGGCGGGCGTACGGCGAGGCGCAGTGTTTCGACGAAGCGGTACGATACTACCAGCAGGGGCTCACCGGCGATTCCTCCGGCATGACGCTGAAGGATGTGGAACAGCTTGCCAACTTGATGAGCCGCGCCGCCGTGGCGGCGTGGCAGCGTCGGAGTCATGCAGGTCAGGGCGGTGAAGCCAAGACCTCGCGGCAGCTGCTGGCAGAAATCGAGGCCTCGTTGCGGCATCTCGACTGGTTGCGCAAGAGCGGCGAAACGGTCGAGCGGCTCTCAGTCGTTGGCAGCGCATACAAACGCAAGGCTTGGATCAGCAAGAAATCCGAGGACGTGGCTCGAGCGCTCCGGCAGATGCGGGAAGCGTACGCGAAAGGGTACCAGCTCGCGGCGGACAGGCCCGATCCGTACCCCCATCTCAACTGGCTGTTTGCGGTCGTGGTCGAGCGCTGGCGTGTGGCGAAAGCACCGGCGAAACCCTCGAACGTCCAGATCCTCCGCCGCCTTTCCGAAGTCCGCAACCTGTTGGACATTCGCCTCGAGCGCAAGGAAGGATTCTGGGACTCGGCGATGCGCGTCGACTGCGACCTGCTCGACGCGATCGTTCGAGGCACCCTTGCCAGGAAGGCCGACGGACTGGCAGCCAGGTACACCGAAGCACGCACGCTCGCCAGCCGCCGCGAGCTTGCCTCGGTGCTCGATCAGATTGACTTCCTGACGGTCATGGGAGCCGGCGAGCCTGAGATCGTGAGGGGACTGGAGCACATCAGCGAACGGCTCCGAAGGGAGAACGATCGTGAGCACGAAACGTCAAGGTGACTGTGCCACTGGGCCGAATGATCGAATGAGCGAAAGCGGAGAACGGGGGTAAGGGCAAGATGTCAAAGCAATGGAGCGTCATGGTCTCGATGGCTGGTGACAACGATTTAGAGGACGCTGCCATCGACGATCTCGGTGAACTCAAACAGGTCGGCTCGAATTCGAACGTCGACGTCATTGCGTAAGTCGACACGGCGAGGGACAACCACACGCGCCACCGGGACGAAGATCTGGCCGCCGGCATCAACGGCAATCATGGGCCTCGCCTCGCCGTTCAACAAGGATCATACTGAAAAGCACGCATGGGCCAGCGCCGTCGATACCGCAAGAGAGCCACGTCGTTTGTAGCAGCGGTCCGCCTCGACCTGGAAACGGACGGCTTCACTTACGGCAAGTGGGGCGGCGTGCAGCGGTGCAAACCTGGCGACTGGATCGTCGACAATGCGGGTGACATCTACACGGTGGACGCGGATGTTTTTGCCCGCACGTATCGGCCGGTCAGCCCCGGCCTCTACGTCAAGGTTACACCTGTGTGGGCTGCGATCGCCGACGTCGAAGGCGCGATCCAGACAAAGGAAGGAGTGTCGCACTACGCGCCCGGCGACTATTTGGTTTACAACGAGGAAGCCGGGACGGACGGGTACTGCATGAGCGCCGAGAAGTTCGAGGCTATGTATGAACCGGACGCCTGAGGGTGAGAGGCTTTCGAAGCCAGACGGCGCAATGGCACCTGAACGCGTCCGGTAATTACGGCTGATCGGAATCCGTGAGGGCGCGGAGAGGTCCGATGAAGATCTTTGTGTCGTACACCTCGGAGCAGGCGGAGGTCGCGCAGAGCCTCGACCTCGCGCTCCGCGCCGAGGGGCATTCGACCTTCTTCGACCGTGCGTCGCTGCCGAGCGGGGAAGCGTACAACCGCAAGATTCGTGACGGTGTTCAGGACTGCGACCTGTTCATCTTCTTGGTGAGCCCTCAATCCGTCACCCACGGGCGTTACTCGCTCGCGGAGTTGGAGTTCGCCCAAGCGAAATGGCCGAACCCTGCGGGGCATGTATTGCCGGTTCTGGTGACACCGACCGAGATGAACGCCGTTCCGCCGTACCTGAAGGCGGTGAGCATGCTGCAACCAAGCGGGGACATCGCCGCCTCTGTCGCGGCGGAAGTTGAGCGTCTCGCCAAGCCCTGGCGGTACCCACGGCTGCGTCAGAGCGCAGCGATGGTGCTGGTGGTGCTGGTGGGCGCTGCCGGCGCGGTCTGGCTTGCGCGAGCCTACTTGCACGAGCAGCAGCGCGCGGAAGCGATCCGCCTGGTAAACGCTGCGAAGCTGCAAGAGCAGACCGGCAACTACGCCTCGGCGTGGGACCTGGCTGCGAACGCTGCCTCGAACGCATCCACAGCGGAGGTTGTGGGCGCACAGGAACAGGTCGCAATGGAGTGGCTGCGCAACATCTGGGTGATCGAAGGTAAGGAAACGTTCACGGACATCGTCAACAAGGTCTTACCCGTGCTCTCGCAGTGCGCCGCCTCCGCGCCGTCGCAGCGCGCTGCCGATTGTCTCGCTCACCTGGGGTGGGCGGACTTCCTCCGCTCGCGGGAGGGGGCCGGCGGGCTCGATCCGGCGCAATACTACCGCCGCGCCTTCGAGGTCGATCCCGGCAACGTCTTCGCGCACACGATGCTGGCCCACCATCTGGCACGCGCCAGTGGCGCGATCAATGACATCCGCAGCCAGTTCTCTGCCGCGCTGGCTTCGGGAAGGGAACGCGGATTCGTCCGGCACTACCAATTTGCCGCCCTGCTCTATTATCACAGTCCGCAATCGGAGGAGGAAGCGATCCGGGTTGCGGATGACATGCGGCGGAACAGTGAACCCATGGCGGGAGCGGATAAGAATGACTACCAGCGGTGGCAGCTGTGGAATGTGTACTACGATCGTGTGATCCGCGGCAATGACAAGGCAGCGTTCTTATCCGCCCTGCCGCCCAGAGATCACCTCGCGACCTTCCGCTGGCTTTTTCCCGAGGACTCTGTCCCCGACGACAAACGCAATCTGTACCTGTTCATGCTCGCCACGTTCGAGGAAGGCAACGGACAGCAAACGGAGGCCCTGAAGGCGTACAGGGCGGTGCAGGACGCGCTGGCTGGCCAGGGCGCAGTCGGTGGCCCGCTCGTCGACGCCACAGCCGCGAGTATCAAGCGACTGTCGCATTGAGAGCTGCTCAGGCGACGAAGACTTCCAAGCGCCGGCACTGCCTCGCAATGGCCCGACTCACCGCCCTTACCCCAAGCCTGCTCAGTCTCGTCGAAGGTCAGCGCAAACGGCCGCTGCGCTTCGGCATTCCAGTGCTGCCACTCCACGCGCGTCGATTTTCGCATGCAGTGAAGCAGCGTGCCTCGCATACCCTTGCGGGCCTCAGCCTTTTTCAACGGGCTGCTGAGTGAGCGCAACGCTACCTGCGGCGCTGGTCGCCCCGCTGCACAGGATGCCCAACAGGTCCGACACCTCGACGTGAGACCCGCTCAGTCGCAGGAGTGCCGCCCGGACGGATGGCGTGGCGAAGTTGGGCGAGTCCGGCCGCATGACGCTCGCGGAGTCCCGCAGGCGCTGTTCGAGAAAGGGGAGGTCGGTCGTCTCATCTATAGCGAAAACGACGCTGCGTAGCGGCGCAACGTTGATGAGCTCGCTCACTTCGTACACGCAACCGGCGTTGTGTGCGGAGAACCCGCGGAGATCCATCAGCACCGCGTCGCTGTCGCGCACCAGGCGGGAGAGGACCATTTTCCAACTATCGGCGTGGCAGAAGAAGTCGGTCACGCGGAAGCGCCCGTCGTGGTCAGGGGTGAGGTCCATCTCCGCGAGACGGCGGTCGAGAGCCTCCGGCGCATCGATGAAGCGGCGCGCCAGCCTGCCGCTGACGAAATCGAGGAACTCGTGCGGTTCGACGGTGCTGGTTGCAAGGTCGGGTCCGGCAATGAGTTGGAGGCTGCCGACGTAGCGCCAGTGCGTCGCGAGGGCGTCGAAGAGCCGCTCGCTCCGTTTGCCGAGAGAGAAGACCCGCAAGAGCAACAGCCGCGGGCCGCGCTTGTCCGACACGCGTTCACGGCGAAGCGCCGCGAACCCAACCCCCACCACGAGCTTGTACGCGCCAAACGCGACCAAGCCCGACAGGATC
>JAGDMS010000338.1 GCA_017860575.1 Deltaproteobacteria bacterium | reverse complement strand
CCCAAGAAGCGCGAGCGTGGTGGGCTCAGGAATCGAGGCCGTGGGCGCGAAGGCATCGATAATGGACCCCGTAATGGAGCCCGTAACGTTGAGCGTCATCTGCAGGTTGTCCCAACGGCTCGAAGCTGCGCCGACATCCGCATCGGAAAAGGTCAGCGCATAATTGGCGGAGAACGTCCCCATATCGGTCGTCACCAGACTGACCCAGTAGCTGTTCGACTCCCCCGCACCGAGGTCGGCAAAGGGCGCCAGGTTCGACATGAATTTGCTCGTATCTCCGCTGCCCAGGATGCTGTCCAGGTCCAGGCCGACTCGATTACCGACCAGATTGAACAGGTTGAAGTTGCTACTCGCGACGTCGTTCAGGAACACGTTGCCGAGGTCCAGCGTCAGCATGAGTGACGTGCCAGACCCGGTGAACGATGGTGCGGCGTGCAGAAGGTAGTCGTAGGTTGCAGAGAGATCGCCGGACCAGTCAAGCGTGTACTGGGTCGACTCCACTCCCGTGAATTTGTTCAGCAACTGTTCGGCACTCATGGACGGAGTGGTGCGGGTAACCGCGAACGAACCGGAGCCGACGTAATCGATCAGATTTGCGTCAGGCACTGCCGCATTGAGACTGGTGGGCGAAGGAGCGGTGGTAGTCGCGCCACTGTTGCAAGCCCCGAGGCGCGTGCCAGTGCAACTTCCCGATGCAGTGATTGAGGAAAACGTATTGTCCACTCCAGGGGCCTGGAGCCGAGCTGTGCTGCTGCCGGTGCCGGTCGTGGTGACGCTGGGGTCGGTGCCGTTGTTGGGCCCATCCGTTGACGTTACCGACACCCACTGGCTTCGGGTCGAGTTGAGATTGATCGTGGCACCCGTCAGCACGCCCGTGTTGCTGTCGAATTTCGGCATCGCGCTCGTCCCAAGGCTTGTGTTGGCGCTGCTGTTTGCCCCGCCACCTTCCGAATCAGTAAGGGTCGCTGAATTCGAGAATATGACGAATTCAACGGCGCTCTGAATGGGCCCAGCGCATGTCAACCCCGGTATCACCAACGCAACGCTACCGACCGAAAGAGCCGCAATTCGTAGACGCAGCGGCGAGGACCTGACGCTATTCATTTGTCATTTTCTCCAAGTGATACCGATGTCCTGACGACCTTCCACTTGTGTCCGACAACCTTCGCTGTCGCATTTCGCATCGAGAACCAATCAGCCCCGACATACCAGGTGAAGTTGCTGCCGTCACGACAGATCAGCAACGAGTGTGCCAATGCAGTGATTCCGCGTTCCGTACTGTAAGAGAATTCGACACCATGCCAGAGGTCCGCAAGGAGGTCGCCGTCGACGAGCTGAAGAACTTCTGCCGCGAGGGGCTAGCGTGATTCAAGGTGCCGCGCCGCATCCAGGTGGTCTCCGCCCTTCGTCTCACCAGTGTAGGCGAGTGGACAAAGCGCGCCTGCGCTCGCTTGCCATGCCGGATCAGACCAGTTGAAGTGCGTTCTCGAGGAGCAGGAATGACGAGCGAACGCCACAGCAAATTCGGCTTCGCCGCATCTCACGATGCGCCGATTCCGTACCTGCAGCGCATCCGCGACTACTACCAGGCGCTGGGCTATGGTGCGCCGTACGGGTGGGCACATTATTCCGAGATGCCATTCCGGCGATTGGATAAGCCGCTTTCTAAGGCCCGGGTCACCATCATCACGACGGCGGCACCGTATCAGCCGGACAAAGGCGATCAGGGTCCAGGCGCTCCGTACAATGCAGCGGCCAAGTTCTACACCGTCTATTCAGGCGACACGGCGAAGGACCACGACTTGCGCATCTCGCACATCGCCATCGACCGCACACACACCAAGGCCGAGGACCTCGCGACGTACTTCCCGCTGAACGAGTTGCGTAAGAGGGCCACCTTAACTCGCATCGGGTCTGTTGCCGCGCGCTTTCATGGTACCCCGACCAATCGCAGCCATCGTGTGACGCTTGGGGTCGATTGTCCGGAAATCGTCGCCCGCTGTAAGGCCGACAGCGTCGATGCCGCGATACTGGTTCCAAACTGCCCCGTCTGCCACCAGACCGTGAGCCTCGCGGCGCGAATGCTGGAAGAAAACGGCATCGCCACCGTTGTCATGGGTTGCGCCAAGGACATCGTTGAGCATGTCGGTGTGCCGCGGTTTCTGTTCTCCGATTTTCCGCTCGGCAACGCTGCTGGCCGGCCGAAGGACCCCGTGTCGCAAGCCTTCACCCTTGATCTGGCCCTGAGCGTTCTCGAGACAGCACCGGCGCCGCGGACCACCGTGCAATCCCCATTGAGATGGAGTGCCAGTCCCGACTGGAAGCTTGACTACTGCAACATCGAACGTCTCACGCCCGAGGAGATCAAGCGCCGGCGCGCCGAGTTCGACAAAGGAAAGGTCCAGGCGAAGAGTGTGCGCCTGGAGGCCGGATGTTGATCCTGGGTCAAGGGCGCTTGTCGACCCCAAAGCGGACCTGACGCATCGGCGCAGTCCGTCGGGCGAGTCCCGCGATTACGCGGGAACGTACGTCAACCTAATCACGTCCCCGTCGATTAGATCGCTGGTCACAAGGCGGAGCGGCGGCCGGGGGCCGGCGAAGAATGGCTTGCCGCGACCAAGCACCACCGGGTGGAGGTAGAGTCGATACTCATCAATAAGACCAAGATCGGTTAGGCTTCCTGCCAAGTCTGGTCCGGCAACTTCACTCTCCCCAACTAGCTGAGCCTTCAGCCCACGTATCACCGTCTCGATGTCATCCTCGACAAGTGTGGCGTTGGGCCCGACCGACTTCAACGAGCGCGACACGACCCACTTCGGTTGGTTCCGCCACGCCGCCGCGAAGTCGTGTTCCTCCGCGACCCACTCCGGACGGTCTTCGTCCCAATAACGCATTACCTCGTACATGCGGCGACCGTACACACTGCCCGTCAAGTCGCGCACTTGCTCTATGAAGTGACGAAAGAGCGCAGGGCTTGGCCTAAATTCCAGATGGTCGACGTAGCCATCCAAGGACTGGTTCATTCCAAAGACGAGTTTCGCCATGCTACAAGATCTCCACCCCAGGTTCTTCAGAATAGCTTGAGCCGACGTTCCGCAGAAGTGAGGTTGGACACGATCTGCGCGCCGCATTGTCAGTGTAACCAATAACCCGAGGTCCGCTCTTGGTCGTACTCGACTGGTCGTACTCGGCCGAAAAGGCGGCGGCCCCAACTCGATCCGTAATAGTCGGTGGGCCTTGTGAGACGCGGACACTGAGATCGCAGCATTTGATCGGCGGCGAGCGTCGCCACGATGTGCAGCGTGGCGTGGCCGAGCGCAATGCCGCTGTGCCAACCAATCGCGGCCATTGGGCGCCGACGAGGTGATTAAATGAGTCCTTCAAGTTCTTGTTTGGCCCTTGCTCTGGGAAGTCTCGCCACGATCCTCGGGGCAGTGTCGCCTGCGGCCGGCGAGCCGAAGCGCCATGTGTTGGACTTTTCCGGTCAAGGGTCTGCATTCGTGGTGAAGGAACCGCCCGGTTGGTTCGCAGATTCCACCATCGCTCGCGCATTCGGTGCCGACGTAATCTTCTATCCCGTTACCGGTGATCCGCATTCGCCCGGCACTCCGCTAGTGCGCGTACTCGTGATGACAAAGGCCAGCACGGACACCGGGGCGGAACTGAACCACTACGTAAACGCTTTCCGCTCGCGTTATCGCAACTTCGCGCTTCGGGACGGCTCGGCGACGCACCCGCACTATCGCGCTTACAGCAAGGGGTTCTGCGTCCAGGGAAAGTTCTGCGAGTACGTGACCTATTTGAATCCGGGTCAGAGCAGTAACCTTCTATTGTTGGTCACCCTTCACAGGCGCGGGCATTCGGTCGCTTCCAGTGAGTTGACAGCGTATCAGCGTGTGGTCGCCAGCCTGGAAGCGAATTGAGCTTCCTGGCAACCGCTCTGAACGCGCACGATGCCGCTCCCGAAATACAGCCAGCAATTGACGCTCGCCTACGGCGGCACTGGGTCGGGCGCGACGGGCAGTGGATCCGGCCCAGGAAGCTGCAGGAGAATTGCGGCCAATTCGACGAAGTACGGCGCGGGCTGCGGCCGACCACGCCCGGACGCCGGAGACTTGGCAGGACTTGCGCCCCGGAGGATACTTCTTTGGTTCTTCGATCGTCTCTACCGGAGGTCGACATGGCGAACACTCAGGACGCATACCAGGGCGTGGAAAGGGCTTCCGATTCGCGTTTTCCCCACGCACCACCGGACTGGACGCGCGAGACAGCGGCGGAGATAGCGCGGCAGGAGCAACTGACGCTCGGTGACGACCACTGGGTGGTCGTGCGTGGGCTGCAGGAGTTCTTCGCCCGCCACGAGTACGGCGTCGTCAACCTGCGCGAGCTGCACGATGCCCTCGAAGAAAGATTTCACCATAAGGGCGGCATGCAGTACCTCTATACGCTGCTTCCCGGCGGACCGATCGCGCAGGGCTGCCGCCTAGCCGGCCTCAAGCCTCCGTCGGGCGCGATCGACCTGAGTTTCGGGAGCGTCGCATAGCGGCGCGACAAGGAAAGACGACGACCACTGACACGTCCCGCTTCGAGCGGGGCATCGCCAGCATTTCTCGACGATTTCGCGAATATCGTTCTATCCGGTTTCGCTCTTCCATTGGCGAACCTCTGTCTTTGGCCGCACGCATCCGTCAGTCGACGGTCTCACTGCGACCCCTATCAGACGTTCAGGTTACTACCGATCTCTTGACCCTCTGATGGCAACGGCGTAGCGTCGCTTGTCGCTCTTGCACCTCTCCCACAGAGACGAAGGCCGCGATCGCAAGTCGGGCGAGCTCGAGTTCGACGTGAAGTAGAGGGCTGACCAATCTCAGGAGCCGATACCATGGACAAGATCAATTCGCTGTTCACCGCCACCGCCACCGCCAAGGGCGGTCGCAATGGACATACCGCCGCGAGCGACGGGTCGGTAGGCGTCGACCTCTCGGTGCCGAAGGCGATGGGCGGGCCGGGAAAGCCGAACACCACCACGCCCGAGCACCTGTTCGCGTGCGGCTACGCCGCCTGCTTCGGCGGCGCGCTCGATTACGTGGGCAAGCTGCACAAGAAGGATGCGACGAAGGGCGCGGTCACCTGCGCGGTCTCGATTGGTCCGCGCGAGCTCGGCGGCTTCGGGCTTTCGGTGAAGCTGCGCATCGAGGACAAGACGTTCCCGCAGGCCGAGCTCGCCGCGCTGGTCAAGGAAGCGCATGAGAAGATCTGCCCCTACTCGCACGCGACACGCAACAACGTCGACGTCCAGTTCGAGGTGATCGGCGGCTGAGCC
>JAGDMS010000132.1 GCA_017860575.1 Deltaproteobacteria bacterium | reverse complement strand
CTGGAAGAGGGTCTCGAACGGCAGGCGCGGCCGTTGGCCGCCGGCGCGCGGGTCTTCGGCGGGGTAGCCCACCGTTTGCGAGAGCAATACCCGGCAGGTCTCGGGCAGGCCCAGCGTGCGCCGGATCCTGTCGAGATCGAAGGCGCCCAGGCAGCAGGTGCCGAGCCCTTGCTCGAAAGCCATCAGGGTGGCCTGTGCGATGCCTTGGCCGCAGTCGATTTCGCCCATCCCTGGCATCTTCAGCACGACGCCCGCACGTTCCATGTTCGGGATGATGGTCTGCTCCATCGCGGTCGTCTTGTTGGGTCCGTAACCGATGGCGCCGACCCCCACCAGCTCCCGCAGGCGTGTGCCGACCCGGTCTGTGGCGGCCGTCTCGATGTACCAGACGATGATCACTGGCGCCAGTTGCGTCTGATATCCGCCCACGGTGTTCGACAGGATCTCGAAGAGGTCCTTGGGGGCCTTGTCGCGCTCGATGACCACGGCGCGCAGGCTGTTGACGTTGCCCCAGTGCGAGGCGATGCGTGCCGCCTCGAGCATGCGCTGGATCTTGTCGAGTTCCACCGGCTTGTGCGGCAGCAGAAACCGGATCGACCGCCGGCGTCCCATCACCTCGCGCAGTTCCATGGCTAATTCCTCCTTACGCGCTTCCCGATCTCACGCGCTGCTCTACGAGCGTGGGCCGACGGCTACAGCCGGCTGGCAGCCATGAGGCCGAGAACCTCGTTGCAACCATCCTCGATCATCGAGGCGCGCGCATCCCGAAAGATCTTCTCGATCGGATACTCACGGCTCAAGCCGTTGCCGCCGAAGATCTGTACCGCCTCGCTGGCGACCTCGAAAGCGGTGTTGGTGCAGAACACCTTCGACGCCACCGAGTACTGGATGAGCGGCGGGTTGGCCGCAGTGTACAGCCACACCCGGCGCGACAGGGCCCGCGCCGCTTCCACTTTCATGAACATCTTGAACAGCCGCGCCTTGACGTTCTGGTGTTCGAAGATGGGCACGCCACCCTGGACGCGTTGCTTGGCGTACTCGAGGGCGAGTTCGTACCCGGCCCGCGCCAGGCCGACAAACTGGACGCCCATCGCCGCGTTGGCGTGCGCCAGGGTGTGTTCCAGGGTCATCGCGTACATTTCGGGTCCGAACATCATGTACGCCGCCGGAACGCGGACGTCGGAGAAGTAGATCTCGCCCTGGTTGAGGGACCGTTGCCCGATCTTGTCGAGCGGTTTGGGCCGTTCGATGCCGGGCAAGTCGAGCGGCACGAGAAAACCGGCGCCGCCACTGAACCCCTGGCTCGGATCGAGCGTGCAGAACAGGATCATGATGTCCGCGATGTTGGCTCCCGACACCCAGGCTGCCTTCTGTCCGTTGATGATGTAATAGTCGCCGTCCTTCCGGGCAGTGCAGTTGGGGCGCACACGCGCATCGCGGAAGCAGGACTCGGTGAATGCTACGGTGTCGCTGCCGTGGTCGGGCTCGGTCAAGGCCCAGCAGCTCAGGCTCGGCCGATCCGGCGAACAAAAGCGCTCGCGCAACTCCTGATTGCCCAACATCTCGATCCAGGGATAGTGCATCATCGAGATGCCCGTCGTAATTGCCAGACCGACGTCGCCCCAGCAAAGCTCTTCAATGATGACGGACGTCATGCGGGCTTTCGCCACGGGGTCCATTGTGGCGTCGGCGGTGAGGTGGCCCAGGCCCAGCTCGTGGTACTTTCTGACAACATCCCAGAGCACCGAGTTCGGGGCGATGACGTCGGCGGGATCGGGCAGGCGGTCCAGTAGCTTACCGGCCGGCCGCATGACCTCCAACGCAAACTTGTGGCAGGTGTCACGTGCCGCCCGGTCCTCATCCGTCAGCGTGATATCAATGTCGAGAAATTCCATCTTCCAGTTCTCCTCTTACGACGCGTTTGGGTCAGGTGATTAGAGCCGGGCCCCGGCGATCAGGCCCAGCAACTCGTTGCAGCCATCTTCCACCAGTGCGGCACGCGCATCCCGAAAAATCTTCTCGATGGGATACTCGCGGCTGAGTCCGTTACCGCCAAAGATCTGCACGGCCTCGCTGGCGACCTCGAAGGCGGTGTTGGTCGAGAGCACCTTGGCGGCGATGGCGTGCTGAATCGATGGCGGATTCACCGCCAGGTACAGTGCCGTAGACCGCGCCAGCGCCCGTGCCGCCTCCACTTTCATGAACATCTTGAACAGGCGCGCCTTGACGTTCTGGTGTTCGAAGATGGGCACGCCGCCTTGGACCCGTTCCTTGGCGTAGGCCACGGCGTGCTCCAAGGCGGCACGGGCAACACCGATGAAGAGCTGGCTCATGCCGGCGTTGCCAAGGCACAGCATGGTCTCAAGCGCCACGGCATAGACGTCAGGTCCCACCGAGAGGTACGAGGTCGGGACCCGCACCTCGTTGAAGAAAATCTCCCCTTGGTTGAGCGCGCGCTGCCCAATCTTGTCCAACGGCTTCGGGCGGAAGACGCCAGGCAGATCGAGCGGTACGAGAATCACCGCGCCGCCGTTGAAGCCTTGGCCCGGGTCAAGCGTGCAAAACACCACGGCGATGTCGGCAATGGTGCCGTTCGACACCCAGGCCGCCTTCTGCCCATTGATGACGTAGTCGTCCCCGTCCTTGCGGGCAATGCAGTTTGCCCGCACTTTCGGATCGCGGAAGGACGGCTCGGTGAACGACAGCGAGTCACTCCCGTGGTCGGGTTCGGTGATGGCCCAACACCCGATCGTCGGCCGGTCCGGGGAACAGAAACGCTCACGCAGTTCCGCGTTGCCGCTCTGCTCGATCCAGGGGTGGTGGAATTCCGACAACCCAAGGGAAATTGTCAGACCCACATCGCCCCAGGACAGCTCCTCGTTGACGACGCACATCATGCGTGCCTTTGCCACGGGATCCATCGCGGTGTTGGTAAAGAAACTGCCAAGGCCGAGCGCGCGATGCTGCTTGAAGACGTCCCAGAGAATCGAATCGCGAGCGATCACGTGGGCGGGATCTTCAAGGCAGTCGAGGGCCTTGCCGGCCGGCCGCAAAACCTCCTCGGCGAACTTGTGGCAGGTGTCCCGTACAGAACGTTCTTCGTCCGTCAGACCAATGTCGATGTCCACCAGTGCCATAGCGGTTCCTTCTATTTGTGATCTGCTCGATCCGTAGCGGAGTTATTCCAAGCCCATCAAGGCAGTGAAGCCGTAGTGATGGCCGGTGGTGTAGCCGCCGTCCACCGCCAGACTCTGGCCGGTGACGAACGACGCGTCGTCGGAGGCGAGGAAGAAGGCGGCACCGGCAATCTCTTCCGGCTGCCCGAGGCGGCCAAGCTTGTGCTGTTCCCGGATGCGTTCCCGATACGGGGCGAAGTGCTCGCCGCCCATCGTTGCCCAGAACAGCGGTGTTTCGATCATTCCGGGGCAGATACAATTGGCGCGGATGCCGAGCCGCCCGTAGTCCATGGCGATGTTCTTGGTGAGCAGTACGACCCCGCCCTTGGAGGCGTTGTAGGTGCTCCCCCCTTCGCTGCCTTCGAGGCCTTCGACGCTCCCCAGGGTGATGATACTGCCGGAACGTTGCTGCATCATGACTGGCAGCACCGCCTTGGCGGTCAGAAAGGTGCCCTTGAGATTGACGTTCTGGACCCGGTCCCACTCCTCGATTGGCAGCAGGTGGACCGGTCCCCCCGCCGCGGTGCCGGCGGCGGTGACCAGGATGTCGATGCGCTGGTGGTCGCGCACGGTCTCGGCGACGGCCGCCTCGGTGGCGGTGAAGTCGCAGACGTCGAGCACGAAGAAGCGTGCGGCGGGAGCACTCTGCTGCACACGGGCCCAATCGGGGGCGTGGTTAAGGTCGCAGCCGATGACGACGGCTCCCTCGTCCGCGAACCGCCGCGCACAGGCAAATCCGATTCCCGACGCCGCGCCCGTGACGAAGGCCACCTTGCCCTTGAGTCGTCTGGCTTCCATGTCTCGTCCCTCTCAATATGTGCGTGATCGCAACGATCGTCGGCGCTCAAGCAGCGGCGGCGGGCCGCCGCATCATGGTCATGGAATGCGGCTTGCACGTGCTGACGCAAACGCCGCAGCCGACGCAGGTCTCGTAATCCACCGAAACCGGGTCGTACTGCTCCTCTGCGGCCGCGATGGCGTGCACCGGACAGCGGTCGACGCACTGGTTGCAGCCGTTGCAGGTCTCCTCGTCGAGCTGCGGCACGAAGGGCGACGGGATGAACACTTGTGCGCCGTGCTGCCGCGCCAGAAACATGGGACAGCAGTCGTTGCAGCAATTGCAGATGGAATTCTGGATGTTGAGCGTGTGCACCAGGCCGTCGCGGCTGCACTGCTCCAGCAACGCCACCAATTCCTCGTAGGTGATTTCGCGAGCCATGCCGTGCTTCACGGTCCAGCGGCTCAGGTCGCCGGTGTGGATGCAGGTGCCCAACATGTGGTCGCAGTGGTTGCCGGGGTCGACGAGCCAGTGCGACATGCGGCACGGGCAGGGCGAGACGCTCCAGTGGCCTTCGTTGCGCACGACCTCGGCGAGGTTCTCGGCCGGGGACGCGTCCGCGGGGAGGGTGTTGACGGCTGCCCACACCGGCGCGTAGGGGACCCCGAGCTTCGCCAGTTTCTCTTCCGCCCACTCTTTGAGAACCTTGTGCGCCTCCTTTGCCAACTGCACGGTGAACGGGTACTTGATGCCGCCCCACAGGCCGGTTTCTGTGAACCCGGGCGCCGCCATCTTTATGATCCGGTACGTCGGATTGTCGCCCGGCTCATAATACACGGTGCCCTTGTCGGCCATCGTCTGCAGCATCTTCTGCAGCTTGTCCCGCTTCAGCTTCGTGCGCTCGACCAGTTCATCGAGGGTGCCGCCGGTCGTGCGGATCTGCAGCGCCAGCCGCGCTTCGGCCTCGGTAAACTGGAGGCTCAGCAGCCGGACGAACGCGGGTGATTTCGGGCCCGCCATGAAATCCTCTTCGATGATCATGTCGGCAACCTGTTCGAAAATGTCTGGTGCGGTGTCCGTCATTGGATCTCCTCTTTGATGGTGTCCGGAAGCGATGAAGTCGGTTTGCCTGGCATCGGATGCGGCGGGCTCACATCGCGAGCGCCGTGCGGATCCCGCGGCTGGCCTGCAAGTCCGCGATGGCCTCGTTGATCTCGCTCAACGGGCGGCGCATCGTGATCATGCCTTCAAGGTCCAGCCGGCCCGCTTTCCACAGGGCCGCGAAGCGCGGCAGATCGCGCAGCGCGTTCGAGCTGCCGAGCATGCAACCCATGAGCTTCTTCTCTGACGCGGTGAACAGCACGGCTGGGCCCAGTGTCAGCACGTCGTCGAACGGGGCGACGCCGATGGTGACGGTGGTGCCGCCCGGACGCGTGGCGGCTACGCAGCCCTGTATGAGGCTGGCCCGGCCCGCCGTTTCAAATGCGTAGTCGACGCCGACACCAGTGAGATCCATGCAGGCTTGCATCAGGTCGTCCTTGGCCGGATCGAGCAGATCCGTAGCGCCGAAGCGGACCGCCGCCGCCCGCCGCTCGGCGACCGGGTCGGACACGATGATCCGCGAGGCACCGGCGATACGTGCGCCTTGCACGACCGAGATGCCGATGCCGCCGAGGCCGATGACCAGGACGGTGGCGCCTTCCTCAACCTTGGCCGTGTTGAACACCGCCCCGACGCCCGTCTGTATCGCGCATCCCAGTACGCAGGCCAGTTCGAGCGGCATGTCCGCCGGAATTTTCGCGGCACCTGCTGCGCTGGTGACCATATACTCGGCGAAACCTGCCAGTCCGAGGCCGCGGTACACGGTCTCGCCGCGGCGCGACAGTCCGGTGGTGCCGTCGGGAAACGCGGCCGTCTGCAGGGCGGCGAGGTTGACGCACATGGAGTTTTCGCCGCGGACACACCAGTAGCAGCGCCCGCACGACGGAATGGCCGTCAGCACCACATGATCGCCGACGGCAAGCTCGTCCACGCCCGGCCCGACCGCGTCCACCACCCCGGCCGCTTCGTGTCCGAGGATGACGGGTAGGGGCGCCGGCATCTTGCCCTCGATGATGTGCACGTCGGAGTGGCAGAGGCCGCAGTGTTTGACGGCAACGCGTACTTCACCTGCCCGTGGCGGGGCGATGTCGATGTCCGTGGCAATCTCGAGCGGGGAGCCGGGCATGGTGAGCAGGGCAGCCTTCATGGGAACCTCTCCTTCGATGTGGTGTCCGACGGGATCTCGGTTGACGCGGACTAGAGCATACTGTAATTGACTGGTCAATATATTTGAGGGGGCCGGGCCGCGGCGACAGGAGAAGCCATGCTGACGAAGTATGACGAGATGCTGTGTCACCAGATTGCGAGCACGTTCGATCATCCCGGCACCAGCGCCCGCGAGTGGACCGAGCGCATCTGGTTCATGGCACATGATATCAAGGGCGACTGTATCGTGGTGGTACAATTCGGGTATTATCCCAATCGCAACATCATCGATGCGAACGTTTGCGTCGCGCTCGAGGGCAAGACGCAACACGTCGTCCGCGCGTCGCGCGAACTGCGTCCGCGGATCGACGACGTAATCGTCGGGCCCTTCGCGTGGGAGGTGGTCGATCCCATGCGCAAGGTGCGGACAACTCTTGGCGACAACGAATACGGTGTCAGTTACGACATCGTCTTCGATGCCTCCATGCCGGCCCACGATGAAGAACCGCCCCAATTCTTCCGCCATCGCGGCCGCGTGATCGAAGACATCAGGCGATATTTCCAAGTCGGGAGGCCCAGCGGCTGGATCCAGGTCGCTGGCCAGCGCATCGGCATCACCCCCGAGGCCTGGCGGACGCAGCGCGACCACTCCTGGGGCATCCGGCGCGGCGCGATGGATTACCACGAAGTCGGCGTGCAACCAGGCGATATCCCCACCGGGTTCTTCTACAATGGCACGTGTTGGGAGTTCGACACCTGGGGGGCATCGTACCACCTGCGCGAAGACTGGGACGGGAGCGTCAGCAACTTCAGCGGTGGCATCTTCTACCCGTTCGCCAGCAGCAAAGACCATGTCGGCCTGGCACGCGTGGAACACCAATTCACCTTCCGGACTGACCTGCCCGGCGTGCGCCTGGTGAATGGCGGCAAGGTGATTCTCCACGGCACCGATGGTGTGCAACGGGAGGCGGAGATCCGGCCGCTTGGCGTGATCTATATCGGTCCCGGCGGCATCAGCTATAAGAACTACCGCGGCTTCACCCACGGCATGTGGATGGGGCCATCCTGGATGGACGGCTTCACGCTCGACATCACCGATCCCGACGTGCTGCGGGAGATCACCTATCTCGACGAGCTGGCGTGCGAGGTCCGTTGCGGTGACGAAATCGGGTACGGGTTGACGGAGGTGTCGGTGATCGGGAAGTATCTGAAGTACGGGTTCGAGGGATTCTAGCGGCTCTCTCAAGACCCATGCTGCAGGCACGGAGGCCTGCAGCCACCGAGGAATCCTTTCAGTGGTTATCAGGACGAGTGGCGGCAGCCCTCCGCGGCTGCGGGAGTTTTGACGGACGCTCTCTCATTCGGGAGGGGCAAGGGACGGTATGGCAGAGGGCAGCAGTGGCAGTGCGGATTTCGATGTCGCAGTGATCGGTGCGGGGTACGGCGGTGCCACCGTGGCCGCGCTGCTCGCCCACGCGGGGCGGCGGGTCGCGTTGGTGGAAAAGACCCGCCGCGCGGGCGGCAAGACCCAGACGATGGACCGCGGGAAATACCGCTACGAGATGTTCGGCGCCGTCGGCATCCCTGCCCTGAATTCCCGCTTTCACGAGCTGGTGGATGTGCTCGGCGTGGCGGAGCGGGTACCGTTCCTCGTCCCGCAAGGTGACGTCGCTTCGGTGTGCTACAAGGCGCCTTCGGGTGAATGGCGCACCATGCGCAGTCCGCTGGTGCAGACGGGGGACCCGCAGCAGATCGACAACCTGCGTCGCGTCTTTGGTGCGACGGACGACGACCTCACGGCGTTTGGCAACATGTACGCGGCGATCATGACTTTGGAAGGGGAGGCACTCGACGCGCTCGACGATGTCGGCATGCTGGGCTGGTTGCGCTCGTTCCGTCTGCCGGAGCCATTGATCAGCCAGGTGTGCACACAGCTCAACATGTTGTTCGTGGTGCCGGTGAACCGCCTCGCCGCTTCGGAGGCGATCTTGACCCTCCGCCAGCAAGCGCTGGGCGGCGCCGGCCGCTATCACGCGCGCGGCTACGGACGGGTGGCCGAGGTGTGCGCCGAGTACGTGACGGAGCATGGCGGAGCGTACTTCACCAGCGAACGCGTGCGGCGCGTACTCGTCGAGCGCGGCCGCGCCGTGGGGATCGAGACCGGCGAGGACCGCGTGCTGCGGGCCCGGGCGGTGATCTCGAACGCGGGTATCCAGCCGACGGTCCTGAAACTCGCGGGACGCGAACATTTTCCAGCCGACTACGTCGAGCGGGTGGAGGCGTTGGAGCCCAGTTGGGCGATCGCCGGTATCCGCTACGTGCTCGACGCCGAGGTGTTCGATGCCGCACTGATCCCGATCTTTTCGGACGAGAGTTGGTTGGATGATGACCGCTTTGCCCGCATGCAGGCTGGCAGCTGGCCGGAGATTCCGGTGATCGGCATCGATGTGCCCTCCGCCTTCGACCCGTCACTGGTTGCCGTGCCTGGTCACCAGGTGCTCAATAGCCAGGTGTTCTGCTCCGCCGACCCGGCGACGCCGATGGCCGATGAAGCCATCCGCCGGGCGGAGGTGGTGCTGGACGAGCTGTGGCCCGACCTGCGCAAGCACATCATCCGGAAGGAACCGTACGGGCCGCTCCAATGTTCGGGCTTGACTCGGGACTCGGTGCTGCCGGGGTGCGGCGGTGAGGCCGTCGGCCTGGCGCAGGTGGTTGGCCAGTGCGGCAAGTCGAAACCCAACCCGCGCACGCCACTCCCCGGGTTGTATATCGTCGGCTGCGACGCGGGCGGCCGGGGTGCCGGTACCCACCAGGCGGTTGACTCCGGGTTCAATGTTGCCGCGATGGTGGACGCGGACATCGGGTGACGCCGGCGCGGCGCGCGTTCGGACAGGACCGAAGGTCGGAGGGGACGATGCAGATCGGAATGTGCATGCCGTACATGGAGCGCGACTACGACCGCCAGACGACCCTCGCCTGGTGCCGTGGCATCGACGCCGGTCCGTTTGCGAGCCTGTCCTGCGGCGAGCGCATCACGTCGTATACGCAGGACATGCGGATCGTGTTGGCCGCGGCGGCGGCGCTGACCCAGCGGGTCCGGATCGTCCCGTCGCTGTACGTGTTGCCGATGCACTCCGCCGTCTGGGCAGCGAAGGAGATTGCCACCTTGGATGTCCTGTCGGCGGGGCGGGTCACGGTCACGGTCGGCATCGGCGGCCGCGAGAACGACTATCGCGCCGTCAACGCCAGCTTCGCGGGTCGGGCGCAGCGTCTCGAACAGCAGGTTGCCGAGATGCGCCGCATCTGGTCGGGCGAGCCGCCATTTGAGGGTGCGGATCCCGTCGGCCCCACACCGGTGCAGCCGGGTGGGCCGCCGATCTGGGCGGGGGCGATGATGCCGAAGAGCATTGTCCGCGCCGCCCGCTGGGCGGATGGCAATTACAACTTTTGCATGCATGCGCAATACCCCGACTCCGTGGCCGAGGGCTTTCGCTTGGCCGAGCAGGCGTGGGCGGACGCCGGGCGCACAGGCCGGCCGCGGCACGTGAGCGGCTTCTGGTTCTCCCTGGCGGATGACGCCGACACCAAACTCAAGACCTACGTCTACGACTACCTGAAAACGGCCGGCGACCCTATCGCCCGCGCGGTGGCCAGTCAGATGATCACCAGCAACCCTGACGCCATCCGTGCCGCGCTCGACCGCTTCGGCGCGCTCGGTTGTGATGAACTGTTCCTCGTGCCCGCCACGCTGGAGATTGCGGAAGTGGAGCGCATGAGTGAGCTGCTGGCGACGCGCTAACGGGAGGATGGTGCGCGGGGCATGGGGATGAGGTCGCGGTGCGCGGCGGCGACGACGTTGACGCCGGTGGATGCATACTGTAATTGACCGGCCAATAAATTTGAGTTCGTCGCCAGACGAAGTGCTTCGATGCCGACGCCGCATGCGCATAGACGAGCGGGTATGCAAGAGCCCGCATCGAACGCCCGCCGAGGGACGGGACAGAGCACTGCCCGGCACTCCAAGCGCAAGCGCTCGGTGGGCCGGCCCCCGGGGGCGGTGAGCGAGGAGACCCGCGCCCGCATCATCGACGCCGCATGCCAATGCTTCGCGGCGGCCGGTTATTCAAACACGCGTAACGAGGACATTGCCGATGCCGCCGGCCTGACGACGGGCGCCTTGTACCACTACTTCGGTTCCAAGGCGGAGCTGTTTGCGGCGGTCTATCGCTACGTGCACGGCATTCTGGTCGGTGTGTATCGGCGCGCCTTTGCTGAGGAAACGACGTGTTTGGCGCAGCTATCCGCCGGGCTGGAGGCGGCCCTGGCGGTCACCCGCGCGCAGCCCGCGTTGGCGCACTTTGCCGCCATCGCGACGATCGAGATCGCGCGCCATCCAGAGCTGGAGGTGCTCCTCCGTTCGGATGTTGAAGAGATGGGACTCTTTTACCGCCGCGTGTTTGCCGCGGCGCGGCAGCGCGGTGAGATCGCGGCGGATCTCGATATCGACGCCGTGCTGAACCTGATGCAGTCGTCGATGTTCGGCTTGGTGTGGCTGCGGTCCCGGGTACAACGTCCCGAGCAGTATGAGGCGGCGATTCGCGCTTTCGAACGCCTCTTGCAGGGCACCCTGTTCACCAGCCGTTAGGAAGAGGAGACTCACATGGAGCTGGGGCGCGAAGAGTTGGTCGAGATGTTCCGCCGGATGCTGCGCATCCGGGCGTTCGAAGACGAGGCCTGCACGCTGCTCAGCGCCGGAACGATTCAAGGGGCCGTGCACACCAGTGTGGGGCAGGAGGCGGCCGCCGTGGGCGCATGCATGGCGCTGCGGGCAGATGACTATATAGCCGGCACGCACCGCTCGCACGGCCATCCCATCGCCAAGGGCGCGGCCATCAACCCGTTGATGGCGGAATTGATGGGCCGGAAGACCGGGGTGTGCAAGGGCCGCGGCGGATCGATGCACCTGGCCGATTTCAAGATCGGTAGCATCGGGGAGTCCGGCATCGTCGGCGCCGGCATACCGTTGGCCACCGGTGCCGCGCTCAGCGCCAAGATGCGCGCATCCGGCCAGGTCGCCGTCTCCTTCTTCGGTGATGGCGCCAGTAATGAGGGCGTGTTCCATGAGGCCCTCAATATGGCCTCCCTCTGGAAACTACCGGTGGTGTTTTTCTGCGAAAACAACCTGTATGCGGCGACAACGGCGAAGGTCGACTCCACCGTGTTGGAGCACATCGCGGATCGCGCCCCGGCCTACGGCGTGCCGGGTGTGGTGGTCGATGGACAGGACGCTGTGGCCGTATACGAGGCGACGCGGACGGCCGTGCAGCGTGCGCGCGATGGCCACGGTCCCTCACTTGTCGAAGCCATGACGTATCGGTACCGCGAACACGCCGAGGGATATTCGTTTCCCGGGTACCGCACGGACGAGGAAGTCGAGCGTTGGAAGCAGCGGGATCCCATCGACATCCATCGCCGCCGGTTGATCAGCACGGGGGTGCTGTCCGAGGCACAGGCCGGCGCTATCGAAGCGGAGGTGCGGGCGGAGCTGAAGCGTGCGGTGGAGTTTGGTCTCCGCAGTGACTTTCCCGATCCCGCGGAAGCCTTCGAGGAATTGTACGCGACGCCGATCCCGGGTACCACGACCTGCCAGGTGACCGCTGACGAACGCGACCGTGGCCAGGCTGCCCAGCCGGCCGCCGTGCCGGCCACGGAGCGGGAATTCAACGGTTTGCTCGCCACCATGGAAGCCTTACGCGAGGAGATGGTGCGCGATGAGCGGGTCATCTTCATGGGCGAGGACATCGGGATGTACAAGACCACGATGCTCGACGGGCTCGCGGATCGCGTCTGGAGCACACCAATCTCGGAAAACGGCTTTGTGGGCATGGCCGTGGGAGCGGCGATGACGGGGTTGCGTCCGTTTCTCGATATGACGGTCGCGAACTTCATTTATCTGCCGATGGACCAGATTGTGAATCAAGCAGCCAAGCTGCGTTACATGACCGGTGGCCAAACGCGCGTGCCCGTCGTGATCCGTGCGGCCATGTGGCACAACAACACGATCGCGGCGCAACACTCGGATCGCCCGTATCCGATGTTCATGAACGTTCCCGGCCTGAAGGTCGTCGTCCCCGCCGACGCGTGCGAGATGAAAGGCCTGGTCAAGGCTGCCATCCGCGACGACGATCCTGTCCTCATCTTCGATGAATTGAGCATGTGGTACGCGCCCTGCCTGGTGCCGGAGGCCGAATACGTGATCCCCCTCGGTGTCGCCAGCGTCAAACGGGCGGGCACCGATGTCACGATCGTTGCTGTCGGTTCTACGGTCCAACACGCGCTGGCCGCGGCGGACGAACTGGCTGCAGCGGGCATTGCCGCGGAGGTGATCGATCCCCGCACGCTCGTGCCCTTGGACAAGCGGACCGTTCTCACCTCCGTGGCGAAGACCGGCCGGTTGGTGTTGGTCGAGGTGGCGAACAAGTCCAACGGCGCTGCCGCCGAGATCGCCGCAATCGTCGCCGAAGAGGGATTCGGAAATTTGAAAGCGCCGATCGTGCGTGTGACGACGCCGGACGTGCACATCCCGTTCAGTCCCGCCCTGGAGAAGCCCCTCTACCCGAACAAGGAGAAGATCGTGGCGGCCGTTCGGCGGCAATTGGAGAAATAACGGCCATGACGAGCGAGGTGCCCCGTCGCCGGCTCGGCGTCAATGGCCCGCTGGTCTCCGCCATCGGTTTCGGAGGCGCGGTGCTGTCTCCCGGCTATTACGAACCGGTCGAGGACGCTGGGTGCATCGATACGCTGCGGTACGCCATCGATGCCGGCATCAATTTGATCGACACATCGGACGTTTATGGTGTTGGGCACAACGAGGAATTGATCGGGCGCGCGATTGCCGGTCGGCGGGATCGGGTCTTCGTCGCGTCAAAATTTGGCTGGGTCATAGACGGTTCTCCCGGCCGCGAAGTGCAGGTCAACTACGACATGCC
>JAGDMS010000337.1 GCA_017860575.1 Deltaproteobacteria bacterium | reverse complement strand
GTGACTCAGTCAGCTGCCGCTGGGCGGATTTGGTCACACCTAGCACCTAGTCAAGGCTCTTGCTAGCACGGTACCGCTCGAAGTCATTAGAATGCCACTGCAACCAAGTGAGAATGCCTGCCTGGATCCCGCCGTGGGGCGCAACCGCACCAGCTTTCTCCCTCAATTGGTAAGGAGACGACATGACATGCTCATCGCGCGTTCATGAAGTCGCGCCATGCAGCAAAGTTAAGGTAACGCAACTGGTTACGAAGACGGCCTGCCTGACCTTGCTTGTTAGCGCATTCCTCTCTGGTTGTGCCTCGAAACTTGTCACGTATGACAGCGAGCGCAAGCCAAGTGTTGGCATTCCAGTCGGCTCACCGATCCTCGTCAAAATCACTAGACGGACGAACTACGAAGTTGATCCCAGCAATCGCTCGTATGAACCATATTGCACACCCGACCTAAGCGCTACCTATGAGTTCTTGGCGCTAGGCGAACGGAGTTACATCTCCTTCTCGCCCGCCGACCTTGGTAAGGGCGAGTTCAAGCTTGAGTTCAACGATGCAGGGCTCCTCAAGCTAGTTTCGCTCAACTCTGACGCGACCGCTGGTGCGGCGCAGATAAATGAACTGTTGAAAACGGTGCTGCCATTCGTTACGGCTCCAAAAGCTGCGGAGACCCAGATCCTTGCCGCCGATCAAACGGCTCAAAACACCAAAGATAAATACTGCATCAAGAAGGGGACTGAGGTGATCCGTGTGGAGCGCGCGACAATCAACTAGGCCGTGAGCTGCGCTTCACGAGTACGCGCAGCAGATGATCGCGGTGGTGGTTTGCGGACAATCCGTCGGGAGGCGAACCATCCCAATGTCTACCGCCTGACCAATTCAGGAGCGCTCGCCGTGCCGTCGACGTACTACGTTACATGGTGGAACCTTGAAAATCTATTCGATGAAGAGAATGCACCTGCTGAGCGCCGCACCGATAAGGTAGCGCGCGCAATCGCGAAGGACATCGCGGGATGGACGCCTCAGCGGCGAGACCGCAAGATCGCCCAACTTGCATCAGTGATCGCTCAGCTGAATGGAGCGAGCGGCCCAGACCTGCTCGGTGTCTGCGAAGTAGAGAACCGCTTCGTACTTGACTTGCTGGCGAACGCCGTGCATGTATTGCTTCCTGGCCGCAGCTACTCCGTCGTACACGCTAACACGGATGACGACCGCGGTATTGACGTCGCGTTCCTATACGACCCCAATCTCTTCACAGTTCCCGCGGGCGAGACCTTCTTCCACGTCGTTATGCGGCGCAATGCGACGAGAGAGATTGTGCAGGTGAACTTCAAAACGCATCGCGCGCGTACTTGGTCCATCTTCGGCAACCACTGGCCGTCGCGTAGCGGTGGACAGTTTGAGTCTGCTGGCTATCGGCACATCGCGGGCGAAACGCTGTCGTACTTTCATCAGAGGGTGCGTGAAGTGCACGGTGACACAACCCCCGTACTTGCGATGGGCGACTTCAACGACGAGCCGTTCGACTCATCTCTGGTCACTCATGCGCTCAGCACACGACAGCGCGCGAAGGTTGTCGAGGCTGACATTCCCAGGTTCTGGAACCTTATGTGGACGGCCATAGGCAAGTCTGACGGATCGTTCTACTACAACAATCAGCCGAATATGCTGGATCAATTTCTCGTCAATAAGAACATGGCTGCGCAAGCGTCACCGATTCGCGCGCTCCCGGATACCATTGAGATCCTTCGTTTTCCTGGCACCTTCAGCACCGGCAAATACCCGTATCCGAAACCGTTTGGAGGTATGGGAAAGCAGGTAGATGAGGACGGATTCTCAGATCACTTCCCCATCGGGATGCGCGTGACTGAGGCTGACTAGAACCTGCTTTAGCGAACGGCCTGTGACCCGCTGGGCATCGAGCCACCCGGTCACGCTCGACTGATAATGGCGGTCAGTTGACCGCGCAGAACTCAAACTTGAAGACTGCTATCGACCCCACAACAGCCATTGGGGTTCGGACGAGCGAAAGGCCGCTTCCGGAGGTTGTGCAGCCTGCCAGCACGGTGACCGCCGAGCGTAGGGGCGCGTTGGGCGCCAGCACGCCGTAGTAGCGGTGGCGATGCCGGCGCGGTGGCGGAATCAATGCCGCCAGACGCTCGATCAGTTCGAGTGGGGTCAGCATCCGGCTGACGCTGCCGCCCGCTCCCGGTTTGACACTCTCATAGACCAGGTGCTCGGCATCGATTTCACGCTGCCATTCCAGCGCGAAGGCCGGGCGCGCGCAGCAGCACAGCAGGCGCTCCAGGCCCAGGCGATCGTCCGCTTCTATGCGCACGCTGGCATCGTAGGAGATGCCCCCGCCGTGATCCCAGGTGCCCATCGCCTTGGGGTCTTCGCGTTCGAGCACTCCGCGGCGGGCGGCGGATAACCGCCTTCATCACCAAGGCGGCGGTGGCGCGAGAGATTCTCAGTCATCCGGGTGAGCCGGCATTTCCTCAGCGTCTGATGCCGGCTCTGGGTCTGCCAATGCGGGAGATGCAGAGCACCGAGCCCCATATAATCGACCCATAGGCGCTTTGGTCACTGGACTATGAATTCGATCAACACATCGCCTGCTAGCGGCAGCAAGACAACAATCCTTTCTCGTCGACGGCTAACTCAAATCCGGCGAAAAACAACTACGCTCCACTTCGGGAGATTGATGTAGAGGTGCCCATCGGACCAGGTCCATGGCTGGTAATAGGCATTGCCCGCACCGTCCCATCCGCCGAAGGCTGCGTCCTGGCTGCACAGCACTTGCATCCATTGCCCATTGCGACCGCCATTGCGAACTCCATAGCTGTGGTCGCCGAAGTTGCGGTCGCCGAGATTGACCACCACCAAAACGACGTTGTCGTAGAGCTCCCGTACAAAGGCAAGCACCTGATTGGTGTCGTCGACGTGCGTAATGCTGAGCGAGTCCGCCCGTAGCGCCGGATTCTGCCAGCGTACGGCGTTGCACGCGCCGACCAGCCGTCGCATCTCGCTGCCTTGGCTATCGCCAGCGATGCCCCACTGAAAACGATGATCCCCGCGAGCATCGGGGCCATCGTGCCAGTACCCCCAGGCGACATGCGGTGAAGCCATGTGACATTCTGATCCCATAAATAGCATCGGAGTGCCGGGCATCGTCACATTGAGCGCCCACGCCAAGCGGCATTTGGACCGGGCTCGCCAGTCATCGCGGCCGCCAAGTTGGTCCACCAGATAGCGGTGCCGGCTGTCCCAATTGGTCAGCCCGTCTTCCGCATTACCATTATCCTGGTCGCCGATGTCGTCGTGCGAGCCAAGCGTGTACTTCACCAAGTTCCAGGCGCTATCGTAACCATCCCAGCCAAGAAAGCTGAGAACCTTGCGCTGTGGCTCCTGCCCATCCAGCGCCCGCTGACACTGGTGATGCGAATCGGCGTCCCAAGTGGCGCAGAAACCGCCGTGGCGAACGATCCACGGGTTATCCGGCAGATGTTCCGCGATCAGGTACTTGCTCGGAAAGTCGCGTCGAAGCCGATCGATGACCCGCCTCAGATGCTCGCCGTTGATCTGCGTCGTGACGTCGAAACGCAGTCCGTCCGCACCATAGTCCTCGAAGAACATCCGCGCATTCTGGTAGAAGAAATCCTGTACTTCCTGCTTCCACCACGCCGGACCTCTTCCCCAGTGCGTCATCTGACCGCCCTCGAAGTAGATCCCTCCTTCTTGATTGTAGCCGTCGAACTCCCAAAGCACGTTGTCACCGGGTCCTGCATGGTTGTACACGACGTCGAAAATCACCGCCAAGCCGTTCTGGTGAGCAGTATCGACCAAATGCATCAGATCGCTCGGCAAACCGTAAGCGGATTCGGGAGCGAAGAAGGACGCAGGATTGTAGCCCCACGAACGATCCATCGCGAACTCGTGGATCGGTAGCAACTGGATGCAGTTGAACCCCATGTCGCGGATGTAGGACAACTTGCTCTCGACATCCCGGAAAGAGGCCACAGGCTTGTCGACATCGTCGCCTCGTCCGGCGAAGCTTCCGACGTGTAACTGGTAGATGAGGAAGTTCTCGAAACGCGGGGTCGCGAACGGCGCCCAAGGGAACGATTCGCTATTCACGACGATCGAGCCGTTGTGGTTGTGGGGATCACCCGTACGCGTCAGCGAGGAACTGACGACGTCCCGCGAAGCCGGGTCGATCCGCTCGATGATGCTCCCGTTCGCACTGGTGATCTGGAACCGATAGAGCTGGCCCACACGAACACCTGAGACCGTGGCGGACCAATAGTCGCCACGTCTTTCCAGAGCGTGTTCGGCCGTCAGATCGGCTTGCTCCCAATACGGCTCGTCCTGAATCAGCACCGAAACCTCTGCCGCGTGTGGCGCCCACACCCGAAAGAAAACTCCGGCAGGCGTTAGCCGGGCACCTATGCGATCCCGCAAGTCCATATCGTGTCTGCGAAGAATAGTAAAGGATAGTAATTCCAACGGCACTTTTGGGATTGTCTCTACGCCGTTAGCGGTGGTCAACGGCGGATTTCGTGTTGAGCGCCCCGGGGAAATGGCAGGAATCGCCCTCCGCGCCCTGGCTGGGGTCACCCGACCGACCGCAGAAGGTCCGCTTGATAGCCCGAGGCACGAGCGCTCCCCGCCGAGCGGGAGGGGATCCTCGTCAAGCTGTCCTTATCATGCGATGCGCTGATCGAATTCCTAGTCCGGTGCTGGCTGGGCCTGGGGGTCGAACTCGCCCAGCCCGGCATCAGCCATCTCCCACAGCGGCGGGCCACGGGCCGGTGCGATCCGCGGCGGCGATGTCGGCCACATCGCGGCAGATGGCTCCTATGGAGTCTGAACCTGCCGTTCGGAAGCGCGCTCTTGCAGTGCCCGCAATGACAGCACTTGGCCGAGGGTGTGTGAAAACGCTGCTGCTGGTCGGCTTGCCGTGGTCGCTGGCCGGGGTGGACCGTTCTAGAGTTGCGAAAGCGGGAGGGCGATCTCGGGGCTGAGTCCCGAGGAACCGCAACAAGCGCCCTCAGGCACCCAGCAGTCTCATCGCCTTCATGGTCTTGGCCATCCCGAGCAGGTTGATGACTCGCTTGAGATTGTAGGCGAGGACATGCAAGCTCATCTCGGTGCTCACATGCTGCAGTCGGCGCGTGAGGAAGTGCGTCGATCCCATCCACTGCTTCAGCGTTCCGAACACATGCTCGATGGTTCTTCGGCGTAGCGTCATCGCCTGAGGTTTCCGATCCAGCCGACGCTGCATCATCTCCAGAACGGCTTCGTGTTCCCAGCGGGTGATGCGGCGATAGTCGCTGGGAGTGCAGTCTGATTTCTGC
>JAGDMS010000131.1 GCA_017860575.1 Deltaproteobacteria bacterium | reverse complement strand
GACACCGCCGTGCGCCACGCCGCGCTGGAAGCGCTGCGCGCGGCGATGCGCCCGCAGGACCACGACGGTTCCCCTGAGCCGCCGGAGCAGGAGCGCTGGGACCGCCGTGTCGCGCTCATCGTGGCGCGCCTCGACGAGCCGCGCGACCGGCTGCGCGCAGCGCAGGTGTTGGCGGAACTCGCGGCACAGCATGGCGCCCGCCTGGCCAGTTGCGCCCGCAGAGTGCTGGCGTGTGCGGATGATCCCGACCCCCGTGTGCGTGGGGCGGTGCTGCGTTTCATTGGTAGCCTGCGCATCGAGGAGTACATCAACTGGAGCATCGATCGGCTGTCCTCGCCCGACGAACGGGAAGCCGCGGCTGCGGCCGCGGCGTTGCGCAGCATGGGCTCCCTGGCGACGAACCGGCTGCTCGATGCGTTTTACCGTGGCAGGTTCGCTGTTCGGGAAGCGGTCCTGCCAATCCTGCAGGACATGCCGCTGGACCGCGGGACGTTGCGGGCGCTGATCGATCGCGAAGTCACCGGT
Source organism: Deltaproteobacteria bacterium (assembly GCA_017860575.1). Lineage (GTDB taxonomy): Bacteria > Desulfobacterota > Binatia > HRBIN30 > HRBIN30 > JAGDMS01. Next base: position 17,194 of record JAGDMS010000131.1, on the reverse strand, counting down.
GTGCAGACCACACTGTTGCAGCGGTTCGGCCTGCGCGGCGGTCCTGTGTCGGACCTGGTCATCCAGCGTCTCGACGAGCGGGTTGGGGAAGGCTTGCACACCACCTTGTTGCTGCTCGCGGCGCTCTTGCACGAGGACCGTATCGCCGCCCTCGGCCATCTGTTTGCGCGGTCCCCCGACCGCCGCCGGCGTGCCGCGCTGTTGGAAGCGTTGGAAGCGCTCCTGCCACCGGCGGAGCGGCCGCGGCTGTTGCCGCTCCTGGACGACAGCCAATCCCCCGCATTGGTACGGGCGGTGGCGCACACCCTCGGCCGGGCGCTGCCCTCGTTTGATGAGGCGGCACGCGAGACGCTGGCGAGCGGCGACCTGCTGGCACGGGCGTTTCTGGCGGCCACACTTGACGTGAACACCCGGGCACGCGCGGGCGCAGCGGCTGGCCTGGCGCCGGACCCCGAGTTGGGGGATCATGGCGGCGCCGGTCACGCGCTACGAAAGGACAGTATGCTGAAACGAGTCGAGATCCTGCTGCTGTTGCGAGGGTTGGATCTCTTTGCGCGGCTGACGACGCGCGAGCTCAACGAGTTGGCCGGTGTCGTGTCCGAAGCGACCTATCCGGCGGGCACCGTCATCGTGCCGGAAGGCGTGGTTGACGAATGCTTGTACGTCGTGGTCGTGGGCGAGATTCGTGTGACGCTTGGTGACGCGCTGGTGGGATATGTCAAGCCGGGGGAATTCTTCGGCGAAATGGCGCTCTTTGACGGTGAGACCCGCTCCGCCACCGCGACCGCCGCCACCCGCGTTCGTGTGCTGCGCCTCCAACGACAGGACCTGCTGCCGCTCATGGGCGAGCAGCCGGGCATCGCCATCGCGATGTGCGAGACGCTGGCCCGGCGCGTGCGCGAACTGTTGGGCGGCCGCGAGGGCCAGCGGGCGCGCGCTGGCGGCGGAGAGTGAGCGCGAGTACGCCCCGCGCCGTCGCCGTCGTGCTCGTTATTTCCGGTTCAATGCCAATAGCTGCCTCCCGCGGAAGGGGTGGCGGGCGCTGACCTGGCGCAGTTCGCGGGCAAACGGAATGTCCACGAGACGGTAGAACTGGACCTTCTCGGGTTCGTACGCCGCCTCGTAAAGCGGGATGCGCGGGTAGACGGTGCCATCGAGTGCCGTCCGTCCGATGAACCGGCCGTCTCGGATGTTGCGGAAGACGCCGTGGTCGGCGTCGTCGTACTCCAGTTCGCCGCCATAGAGCCAGTCGTAGTACGCATGGCGCTCGTTGCGCGCGCGCAAGCGGTCCGGTTTGTTGTCCTTGAGCGAGTAGGCGATGAAGTAGCGCACCCCCATCACCTCGGGCGTGAAATCGCCGTCGATGTCGAAGACATCGTAGTCGTACGAGGTGTTGTAGAAGAGGTCCACCTCGTACAGCTGCTCGGTTTCTGCCGGCAACAGCTGCCGCAGTTCGGAGATGTGGCCGGCGTTGAGATGCGTGCAGCCGTGGGACATCGGGCCGCGGGACAGCAGCCAGAGGTAGCGGTAGGGCTGGCCGTCACGGCTGCCACGATCGATCGTGCGCCAGGCCGCCGGGAGGAACGCGGTCTCTTCCGGCTTCATCTTCCAGAACAGTGTGTGCACGGCATTGTGCAGCTTGGGGCCGACGTGCATGTACGGGATCCACGGAAAGTAGCTGTAGAAGTCGTCCGTCGGGACGTGGTCAACCGTTTGGGTGCGCTGGTGGCTGGTCAATGCGCGCCGGCCCGGCGTCGGGTATTCGGGGATCTGGCGGCCGTGGTACGTTGTGTACTGGTTCCAGGTGCCGACCGGATAGACTGCGGTGAACTCGGCGAACTGGAGCGCATTGTCGCGCACCGGGTAGAGCCCCCGGGTCAGACGGTCCAACAGCCGCAGGAACGCCGGGCGCAACTCGCCGAGCGTCGCCGGGTCCACCGTCTCCTGCGGGCAGCGCCCGACCAGCGCCGTCAGTTGCGCCGATACGTCGCGGTCCATCGCCGTGGCGAACAGCCGCGTCGGCAACATGAGGTTCACCAGTTCGAGCTGGCGCTCCGTGTCCATGCGCACATGGTCCGCCGGCCGCACGTTCGCCACCCAGCGCCGCACCAGCTCGTCCACCGGCATGCGGATGCGGAACACGCGACCCGGGTTGAGCCGCTCGAGCAATTGCAGATTGCGTTCCCGCAACGTCTCGCCCGACAACGTCGATTCGTCGGAGACCAACCGCTCGAGCTGCGTCTGTTGGATCGTCTGCTCGAATGCTTCGAAACCGCGATTCTGCGTGAGCACCAGGTGCCCTTCGTTCATGAGTGCGCGGTACGTGCGATACCGTTCGAGCAGATCGCGCGCGTATTCACGCAACGTGTCGTCGGCGAGGACGACGGTCACGCGCAGCTGATTGCCGCGCCCGAGGTGGAGATGGATGTGCTGCGGATCGAGCGTGCGCGGCGCGAAGCCGGTGTAGAAGGACGGTTCGTAGCGATCGTAGTACATGCCGTAGCGGGGCGGTTCCTCGAGAACGGCGGTATCGGCCGCGTGGCTGCTTTGCGGGCGGGTGGCCCCCGCGAGCGCGATGGCGGCCAGTGCGAGGACAACGGTGCGTGTCAGGGTAACGGAATGCATCGAGTTGCGTCTCCTTTTGGGTGTGTCGTTCGCGATCAATGCAAGAACAATCTCCCGCGGTCGAGCGGGTGGCCCGCGCCCACCTTGCGCAACTCGCGGTTGAGTTCGAAGCCGGCCGGGCTGTCGAAGGGCGCCGGCTTGATGCGGTAGAACTGTATGGGCTCGGGTGCGTACGGCGCCTCGTACAACGGCATGTTCGTGAGGACGCCAGCCTCCTCCGCCTTCTTGCCGACGTAACGGCAGATGGGAACCTCGTTGAGACGCGCGTGCCCGACGTCCCCCAAGGCCACGTTGTCGCCGTAGAGCCAGCGATAGAACGGCTCGCGGCGATTGGCGACGTACGCGCGGATCGGTGTGTGGTCCCGATTCTTGAAGGCCAGGTAGTACTGTACGCCCATCACTTCGGCTGCGCCGTCGCCATCGATGTCGAACGCGTCATAGCACTGCGGAGGGTTGCGGAACGTGGCAACCCGTTCGAGGACGCTGGATTCACTCGGCAGGATCTGGCGCAACTCGCTCATGTGGCCCGACGCCAGCCGCGTGCAACCGTGCGACGTGGGGCCGCGGCTGACGATCCAGAGGTTCTGGTACGGCTTCTTGCCGTCGCGTTCGCTCATGACCTTGCGCCACGCCGCCGGGAGGAAAGGCGTTTCGCTCAGGCCACAGCGCACGCCGGCATTGTGGTAGGCGTTGTACACGATGCCGCCGGCGCGCTGGTACGGGAGCATGGTGATGAAGCCGTAGCCCGGATTCGACGACAGGTAGTCCACCATGCCCGTGATGCCGCGCCCGTCGGTGCGGGGGATCAGCGGCCAGACGCCCGTAACGCCGAAATCGGGGAGGCGCTCGCCTTTGTACGTGGTGGTGCCGTCGAGGGTTCCGGCCGGATAAATGGCGGTAAACTCCACCGCCTCGACGACTCCGTCGCGGACGCGATAGCGTGCGGCGGTGGCGCGATCGAGGAATGCTAGCGCGTGTTCCCGAAACGCCGGCGATTCCGGCGGCGCGCTGTGCGCCAGTTCGACGGCGCGGGCCAGCGACGATGCCAGCTCTGGAGTGAGTTGGTACAGGTTCACCCGCCCGGGAATGATCGCGTTGGCCGCATCGAGTTGCTGCGCCGTCGATCCCGGAGCGGCCGCGCTCATTGCGGCGAGCTGCACGTGCCAGCGTTGTAGCATGCCGGCGACCGGCATCCTGATCTGGAACACCCGCTCCGGATTCAGGGCGCTCAAGATGTCGATGCTCTTTTGCCGAAACGCTTCCGCCCCGAGGCTGTTCCGTGCCTTGACGACATCCACCACGCCCGCCTGGTCGAGCCGCTCGACAAAGCGTTCGTACGCCCGGTTCGTTGTCAGTTCGATCACCTTGGCGTCGAGCAGCTGCTGGTAGATTGTCCGCCGTAGCAGCAGGTCATCCAGGTAGGCATCAATTTCGGACTCCCCGAGGGTGACCGTGACGCGCAGCTGATTGCCGCGCGACAGGCGGATGTGCACGCGTTGAGGGTCCTGCGTGCGCGGCGCGAAACCGACGTAGAAGGACGGTTCGTACCAATGGAAATAGACGCCCTGCGGTGGTTCGCTACCGTCCCAGGTCGTATCGCTGGCATCGAGCGCGGCAAAGGCGGTAGATCCCGCCAGCACCGCGATCAACGCGGCGAGAGCGGCAAGGGACGTGCGAGCCGTGATCATCGAACTGTCTCTTCCAGCGACAGCGTGTCGGCGCTGCGTGCGCGTCCGTCCGGTGCCTCGAGCGAGGCCAGGACCGGGATGTTCTTCAGGTCGTTGTTACCGACGAACGGACGGCATTGGAAGAGCCACAACTTACCATCTTTGAAGCCGAACTCAATATCCCACGCACGTGGTTTTCCCGACGGGTCGCGTGTCGGTTCGAGGGTCGCGGTGATCTTCTGACCGACGGCGATCAGTTGCTGTAGTTCCGCCGGTTCCAGGACGGTGTCCTTGCCGGTGGACGGCACCAGTGCGCTGCCACCGCCGCTCAGTAGCGCAGTCCGCCACGGTGATTTGAACAGCGACAAGAGTTGTACGCCGCCCGGCGACCACAACAGGGTCTCGGCGGAGGTTCCTTCCACGGCGCCGCCCACGCCTTCGGAGGTGGCGACCGTCATCTTGGTGGTGTTGCCTGTATTGACGTCGGCCGTTACCAACACTCCCGATTTGTCGTTGGGCACGGCCTCGAGGATGACCACGGACGACAACACCCAGAGCGGATCGTCGATCAGGGTTTGGCGCCAGGAGAACGCGCGGAACGCGAACGGCGAGGCCCATACTTCTTTCAGCCCTTCGTAGATATCGGCGAGCGACTTACGGTTGAACAGCGTGAGATTGAGCCCGGCGCCGTTGAAGTTCTCGAGATCTTCGACGTTGGTGTCGCTGCGTACGAAGCAGCCGAGTGTTTGCGACCTGTCGGCGCCGGTGAGTAAACCCGCCCGAGCGAGGCCGTCGCGGATGGCGTCCTGCAACGCGGTCGAGAGCGGCGCTTGCCGAATGGAGTGACGGATGATGTCGAGGCGCGGTGCGATCCACGCGGCAAGTTTCTGTTCGCCCGTCCTGGCAGGGACCATCACGTTGAAAAATTCCTGGAAGGTGCGCTCTACGAAGTCGGCGAGGCGCTCGCCCGGCTGGACGATGCCGCGCTCGCGCAGATTCTCGGGGACGGCGACCGTGGCGGTCCGGTAGTGGTCGTAATAGGCGCCGAACGGCACCACGAGTCCGCGGGCCACATCATCGGGGAAGAGGTGCTTCAGCTCGCCGAGATAGGCGGCTTTGGGGCCGCAGAAGCGGCCGGAGTCGTTGCGGCGGACATCCTCCAGCGGGATCGGCGTGTGCTTGGTGAGATCGATCTTGCCGCGATCAAGGTGCAGTCGCGGCCCGCCGGCACCCAGGCCGCCGTCGGTGCCGCGTGCCTGATTGCGCGTGTACTCCCCGAACGCGGCATGCTCTTGCGGCGACATGGCGGCGCGCTGCTTGAGAATCACGCGCCCTGCGGGCGTGACAGCGAAGAACACTTCCTGGCCGTCGTGCGGCGCGATCGACTGGAAGGTGCCGGGCCCGACTAACACGTTGGGGATACCCAGCGCCCGTGCCAGCAGCTGTACGTGCGATAACACGTTGCCCTCGCCCTGGGTCAGGATCCCGGCCGCCGGTTGGAGGTTTGCGGGCGTCTCGGGAAGCGCGATGATGTCGTCCCGAGTGTATGCGCGCTCCTTCGGGGCCACGCGCAGTCGGCCGACGGCGAGGCCGGGATTCAGTGCGCGCACCCCCGCGCTGCTCTCGGCGCCGAGGAGGTCATGTCTGGTGCCGTGCGTCCCGGCGGCGTAATCGTCCAAGCGCTGTGCGATCCGCGCGTAGAGCAAAAGTGGTGAGCTGCGCAGGATGTCGTCTCTGATGCCGGCCGTTTGCGGGAGCAGGAATGTCCATGGCGCCCACACCTCCGCGAAGGCCAGCTCCGCGTTGCTCTGTGCCCACTCCACGGCACGTTGCGCCTGCCGCAGTTGTTCGATGAACTGCGCACGCGACGGTTTGCGAGTGGCGAGGAGGGTGCGCAAGGCGTCGGTCGCCGCCTGGTGCTCGCGCGCGTACAGCAGGCCGCTGCCATACGTGCCGTCGGTGAGCGCCAAGAGGAGCTGCAGGGACTGTGCTACCGCCAGAGGGGAGCCAGTCTCCAGCAGCGTGCTGCCGCGTTGCGTCATGACACCCGCGGCGGAGATGTTGAGGTCGACCAGCCGCCGCGCATCCGCCGGTGATGCCTGGCGTGCGGCGACCGTCTGCCGGGCGAGGGCCATGAAGCGCCCCAGCGAGGAAAGGGCCTCGACCGGCGCGGTGTCGACGGCGGGGACGAGCGCCGTGAGCCGGCTGCGGAGCGCCCCGTCCTGGATCTCCGCCAGTTGCGTTCGCAGAGTGCTTTCGTCGAGCGTTGTCAGCTTTGCGAGTTCGGCGATGAGCTCGTCGACCTGGCTGCGCAGCGGCCCTGCCGGCAACGGGTCACGAAACGCCGCCAGTTGCGCTACCAGGCCGGGGGACAGCTGGTTGTGGATGGCGTCGCGCAGCGGCTTGAACGTGGGATCGGCTTGCTGGATGCGCACCGATAGGTTGCGCACGCGGCCAATCTGGCCCAGATCGGCGCGGACGAAATAGCGCTTCTGTAGTTCGTACGCCAGGAGAAAGCCGCGCGCGTCGTTGAACTCGGGCGCGCGCAGGTAGCGCTCGAAGAAAGCGGCTGAGGCCGGTGTCTCGTACTCGCTGCCTGACAGCCCGCCGAATGCCCGAAGCTGGCTCAGCTTGTGCCGCGGATTGGTGTCGGTGAAGTACTTCTCGAGAATGTAGCCACGTACCAGGTCGTTGTGATCCGGAAAGGTGTCCCACAGGTAGAGGTCGCGCGCGAAGATGTTGGCGATGTACATGCGCTGCTGCGCTAGCGCTTCCGCCCACGGCGCCCGGAAGGCGGCAAAGAACAACGGATGCGTGCAGCCTGTGCGAAGCTGCCCGCTGGCGCCGCGCACCGGGACCTTCTGGCCGTCGGGGCACACGGCGTAGTTCTCGGTGTACGGCCCCTTCAGCTTGCCGACGCACAGTGCGAAATTGTCGCGCAGGAGCTTTCGCTCCGCCGTGGTGAGTGGCGGTGGCTGAAAGCCCGCCGCCGGCGTCACGCCGCCGGCGAGTGCGATGAGAACCAGCAAGATGAAAACGGGCGCGTGTACCGTCTTCGGCTCTGCTATTCGTCGCATCGGCTCATGACCGTAGCGCAGTTTCCCGTGCATGAAAATCACCGAGGCAATCATCTGCCATGTCCATTTCGATCCGATTTTAGTACCCTGCGGTCATGAGGCAGCCTCCGGCCAGCGTGTGGGTGCTGCTCCTTGCGCTCTCCCTGCCCATGCGGCCGGTGGTCGCCGAGCCGCCTGCGACTGACGCGCGCGCCTACCTCGCCACGATCCGCCCGTCATCCCAACTGCAGGAATTTCTCGACCGCACCGTCGACGCCCTGGCGGCGACGGACCCGCGGCTGCCGCAGGCCGACGTGCGCATCACGCTCCTCGACATGAGTCAAGGTGATCCACCGCGGTTGGCGCAGCGCCGCGGGGAGACGCCGATCTATCCGGCCAGCGTGGTCAAGTTCGTTTACCTGATGGCGGCCTATGCCCGGCAGGAGGAGGGCAAGGATCGCATCGACCCGGAGATGGACGTACTGTTGCGGCAGATGGTCCACGACAGCAGCAATCACGCGACGCGGGAGGTGTTCGCACGGCTGACGGACACGGCACCGGGCCCGGTATTGGCGCCCGACGCGTACCGGTCATTTCGCGAGCGCCGTCTCGCCGTCGAGCGCTGGCTCCACACGCTCGGCATCACCGATTTGCACTGCGTGAATCCTACCTACGATGGTGACGGGGATCTGTTCGGTCGTGACCGGCAATTCCTCGCCGACCGCAGCGTCGTCGGTGGCCTGCCAGCGCAGGGGGGCGCGTATGCCAACCGCAACGCGATGACTGCGGTGGGTACCGCGAAGCTGCTCGCGCTGCTCGCGACCGATCGCGCACTGTCGCCGGCGAATTCCGCCGCGGTGCGCGCGCGCATGCGACGCGATCCCGTGGAACAGCCGCATCTCGTCCACCGCATCGCCGGCGGTGCCGCCCGGTTGCCGGATCTCGAGGTGTATGCGAAGAGCGGCACGTGGGGCCCGATCTACGCGGACGCCGGCATCATTCGTCACCTCTCGGGACGCCAACTGGTGCTGGTCGTGTTCACGGCTGCGCAGCCACCCTACCGCGGCGACTTCATCGCCGACCTTGCGTACCGCTGTGCGGAACACCTGCTGGTGCCACCGGAAAAAAGAAGGGGGCAGTCCCCCTGATCAGACGGCTCAAAAAGGGGACTGTCCCCATTTCCGCAAGGTCCTTAGCGCGGCGTGCCGCAGACGGCTGGCGGATGGTTCCCAAACCATCGGCTATATGCCATACGCCAAAGACCATCGCTGAACACGGTCGATACGGACAGGAGCGCCCGGATGCAAGCACCCGACAGCAACGCGACCGAGAACGTCACCGCCTGGCTCGAAGCGCATATTGGCGGCACCGTTGTGCGCATCGCGCGGCAGCCGCGCTGGCGGCCGGTGTGGTTTGCGGATGTCGATCGCGACGGCGAGCGGTTGGAGCTATGTGTGCGCGGTGACCGGACCGACATGCCGCTGATCTTCCCGCTGGATCACGAGATGCGGTTTCAGTCGCTGCTGCACGATCACGGTATTCCCACCGCCAAGGTGTACGGCTGGATCGAGGATCCGTGTGCCTACGTCATGGACCGCGTCCCCGGGCGAGAGGATTTCGCGCAGGCGACAGACGAAGAGCGGCGAGCGGTGGTGGACGATTACCTGCACGTCCTGGCACGACTCCATCAGCTCGACCTTTCCCCATTCCTCGCAGCCGGTATCATCCGGGCGCTGCGCCCTGAGGAATCCGGCCTGATCGGGATGCAGCGTTACGAACGCATGTACCGCAGCCAGAAACGCCATCCCGAGCCGTTCATGGAGTTCTGCCTCGGCTGGTGGCGACGCCACCCGCCCGACAGCAAGGGACGACAGGCGCCTGTTGTCTGGGACTCCGGACAGTTCCACCACCAGGGCGGTCGCATCACGGCGGTGCTCGATCTCGAACTCGGCCACATCGGCGATCCGATGATGGACTTGGCGGCGTGGCGCATACGGGACACGGTCATCGGCTACGGCGACTTTCGTCAACTCTACGCCCGCTACGCCGAGTTGACCGGCGCGCCGGTCGATCTCGCGGCCATTCGTCGGCACTACTTCGCGTTCACGCTCACCAACCAGCTGGCCTTCGCGGCGGCATTGCGGGAACCGGCCCCCGAGTCGGATCTCATGATGAACCTGCGCTGGTGCGGCGAGACGAATCTCTTTGCCACCGAGGCCCTCGCGGAGTCCCTCGACATCGAGCTTCCGACGGTGGCCATGCCCGAACCGCGCCGCGCGCCGATCGCCACCGCGCACGAACACCTCGTGCGGTTGCTGCGCATGCTGGAGACGGATGACGAATTCGTCCGCTACCGGGCCCGCATCGGGTTCCGTCTGGCGCGGCACCTGCAACGTTACGGCGAAATCGGCGATTCCCTGGCGGACGCCGATCTCGATGATCTACACCGGCTCCTCGGAAAGCGGCCCGCCACGTGGCAGGATGGCGAGGCGGAACTCGAACGATTCGTGCTCGCCGACGCCGCCACCGGCCGCCACGACGAGGCGCTGGTCGCGGTCTTCCACCGGCGCAATCTGCGCGCGCAGCTGCTGCTCGGACCCGCCGGCTCCGCGATGACCCGCCACTTCCCGGCCCAGCGCTTCGGGCCCTGAGCCGCGCCACCGGTTCAACGCCCGTAACCGACTGGCCTTGGCGCTACCCCTCACGATCGTGGCAGGGGACTTGCGAAAAGTCCGGGCTGCGCTTTTCGAAGAAGGCGGACACCGCCTCGACATTTTCGGGGGAGCCGACACGGCGAAGAAACGCCGCGTCCTCCCGCTCGCGTGCGGCGGCGACCTGATCTTGTCGCGCCGCCAGCATCAGTTGTTTGGTCCAGCGCATGGAGCCGAGCGGCTTGCGAGCGAGATGGTGGGCGCGATCCAGGGCCGTGGGCAGCAGGGCGGCTGGTGCACACAGGTGCGTCGCGATCCCCAACTCGACCGCGCGGTCCGCCGAAATGAAATCGGATTCGAAGAAGACGTCGATTGCCTGGCGGTACCCGATCAGCGCCGGCAGTAGGTAACTGCTCCCCGCTTCGGGCACCACGCCCAGCGTGACAAACGGTGCGCGCAGACGGGCGCCGCGGGCGATGTAGACGAAGTCGCAGTGCAGCAGCAGCGTGAAGCCGATCCCCACGCCGATGCCGTTGACCGCGGCAATCAGCGGCTTGTCGAAGGCGCATACCCGGTCCAGGCAGGAGCGGAACCCATGCTCGTGCGCCAGCGCGCCGCCCGCCATTTCGCTCAGGTCCTGGCCGGCGGTGAAGGCGTCGCCCGCACCCGTGATGACGACGACGCGCACCGCATCGTTCCCCTGGGCGTCTGCCAACGCGTCGCGGAAGTCGCACCACATCTGATGGTTGAAGGCGTTCTTGCGCTGGGGACGGTTGAGGGTGATGACCTGAACTCCGGCGGATAGTTCCTCGATGACTGTGGGGCGTGGCATGAACGGCTCCTTTTGGCCGGCGACTATACCCAAGGTGGCTGTGGCGCACTAGCGCGGCGGATCCTTGCGCAGTCGGCAAGCGGCAGGTGGTTCCCAAACCATCCACGATATGTCATATGCCGAGCCTTGAGGCGGACGAAACCTGAGACGGCCCGCCATGGAACGCATCGGCGCAACAGCGTTCCGGGCGGACGTGGAGAATATTTGTAGGCAGCAATCGGATGAAGGGAATCATTCTGGCCGGCGGATCAGGCACGCGCCTGTATCCCCTGACACGTGCCGTCAGCAAACAACTGGTGCCGATCTACGACAAGCCGCTGGTCTACTACCCGCTGTCGACCCTGATGCTGGCGGGCATTCGCAACCTGCTGTTGATTACCACGCCGCACGAGCAGGACGCCTTCAAGCGTCTGCTCGGAGATGGCGGCGAACTCGGGCTGCGCATCCAGTACGCGGCGCAGCCGCGGCCGGAAGGCATTGCCCAGTCGTTTCTCATCGGCCGGGAGTTCATCGGCTCGAGCCCCGTGGCCCTGGCGCTCGGCGACAACATCTTCTATGGGCACCGTCTGGCCGATTCCCTGCGGGCTGCGGCGGAGCGGGAGGTCGGCGCCACGGTGTTTGCCTATCGGGTGCGCGACCCGGAACGCTACGGCGTGGTGGAGTTCGACGCCCAGGGCCGCGCCATCCATCTGGAAGAAAAGCCGGCGCAGGCGCGTTCCTCGTACGCGGTGACTGGGCTGTATTTTTATGACCGCCGTGTGGTGGAGATTGCCGCAGGCTTGCGGCCGTCGGCGCGCGGCGAATTGGAGATCACGGACGTGAATCGTGCGTACCTGCGTGCCGGGACCCTGCACGTGGAAAAGCTGGGCCGCGGTACCGCGTGGCTCGACACCGGCACTCACGAGGCGTTATTGCAGGCCTCGAACTTCGTGCAGGCGATCGAGGAGCGGCAGGGACTCAAGGTGGCTTGCGTCGAGGAGATTGCCTTCCGGATGGGGTACATCACCGCGGCGGACCTGACGCGGTTGGCGGTGGCGATGGGGCGCAGCCAGTACGGCCAGTACTTGCTGCGAATGATCGACGAGGAACCGTGACCGTCTGGGCAGTGGACGATTCCGCGGTGAAACACCGCGATGGGGAACGGCGCGCTCCCCATCGCGGTGCCGAACAGCGGTTACTTCCCTGCCAGTTGCTTGACGTGTTGCGCGACCGCTTTGAGCTGTTCCTCGCTCAGCTTCGCGCCAAAAGCCGGGTGCTTCTTGTCGCCGACTTTGCCATCCTTCATCGCCGTGATGATGTCGGCCTCACTCATGCTCTTCGCACCGGTGGCAAAATCTTCCGGTGGTGGCTTCAGCGCCTTGGCGGCGGGCCCATCACCCTTACCGGCCTCGCCGTGGCACGATTTGCAGTTCTTGTCGTACAGGGCCTTGCCGTCTTCCGCTCTGGCGACGCGCGCTGCGGCGGTGACGAACAATACGGCCCCGGCAGCGATTGCAATACCCATCTTCAACATCTGCGCTCTGTTCACCAAATCACCCTCTTTCTGACGATCTAAAAGCACGTCTTCCAAAACTCCCGCTCCAAGCCTTGCCGGGAGCGACGGAGTTCAATTGGTGCCGCCGTTGCTTCCGGCTCCAACGGGCAGCAGCGGTCGTATCATCCCCTGCCCGCCGATTGTTCACCGCGGCCAGGCGGATCGCGCGCCGCTCCGCAAACTAGCAGCATCATTTGCACAGATAGTGTCTTTCCCACGGCGAGCATGGGGCTCGCCGAGCACGGCACATACACCCGTCCGACCAGAGAGGAGAAGTGCCGGCAACGGAGCTGGGCCCGTGCCGTTGGTTTCGAGATGTCGCCGACGGGCCGTTGTTACAGGGTGAAGTAGAAGGTGGCGCCGCGTCCCAGCGCGGCCTCGGCCCAGATGCGGCCGCCGTGCCGGTGGATCACGCGCTGCACCGTGGCAAGACCTATACCGCTGCCTCCGAACTCTTGCGCGGCCGGGAGACGATGGAAGGCGCCGAATATCTTTGAGGCCTCTTCCATGTCGAAGCCGATGCCGTTGTCGCGCACGTAGTAGGCCGTCTGGTCGCCCTGCATGACGGTACCTACTTCAATGCGGGCAGCCGGCTGCCTCCGGGTGAATTTCCAGGCGTTGCCGATGAGGTTCCGCAGCACGACATCGAGCAGACCGCGGTCCCCGATCGCCTGAAGGCCGCGGGCGACCACGAACGTGACCTGGCGGTCGGGTTCGATCTCGTGGAGTTCCTCGACGATCTCGTCGGCGATCGCGGTCAGGTCGACTTGCTCGTGTTGGATCTCCGCGCGCTGGGCCAGGCAGAAGTGCAACAGATCTTGGATGAGCTGTGCCATTTCGGCAGCCACCACGCGCACGCGCTGGACATAGCCCTTTGCCGTATCGTCCAGCGTGCTGCCGTACTCCTCCAGCAGGATTTCGCTGAAGCCTTCGATGACCCCCAACGGGTTCCGCAAGTCGTGGGAAACGGAATAACTGAACGACTCCAATTCTTTGTTGGCAGCCTCCAGATCCGCCGTTCGCTGGCGCAACTCTGCTTCCATCCGAGTGCGCTGGCCGATCTCGCGCCGGAGTAGCACAAACACCACGGTCAGCAGCACCATGCTGGCCACCGTGCCGGTGACCAGGATAAGCAGCGTCCGCCTGGCGCTCTCTTGCACCTGCTTGCGACTGCGTTCCAGGATTGCGGATTCCGCAGCCTGCATGGTGGCGACATCTTGCCGAATGAGGTCGTTGAGCTTCCGCCCTTCCAGCATCAGCTGTCGTTCGCGCTCGAACTGCAGCCCCTCGGCGCGGTTCAGCGCAACACTCTCGCGCCACAGTGCCAGCCGCTTGGCCACCAGAGGTTTCAACGCGTCGATGCGTTGCTGCTGCATCGGATGATCCTTGGTCAACCGGTCGAGTGCGTCGAGGTCCGCGTCGATCCGGCCAGCGGCCGCCTGATAGCGTTCCAGCTCGAAGGTGTCGCCACTCAGGACGAAGCCGCGCCGCGCGGACTGGGCCTCCGTCAGGTCGACGAGCAGACGCGCGCCGAGCATTTGCAATACTTCCTGGCTGTGGGCGACCCACTCCCCGGAACTGACCAGCACGGTCGTGGCGCGATACGTCGACACCCCAATCGCCACCAGGATCGACAAGGCGAGAAGGAAGCCGGCGGAGATCACGTTTCTACCCAACTTCTTCATCTGCAGTTCCACGCAAAAGGCGCTCGATCATCTACCACGATACCACCGTCAAAGATCCGCTCTACAGGGTTCCGCACGCCCTGACGACGTAGCGTCGCTGGCTTGAATCGAGGCGCCAGCGTCCGACCGGTGCGCGTGTGCGGTCCTCCCCGACAACGTGACAGAGTGTCATACTGTGTGCGGGCTGCACAAGTCGTGCCAGGCACGGTGGCTTGTGCGCAATGGACGCCGGGTCGCAGGCGGCAGGCCTACAGTGTGCCGGCGCTACCGTTTCCCTGTCACTGCGACCGTCGGAACGCCGCGGCATTCTGTAGCCATGAAGGGTGGACTCCTTTACAGTAGTCGTCATGAGTGCAGCAGTCACACCGGCGGGCAAAGGGGTGGTTTTGGTCGGGCATGGTGCGGTGGCGCGCGATTGCCCACGGGAGTTGGTGACCAGGCTGAAGGCGCTGGAGGCGCAGCGACGCCTTACCGGGGGACCGCCGACGGCGGAGGAACACGCCCTCGACACCCGGATCCGGCAGTGGCCGCGCACGGCGCAGAGCGATCCGTATCGCCACGGGCTCGAGGCGCTCGCCGAGCGCCTGCGGCAGCGCTTGACGGGTACCCGGTTGGTGCTCGCCTTCAACGAGTTCTGCGCACCGACTGTGGAGGCCGCGGTGGAAGATCTGGTGGCCGCCGGGGTCGCCGATATCAGCGTCGTGCCCTCGATGCTCACGCCCGGCGGCGTGCACTCCGAGGTCGACATTCCCCAATCGATCCAGCCGCTGCGGGCACGCTATCCGCAAATCTCATTGCGGTACGCCTGGCCGGTCGATCTGGACCTCATCGCCGACATGTTGAGCCGCCACCTCGCTGCCCGTGTCGAAACCGGGCCGCGGGCTTCGACAACCGGCTCGTGATCCCCTAGGCTGCGTGCGGGAGAACGGCGGATGGCATTTGCCGAATACGCGTCCTATGACGCCCTGGGTTTGGCGGCGTTGGTGGCTGCGGGTGCGGTGGCGCCGGCCGAACTGGTTGAAGAGGCCATTACGCGCATCGAGCGGCACAACCCGGTGCTCAACGCGATTGTTTACAAGATGTACGATCAGGCGCGCGCCGTTGCCGCCAGGCAGGCGGCGAGGGGTCGGGATGCGGGCCGCCGCTTTCGCGGTGTCCCGTTTTTGCTCAAGGACATCCTCGGCAACTACGAGGGGGTGCCGACCACGGCGGGCTGCCGCTTCATGACCGGCGTGGCCGCGTCACGCGATGATACCCTGGTGACGCGGTTCAAGGCCGCCGGACTCATCGCCGTCGGCAAGACCACCACGCCCGAATGCGGTCTGCTGCCGACCACCGAACCGCTGCTCTACGGTCCGTGCCACAATCCCTGGAGTCTCCAGCATTCCGCCGGCGGCTCGAGCGGCGGCTCGGCGGCCGCGGTGGCGGCCGGGATCGTGCCGCTGGCGCACGCCAACGACGGGGGGGGCTCCATCCGCATTCCCGCCGCGTGCTGCGGATTGGTCGGGATCAAGCCGACGCGGGCACGAAACCCCTTGGGCCCCGACATCGGTGATCTCGCCAGCGGGCTCATCGTGGAACACGTCGTCAGTCGCACCGTGCGCGACAGCGCCGCCGTGCTCGATTGCACGCACGGTGCCGAGCCCGGCGATCCGTACTGCGCGCCACCGGTCGCGCGCCCGTTCCTCGACGAGGTGGCGACGCCGCCGGAGCGCCTACACATCGCCTTCTCCACGCGTGGCCCCGACGGGAACCCGGTCCATCCCGAGTGTGTCAAGGCCGTGGAAGTGACAGCCAAGCGTCTGGAAGAACTGGGGCACACCGTGGAGGAGGCGGGACTCGACCTCGACAACGGCGCGGTCACCAGCGCGTTCATGGCCGTGTTCATGGCGGGGCACGCCGCGATGATCGATGGGTTCGCCTTGGTGAATGGGCGGACGCCGACCGCGAGCGAGTTCGAACCGGCGACGTGGAGCGTGTACGAGAACGGTAAGCAGGTCTCCGCGCCCCAGTACCTGTTGGCCGTGGCCCGGCTGCAGATGGCGGCACGGCAGGCCGCCCGGTTCCATCAGCGCTTCGATTGTTGGCTGACGCCGACCTTGGGCCGGCCGCCGATCCCGCTTGGTACGATCGACGCGCGCAAGCCGGATTTCGTGGCGACGATGGCTGCAGTGCTGGATTATATGCCGTTCACCCCCATCCAGAACGCCACCGGCCAGCCGGCGATCTCCTTGCCGCTGCACTGGAGCAGCGACGGCTTGCCCGTCGGTGTGATGTTCACCGGCCGTTTTGGCGACGAGGCGACGCTCTTTCGTTTGGCCGGCCAATTGGAGGAGGCGTGCCCCTGGCGCGACCGCAAGCCGCTGGTGTGGGACTGAGATCACCCACCGGCGTTCAACGAGCCGCATGGGGGAGCGGTCCCCTCCGTTTACGCCTTGGGACGCTTCCGGCCTCCCGCGCGCTGGCCCTTCTTGTCGAGTGCTGCGAGGACACTCTCCGGAGACGGGTGATCCCCAGCTTCCTCGCTGATGTAGCTGAAGTCGACCAGGTTGCCCGGGCGGATGACGAAGACGCCACCCTGTTGCCAGGGATCGCCCTGCGTGGCGCCCTGGCGCTTGCCCTCACGCAAGGCACGAATGCCGCGTACGAGTACACCGGGCCCGATCGAGCTCAGGATTCCGCGCCGGAGCCCGGCGGCGGCGTAGGCGTGCAATTCCGGGTCTACCAGGAGCGGACATTTGATGCCCTCAGCATCGCGGAAGTCCACCGCGTGTTCCGGCCGGCCGTTGCCGATGATTACCAGTTCGGCCCCACGCTGGCGAATCGCAGGAAGCGCGTCGCGCAACTGCGCGACTTGTTGTCGGCAGAACAGTCAGCCGAAATGCCGGATGAACGCCAGCACCACCGTACGGCGTTGCCACAGATCTCCCAAGCGGACGGGCGTGCCGTCGGGGTCGAGAACGACGATGTTTTCCAACTGTTTCGCCACGTTCATTGCAGGTTCCTCCCAGACGTCGCCGCTCAGAGCGGGCTTCGCCCGCAGGCGAGAGCCGAAAGTCTAAAGTCGAAAATTCAAAGCCCTGGTAAAAGCCCTCGCGTCGCAGCAAGAGTCTCAGATTCCGTCACTCAGGCCGCCTGCCGGTA
>JAGDMS010000592.1 GCA_017860575.1 Deltaproteobacteria bacterium | reverse complement strand
CACGAACACAACCGGAGAGAGCTTCTGGAGCAAATGTTCGTTGTGCCCTGGGGACGCCGTTGCGCCAGATGGTACCCGCAATGAGCCCCAGAAGCCGGCATTCCTAAGGAGGGGCCCAAGGAGGCCTCACCCCCCCCCAAGGCTCACTGCATCTGTCCATCAAATCGGCGCAGGTTCAGCCAAGCTTACGACCGCCCTCCGGGCTCGCGTGTCTGACACACCCAAGTCGCCGAGCGCTGATACCGGCGAGCAATATGGCCAACAGCGCAAGCGACCATCGGCTCATCGTCGGTGCGGACACTCCTGCGGACGGTCGGCCGACGGCAAGTTGGCGGAGCGTGAAGTTCTCCGCGGTGGCACTGCCCACAAAGACGACAAAGTGAGCCGTGGCGCCGGGGGCGAGAAAGCCGCTGAACACGATGCGATCTTCCTCGACGATGACATTCGGGAAGGCGCCGGTTGTCTCTTGGTTCGTCAACGTTGAGACGAACGACAGCCCGTCGCCCGTCGTCGACGGTACGAAACTGGCGCCGCTGCCGGTGCCCAGTTGCATCTCGAATGTCTGCCACGGCACGCCGGTACTGTTCAGTACGGTCTTGTCGATCGCCAATTGGCCGCGGTCCGAGGTCAGGTCGAGGACGAACGCGATGTCGAACGGACCCGTGTCGACCTGGGCGGTCTCGCCGAGCATTTCGGTTGCCCGGCCGTTCAGTGCTTGGGGATCGCTGAACGGAATCGTCTGCGCGCTCGTGACCAACCAGTTGCCTGCGACCGCACTGGCCCCCGTGATGGTGAGCGACGTGAACTCGGCGACGGTGAATGAACCCCGGGGATCAAACGCCGCGCCGGCAGCGGGACCCGAGAAGAACGTGTCGGTGAACCAGGCCAGTTGCGCGGCGTCACCCGCCACGGCCGCCTGAAGGTTGGCGACTGTCGTGCTGTGCCGAGTGCCCGTAAACACCGAGCTGAATTGCTCACCCGCATGGGCGGCTGCAAAGCCGCTATCGAGAAACATGATGATCTGGGTATGGTCGTTGCCAGCGGCGTC
The DNA here is from genome assembly GCA_017860575.1 of Deltaproteobacteria bacterium. Classification (GTDB taxonomy): domain Bacteria; phylum Desulfobacterota; class Binatia; order HRBIN30; family HRBIN30; genus JAGDMS01. The sequence continues at coordinate 1,989 of JAGDMS010000592.1, read as the reverse complement.
CTGCCCCGCAGTCAGTCCGATGATCAGCGATTTGACGGGCGTAAATGGCACGTTGTGGCTAATGACTGAAATGCCCATCCCGGGCAGCGTGGAGGGGTAGACCGTGGCGTGCACCTGGATGCCGTCGCTCTCGAGGATCAAAATGTCGTAAACCGGGTTACCCTTGGAGGTGTGCAGATTCGCCGTGTAGCTCACCGTCTCGCCACGGGCGAGCGAGGCGAGCAACAGCAGCACCGCAATCGGAAGTGCCCGAATGCCGCCATGTGCTTTCACCGCAAAAACCCTCCCTCATTCGCCAGTACCAGACACCGCAAGTCACCACAAGCGCTTTCGGCTGGTTTTTGCGTTGGCAGCGCGGTCCGTAGCGCCACCAAAAGGGAATAACGCAAGTCCAATTTCCCCGGCTCGGATTCGGCGGAGGTGCGTCAGCTATTCGGCAGGGGTGTGCCGCCGTGGTCGTCCGCGCGAGCGAAGAGTGGCTCCCAGCCCCAGTTGGCGGGCAGTGTGTATCTGTCAGTTGGACCGCCCGAAGGATCGCGCTTCAAACCATTGTCCTAACCGCCCATTGGCCCCTCAGCGACATGTCCCGCGAACGTCATGTTCTCGCAGGCCGCCCACCGGCAGCCGTTGATCGTCAAACGGCCAAGAAAAGGGGATAAGTCCAATTTGACAAGGGCGGGCGATGCACGTGCGCTATGTTCCAGATGGGTGATGCCGGGGCCGTCCACGCGGGCGCAGTGTGGCTTCGAGCCCCAACTGCTGCGCCGTGCGGATCTGCCAACTGGACCGCCCGAATGGGCGCCCTCTCGCCACGGCGAGACGGCAGCGTTCCAGTTCGCTGGGCTGCAGGGGCGTGTTGACGAACTGTGTCCAGTCGGCGGGGACGGAGATGGGCCACTGCGCCAGGGGAATAGGGCTCACGGCTCGGGGCCCTTCCGTCCGCAGGCGCGCGCTACTCCACGGCCAGTGCTCCGCCCGCTGGGCTAGGCCCGCGCGCGCCGGGTTGCGCTCGACATAGCGACACACCGTCAGCAGATGCTCGTCGGTGTCGACCGGGAAGGATTTGAACGTCCCCTGATAGAGATGCCCTTGGCCGACCGTGTGCCGGTACAGGTGGCGGCGCCGGGCATGGGTCGTCGTCAGGCGGTGCATGAATGCCTGCAATTCCCCGTCACGCTCGGGCCACAGGACAAAGTGCCAGTGATTCGGCATCACGCAATACGCGAGGACGCGCATCGGGACGCGCTCAAGCGAGCGCCCGACGATCCGTTCGAACGCATCGTAGTCAGCGGGCTGCTCGAACAGATGCGCGCGCTGGTTCCCCCGATTGAGGACGTGAAAGACCATCCCCCCTGGGGCAATGCGTGCGCTCCGTGGCATTTCCTGCGCCCCAAATGGGACTTATCCCCTTTTCAGTGGAATGCCCGGTCCAGGCTGCGGTACTGGATCGCCTCGGCGACGTGCGAGGCCGCCAGTGTCGCTGGCGCGCCGTCGAGGTCTGCGATGGTGCGGGCGACCTTGAGGATGCGGGTGTAGGCACGGGCGCTGAGGCCGAGCTTGGCCATGGCACGTTCGAGCAACTGCTCGGCGGCCGGTTCGGTGACGCAGAACTTCTTCAGATCGCGCGGGCCCATCTGCGCGTTGCAGAAAATCTTGCGGCCGCGAAACCGCGCCAGCTGCACGTCACGCGCCGCGTCGACCCGGGCGCGAATCGTTGCAGAGGATTCGCCCGTGCTGTGGTCTGCCAGCTCCTTGTAACGCACTGCCGGTACTTCAACTTGAATATCTATCCTGTCAAGCAATGGACCAGAAATCTTAGCGCGATAGCGCTGAATTTGCAGGGCTGAACAGGTACATTCATGCGCGGCGTCTCCCTGGAACCCGCACTGACAGGGGTTCATGGCCGCCACCAGCATGACATTGGCCGGGTAGGTGATCGAACCGACCGCGCGCGAGATGGTGATGCGCATCTCCTCCAGCGGTTGGCGC
>JAGDMS010000591.1 GCA_017860575.1 Deltaproteobacteria bacterium | reverse complement strand
GACCTGCCTGGAGAGCATCCACTGGTAGCCAAGGCCGAGATTGGCCGACGGTCGCACCTCGGACGACAGCCCGTCGAGGCCTGGCGACAGGTGCGTGATACCCAGACCGCCGACCACGTAGCCGCCATTGGTGGCGTGCGTGCCTTCGAAGAACACGCGCCCGCCAAGATGCAGGTAGCTGATGTTGACCGAGACGTCGCCCGTCTGGTTCAACGCCGAACCCGGCAGTGCGCTGCGCTGGAACGAGTAGAAGACCTGGGCCTGCCGGCCATCGGACAGGATCCAGTCAAAGCTCAGCGACGCGGCGGCGCCGCTGTCGAGTTTGATCACCGCGTCGCCCGCGTTCTCGTCGATGAACTCGCCGCCGGCGCGTGCACCGCCATACAGCGTCAGCACGCCTTGGGCAGCCGCAGCCGAAGCCGCAAGCGCCAGCAGCGCCGCGATCGCAAGACGGACGAACGGCCGATGAAAGGCCTGAGCCGGGACCATTGGCAACATGCGAGACATCCGAGAGGTTGCGGAATAGTTTCATCTTGCCACCGATCCTTCGCTCCGGGGAGTTTGGACACGGTCGCTGGGTGCGGCAGGTCGAACCCAGGCTGACGCTCGAACAACTCGTTCGCGTGCCATGCAAAAAGCCGGCGGCGCGCAGCCTCAAGGGGCAGGCCGCGCGACCGAGTGCAATGGCGTCTGGCTTGCGGCTCGGTACCGCGCCAGAGCCGGCGCTGCGCTGCGCCACAGGCGCCAGGCCAACCAGCCCCAGCGCAGCAGGCGCAGCGCCGGCACCCGGCGCAGCCTGGCACCCACCACCAGTGCTCCGACAGCGCTGGCAACTGTCCACACCAGCGGGCTCGACAGCCAAACGCGGATCCGCACGACACGGTACACGGCCAAGTCGGCCCGATCGGCGAGTTCACCGAATGCGCCAATCACCTGGCCGCGTGCCAGCTGCGAGGCCAGCAGCAGATCCTGCTTGCGCTGGCTGCGCGGCAGCATCGTGCCCACAGCACGCACGGTCATGGTGGAGGGCCGGGGCGCAATGCGTCGCTGTCTCTGCGGAGCTCGGCGATGCTCGCCTGGAACAGCGTCGAGCCGCTGGCGACCAGCCGACGCAACCGCAATGCGCCAACCACCGCGAGCCCGACGAACAGCGCTGCGGCGATTCCCAGCCCGGCCAGCCGATGCGTGTCCCACAGCACCACGGTGACGAACAGGGCGACGAACACCGCACCGAAGCCCGCCATCAGTGCCGTCAGTACGGCCCACAACAGCAGCGACGCGACGCGGTCCTTTTCTTCCTGAACCTCGATCGCCAGCAACTCGAGCCGGATGCGACCGAGTGCGATCAGCGATGCCGCGAGCCGGCGCACCGGCCCGGAAACACTGCCGCCTGTCTGCGCCACAGTGGCCTACCGCCGCAATCGCGCCACACGACGCGCGCTCAACGCCGGCCGATCAGTACGCCGATCGCCAGGCCGACAGCCGCCGCGGCACCAACCGCCTGCCACGGATGGCTGTGCACGTAATCGTCGGTAGCCCCGGCCGCCCTTTTGGCGCGTTCGACGGCTTCGTGCTGCGCGTCGATGACACGCTCCTTGGCGCTGTCGAGCCGGTCACGGATTCGCGACCGCAGCGCTGCGGCCTCGCCTTCGGCCTTGTTCGTCGTTGCACTCAATGCATCGATATCGTCCATCACCGAACGAAAGTCGGCTGCCAGCTTTTCCTTGGCAACGGTGGTGTCAGTCATCGGAGGCTCCTGTCAGTTCAGGTGGGAGAAACAACCGCAATCATCATTCACTCCTGCTCAGCCGACGGCTTGAGCGGTATCAATATATGCCCGCCACCTCCGGCGCGCGATTCGGGCGCTCTGTCCGGGACCCCATGGGCATCCAGTGCAGTCGGCAGCGAGCCCTCGCCGCTCACTTGGGCGGCGGAGTGTTCGGTGGCGGATAGTTGGGCGGGGGGTAGTTGGGCGGCGGGTAACTGCCGGTCGGACCGCTCGGGACTGGGTAGTTGGGCGGTGGGTAACTGGCCGCGGGCGGCGGGTAGTAGTACCGTCGGCCCGGGTACACGCCTCGCGCCGGCACCTGGTTGCCTCGCGTATACATGCATTGGACGTACGCGGCGTCGTAGTTCATTTGCAGCCCGTACGTCGAGTAGCCATACATATTGCTGCCGGACGTGCCGCCGATGAGCAAACCCGTGCCCGCGCCGATGGCTGCTCCCTGGCCCGCGTGGCCGGACGCGCTGCCGATGATCGCGCCGGCCGTCGCGCCAATCAACGCGCCCGCCGCCGCATTCGCGGCTGCCGCGTCGTTGGCCGGCTGCGCGGCCGCCGGACCGCCCAATACCGCGATTGCATATTGGCGGCACGCGGCATCGTCGACCCGGAACTGATCGAGGCTCTTCTGCGACCCGGGGAGCACAAACACCGAAGGCCCGGTCGGGACAGTCACGCACCCAGCCAAGACGACGCAGGTGAATAGAAGAACAACCAGTGGGCGCTTACTCATTCATTGGCTCTTCGTTCTGTCGTCACTGTGCTGGCGCTGCGATGCTCGGCGGATTCGGCCCACGCGTCGGCACGACGGTCATCCACGCCTTCGAGCAGTTCTGGACATAGGGGAAGTAACCTGCGGGCTCCGGGCAGTAGTACCAGTAATTCGTGGCCGGCGCCGCCTGTGGCGACTGCTCGACGTAGACCGTCGGTTCGGAGGGGGCGTACAGCGGGTATGGGTAAGCGTAGGAGTATGGGTAATACCTGGGATAAGCACCATAGACTGGATAAGACCAACCGCCCCAATAGGCCGGACCGCCAAAATAGATACCCACGCCGGGGCCATACCAACCCCCGTAGCCACCGTACCATCGGGCCGAGTATCCGGCATGCGATCCGACGGGATATCCGCCGCGGTGATAACCACCGCTGGGCACGCCGCGATACTCACCGCCAGTACCCGGTCCTCCACGAACATCCGCATAACTGCCTTGGCCACCGACTCGGCCGCCATCGCGCGCCTGTGCCAGCGCGGCATCGCCGGCAAGTGCCACGGCAAGCGCGGCAACAACACCCAACGCAAGCACTTTCATGCAATGCCCTCCAACCCTCATTCGACGCGCCGCTGCGCGCCGAGTTCAACGTCCCACCTGAGCGTCGAGCGCGCTCACACGGTCTTTAGACGTCGATGTTCGCCGCCCGCAGAGCGTTGCTCTCGATGAAATCGCGCCGGGGCTCGACTTCGTCACCCATCAGCATCGTGAACACGCGGTCGGCTTCGATCGCGTCGTCGATCTGCACCCTGAGAAGGCGACGCACAGTCGGATCCATCGTCGTTTCCCAAAGCTGCTGAGGGTTCATCTCGCCCAGGCCCTTGTAGCGCTGGCGGCCGACACTGGCTTCGGCCTGGGCCATCAACCAAGCCATCGCGGCACGAAAGTCACCCACCTTGAGTTCCTTCTGCCGCTCGCCCTCGCCCCGGCGCACGATCGCGTCTTCGCCGAGCAGGCCCTTGAACGTCAGGCCCGCACGCGACAGCGCC
>JAGDMS010000336.1 GCA_017860575.1 Deltaproteobacteria bacterium | reverse complement strand
CGTCACCTCCCTGACTGCTCCGGTTGCTTCCGGCTGGAGCATTTCGCCGGGTGGGATTCACACCCACTGGAAAGCGCCGCCTTAGCACGGCGCACACCCCGAGCCGACGTTCGGCCTACGCAAGAGCAGGCGTTGAGCTGAGTTTGGCGCTGAACCGGCTTACTCAGCCGATCAAGGGCTCCAAAGTCCAATCCGTATCGTTTCTGGACTGACGTGTCCACGGTCACCTCGACTGATGAGGGGGAACTCCCGCTCCACATAGGCCATTCGGCGCATGTCGAGGCTTCCTGTCATAGGTACCGTGCGCATAAACGAACCGAAGCTGCGGAACCACTACCTGCGCCAAGTGAACCATTGAGGTCGCGGGCTGTTCGACCCGCGACTACAAACGTTTGGGCGGAATAGTCTCCACGTCGATGGTTCCGTCGCCCTTGGTATAGACGGCTGTCACCGCCAATTCCACGGTGCTGATGATTTCGAGAATGCCGGTCGTAAGCGGCACCTGATTCTCCACCGGCCCTCCCAAGAGCAGTTCCTGGATACGGCAGCAATCGTCCATCGTGGCGGTGTGCGCCGGCAAGATCAGGCGATCCAAGGCGGTGATCGCTGCGACCTTGGGTTCGCGGCCGCGCGCGGCTCCGCTCAGCACCAACGGAATCACGCGCTTGATTACTGATGCGTCGCGATCGCTGAAGTTGTGGATGTTGATCTCGGTAGCGTACTGGCCTGGACGCACAGGAGCGCAGCCGCAGCAGTCGTCCTTCTGTTCGCCGCAGACGAACGTCACGCTATAGAGGAACAGACGGCGCTCGGTGGGTCCAACCGAAACGGGCGGACGTCCGGGCTGCCCGATCGTAATCCCCGGAGGCTCGGCCGATGCCGGGTCCCAGCACAAATCGATTTGGTACACGCCCTTATTCAAGTCGCGAACCGGGCTGGTGAGCGTAGAGCCCGGACGTGGACCGATGTTCATGGCGCCGGCGCGGCCCGGCCCGAGCCGGTTTCCGTACTTATCTCGCGGCGTGAAGGTCATTCGCACGCATTCGCTGCCATCCGGTCGCGTGCCGAGCGGATCGGTCTTGACGTCCGTCCGGCCAGGATCGATCCCGACGTCGACGTGCAACGTCCATACGGTTTCCCGCGCTCCGCTGCACTCGCCATAGGTCGCTTTGGCGTGGAAGGTGTACATGCCTTCTATGAGCAGATAGTCGCGCAGCGCGATTCCCATGGATCCGGCGCGCTCAAAGGATCCGCGTAGGTTGATGGGATCGTCTTTGAGGGTGAACTTCTGCTCGATGTACTTGATTGCGGGTCCGCCGCTGGCCGTCTCGATCGCCTTCAGCGTCGATTGTCGGGCGGGAATCTCGTCGCCGGCCACGAACGTGCTTGGGCCGAGGCCGGCGTCGCTCAAAATGTTCCCGAGACCGGCGTCGGGCCGCAGCACCGTCAGCACCATTTCCAGCTCGTCCGGCCAACTGCCGTCGGCTTGCCGGATCGCGAGCAGCGGCGAGATGGTATCGCCCGTGTAGACGACGCTGCTTTCGGGCGCGCGAACCAACTTCGGCCCGCCGGCCGGAATCACGTTGACGAAATAGCGTAGCGCGGGCGCGGGCGGAGGAAACTCGCCGCCACCGCCTGGTCGCAGCACCTCCACCTTCCACAGGCCGTTGCGTTCGCCTACTTGCGGCAGCGGGACTCGCAGGAATCGCCAATTGCGGCCGGACGAACTTTCCACCCCGGCTGTGGCCGCGGACACGACGGTCCCTCCCGGAGTTCGCAGCTGAACGTGCAGCGTCGCATCCGTACGATCCCAGCCCACGACTACGGTCAGCCGTTCTTCGCCACAAACGCGGAAGTCGAGCGGCGGCGCCGAAACGTTCGCGGGCAGGTCGAACTCCGGATCCAGCAATACGCCCGCTTCGAAGATATTGCCGAACGCCTGCGAGAAGAATTTCAGCAGAGCCAATCCGCTGCTGGCACGTGTGAACAATCCGTTGTGGCGTGCGGCCACTGCGCTAAGCAGCTCACCGTCTAGGTTTGCGTCGGAACCCAGGCCGATTGCGTGAACGTCGATGCCGTCCAGCAACGGCTCTACTTCCTGGATGGAGCGCGGTTCGTTCTGCAAGCCATCGGTCAGCAGCAGAATGGCGCGAGGATTCGCGCCGGGCACGGGGAATTGCGCCCGCGCAGCGTCGAGTCCCTCGCCGATACTGGTGCGGCCCCCGGGCGTAATGCTGCCCACGGTACCGCCGGCGAATGGCGGCGGACCGATCATCGTCGTCTTATTCGGATCGGTAACCGGAGCGATATCGAACTTCGGAGCACCCGCCGACGTGCTGAACGAGACGAAACCGGCGCGATTCCCTCCGACGCGAACCAGCTGTATGAACAGCGACACGGCGTCTTTCGCCGCGTCGATCTTCTTGCGGCCGGTGCCGTCGCCCTCGTCCATGCTGCCGGAGCGGTCGATGACCAGCATCACATCGCGATTGACCGGCGGCGGAGGCGCGGGCGCGATGTCGGTCAGGATGGTGGCCGTCGGAAAGTACCGCAGTGGGGTCGGGGGGTTGAAGATGCGGCTGCAGGGATCGCCGTTCGAGAGCACACCGACGATCCGCCCGGCCTCGTCAAACAAACCAGAGCCCGAACTCCCGCCCGAGACGTGGAAGTTGGACGGCACGTTGATCCCCATGGTGCTCCGCCCCGTGACAGTGGCAAACGAGGCGTGCGGCACGGAGATCTTTTTCACCGCACCATTGGGGTGGTGGATGCCGAATACCTTCTCCCCGAGCAGCGGGATGTCATGACGAAGCTGGATGGGCGCGATGCCCGCGGGCGAAGTCTTCAATTGCAGCAGGCTATAGTCGAAACCGTTGGAGGTGCCGTCGTGGCGTACCTTCAACGCACCCGTCACCTTGTGAAAGCGCGGACTGTAGCCGGCCGGCGGGTTGCCGAACTGATCAACCTCGTATCCGAAGATCACCGAACTCGTCAACGCTTCGGCCTGATTGTGACAGTGGCCCGCGGAGATGACCTTGTCGGAATCCGCCAGCGTCACGGTGCACGTCGATACGTGCTCGGGAAAACCGTGCACCGTGACGATCATTCCGACGCTTCGCGCAACCTGCGCTCGAATATCGCCGGCGGGAATGAGGGCGACGTTCTCCCAATTGGGAGGCTCGACGCAGTACCAGAAGGGATCGTATTCCGGCTCGGTGTAGGCGGGATCCACGAAGAAAGGATCGCTATTCGAGAACGCGGTCGGATCCTGCGCGCCGGCGTGCCGCTCGCCTCGTCCGTAGCGATCGATCTGCGCGCTGCCGGCGGGCGCACCGACAGCGATGTAGCGCACGGGGATTTTGCCCGACGCGAACGCTTGCACGTTGATGGGGCGCGTCCAAAACGTTCCGGCGTCGGCCGATGTGAACACGTCGGTGTCGTAGCCCAAGTCCACTTCCAGCCGGTTGGTGCCCGGCAGATTCACGTTCTGGAAGTGGAGCATCACGAACTTCGTTCCCGTGGGCGCTGGCGTGTGGTCGAACTCGATGGCCCAGATACCAGGCGGGTTCGGCGGCGCGCCGGACGCAGGCCCGATCGTCAGTGGAGCGCCGAGGACTTGAACGGTTCCCGTGATGTGTGACATGGTCTGCCCCTAGACTGCGTGCCCTTCAATCGTCTGAACGTCCATGGAAGTGGCCGTCGTGTAGACCGCCGTCACGGCGACATCGCGCGACGCGGTGATCTCGAGCAGCCCGATGTTCAACGAGTGCACGGGGCCGCCAAACAACAACTCCGTGATGCGGCAGCAATCGTCCATAGTGGCGGTGTGCGGGGGGAGCTTGGTGGCGTCCTCGGCGCGCGCTTTCGCCACGTTGGGTTCGCGCCCCGCGGGTGCGCCGGACAGCACAACTGGAATGAACCGCTTGCGGATCTCGACGGTTTCGTTCGAGTAGTTGTGGATATTGATCTCGGTGGCGTATTGGCCGGGCCGCACCGGAGCGCAGCAGCCGCAGCCCTCTTCGTGCGTGCCGCACACGAACTTCACCGAATAACGCACGGACTTCGGCTTGCACGCGGGCACTGTGATCTGGACCTTCTTCGACGCGACCACGGCGCCATCGGCGACTACGTCCAGCGTGCCGTTGAAGACCTGCTCCGTATTGCGGCAGGGAATCCCGCGAAACGTCACTTCGAATTTGAGGACGTGCTCTTTGTCACCGCTCAACGGGCCGTAGCCTGCGGCCGGCGCGATGGACAAAATGAACGGCGCGATCGTGGCCGAGGGCACCAGCTTCACGTTGTTGATCGACGAAACTGCGGCGGTCACCAGGTTGATGATGGTGTTTACGATCGTTCCGGGATTGATCCCCGTCACGAACGTCCCGCCGGTGGCGCTCGCGATCCGGGTCGCCTGCCCTGTGGCTCCACCCGGCGCTCCGCACGTGCCGGCGTAGTCGGTCGAGGTCGGCTTGGGATCGGCGTCCAGTCCCGGATTGGACGTAGAGATCGCCAGAATGACAATCGACTCCGCGACTAGCTTCGCGGTGACCGAGGCCTCCGTGATCGCTGAAGCCAGACCGGTGATGGCCGGGCACACGGGGTCGTGACCCGGGGCATCGCCAAACCACACGATGATGCGCTTGGCGCCCGCACGCCAGCCGATCGAGCCGCCGGGCGGCTGCGCGAGTTGGTCGAGCGCGATGAACTGCCCTTCGGGAATATCGCCACCTCCGATCGCCGACCAAGCGCCGATCGCGGCTGTGATGTTCGCGGCAACATTGGTGGGGCTCAACTGATGGGTGAACGGTGAAGGGCTAGCCGGTGGAAAATCCTTGTAGTTGCCGACGCCGAACATCAGGTCGAGACCCAGGCCGTTCAGCGCGGTCAGGATGTTATTCGAGCCCGCCTGGACAGCGGCCAGCACGCCGCCCATGGAACCCGTGGTGTCGGCCAGAAAGTAGACGTCGGCCTTCGCGGTGCCGGCGTCTTTGGGAATGGTGACGACAATGGTCTCACCGAGCGTGTCGCCAGGATTCAGGGTCAGGACGTTGGTGTCGGGCTGAATCGTGACCGGCGCCGCCAGAGCCACACCCGGAACAACGACCGGAGTCGAGGCGTGCTCCGTGATGTCGCGCTCCGGCATGTGGTTCCGCGGCTTGCCTTTGTCGTCGACGATCACCCGGTAGGACGGTCCATTGGGATCGTCCGCCGAAACGGCGACGAATTCATGGATGGTGTCGCCGGACTCGGGGTCGATCGCCTCCGACGAATGGACCAGAACTACGTCGGGCAGCTTCTGCGTTTCTTTGATGGACGCGAGGGCGCGCTGCTCCAGCGCTTTGCGCTTCATGGAAGTTCCTCCGATTACCCTGCAGATCTCTACC
>JAGDMS010000335.1 GCA_017860575.1 Deltaproteobacteria bacterium | reverse complement strand
TTCTGGTCTGCTACCACGCCGTGGCTGGTCCCGACGACGCCTACAGGTTCTTGACCCGGCTTCACGGACAACTGCTGCTCGGGAGCCGGGGTCTCGTGGTCAGCGCTGTCGGTGGACTCCTGTTGATCCTCATGGGCTTGACCGGCGCGGTGATCTGGTGGCCAGGCATTCAAGGGTGGCGTCGCGCTCTGAAGGTGCCGATACGTCCGGGCGCGCGCGGCTTCAGCTGGAGGCTGCACAGCGCCATCGGCTTCTGGACATGCGCGTTCATAATCATGTTTGGCGTCACCGGATTCATCCTCTCGGTCCCCGGTTCCGCTGTCGCCCGCGGCCTGGAGTTTGGCGTACACTCTGTCCTGTACAGGGCTATTCAGGCGTACGCATTGTTCGGGTTCGATTCCGGGGCCGCGTATGGGTTCGTGAGCCATTCTGTCGGTCTGCTTCACACTGGTCCGATTGAGCACTGGTTCGTCCAGAGCGTCTGGGTGCTCATGGGGCTTGCCCCGGTGCTGCTGACAGTGACCGGCGTGTCGATGTGGTGGCGTGCCAGACAGTAGAAGACCGTCAATAATCAGCCTTTTCAGTGACTTAGTTCATGGAAAATCCCCCCATTCCTATAACACGACTGGGTAATCGGCCGTGAAACGGGGGATTCTCTTCCGCGCGCCTGGGCACGGGCTTTGCGATCGCTTCACGCTATTCGTCCAGACCGCCCCCTCTCAAGCTCGAGTTGGACGGCGGCGCCCCCACGAAAGACTCTTGGGAGTTCCCAAATGTTCGATCTAGTTTTGGTGCGAACCCGCAACCACCCGCGTCCCGGAGTCAAGAAGAACAGCGATTCTGGCGAGCATTCCGGCCGGCGGATGGCGCCGTTCGGCATCATGAACATCGCGAGCTACTGTCGGCAACAAGGCCACAAGGTCAAGCTGTTCGACCTGTACAGGCCTGAGTTCGACGGTGTGTCGCTCGAAGGGGTTGCTGATCAGATCGCAGCCCTCAACCCGCGCATGGTCGGCATTTCGTCCATGACCAGTCAGGCGCTCGACGCCATGGCCCTTGGTGACCTGCTGATGCAGCGGTCGGACGCCAAGATCGTCCATGGTGGCGTCCACCCGGCAACGTTGCCCCAGGAGGCTCTGAAGCACGGGCACTACGTCGTGCAGGGCGACGGTGAGCACACGATGCACGAGATGCTGGTTTCGGAGGGAAAGCGGAGAGAGGATTTGCCGTGGGCGAACCGCCCCTCGCTCAGGCAGGACAGCGCCTCCAAGGCGCTCGCTGAAACGCGACTCAAGGTTGTCGACACCAAGGAGTCACGGATTATCCCTGGCAAGCTGCTGACCGTGGAAGATATGGCGGCGATACCGTTTCCGACGAAGGTCGAGTTCGACGAAACGGCGTTCCAGCCAAGTCTGTTGTACGAGTTCCCGATCATCACGGCCCGTGGCTGTCCGTATCGCTGCGTGTTCTGCAAGGACGGCTTCGGACTGCGTCAGTCCAAGGTGCGCTACTACCCGGTCGAGTACGTCGCCGACTACCTCGAGTACATCAACAAGACGTACGGATTCACGCGAATCCAGGTTCTCGACGATATCTTCCTCTCGTCCTACGAACGAATGGAGGAGCTTGCGATCAAGTTGGAAAAGAGAAACGTGAAGTTGAAATTCAACTGCATGGTTCACGCGAACACCGTGAAGCCGAAGTTCATCAGCGTGATGCACAGGCTGGGTATCGACTGGGTGTACGTCGGCATCGAGAGCGGAAACGACGACATCCACAAGCTAATCAACAAAGGCACGAACACGGCGCGAATCGAGTATGCGGTCAATCTGCTGAAGAAGAACGGCTTCTACACGGCCGGGATGTTCATGCTGGGCAATGTCGGCGAGACGGTGTCGACCATCAAACAGACGATCAGGTTTGCGTTCAAGCTGCCGCTGGACAGGGCCTGGTTCTCGTTCGCCGCGCCGTACCCCGGAACGCCCTTCTACGACATGGTGGAGCAGTACGGGGAGATCCTCGAGCCAGACTTCGGCAAGTGGAATCAGATGAGCCTCGTCTATCGCCCGAAGGACGTCGAAGTCCGTGACATGCACCGGTTGATGCGCTGGGCACAGGCTGTTCGCATCTACAAGAAGGCGCGTCACACGCTCGTAGGGAATTGGGAAGCGCCCCTCCGTCGGTCTCTGTCGGGTTTCTCCAAGGATGGCCTCGGAGTGCCCGAAGTGCCCGTGCCCGGCGACGTCTAGGCTGCGTGACGGGAGCTCGACTTTTCCTCTGTTCGTGGGTCGCTTTCTCGCTCCATTTCGCGACGAATATCGTCAGGGAGCACTATCCGGCCTTCTCCCTCATCGAGGGGGGGACGTTCAAGGTCGATCGATATCTGGATTTTCATCCGGACATCTTTCTTCATGACGACGGGCACGCCTACGTTGGCAACAACGTCGCGGCGTCCGTGATTGCCGCCGTCCCGCTGCTCCTGTTCGACCCTGTACTGGATCAGTTAGAGGCGTACGAAAGACAACGGATTAGCCGTAGTGCGCCGCACGTGGAGTATCGGAACGAGGACCATCCCAACAGTCGGCTCTTCTTCGCGCGTGCCGCACAGGCCGGTCTGACTCTCCGGTTTGGCGCGAGCGCGGCCGTGACGTCCGTCTTCCTGATGGCACCACTGTCGGCGCTCATGATCCTGCTGATGTTTCACATCTTGCTGGAACGCGGCGTATCAAAGCGAGCTGCCGTGGCGCTGTCGCTGCTTTTCGGTTTTGGCACACCCGTGTTCTTTCGCACCGGCGTACTGAATCACAACATGCTGGCGATGTACACCACCTTCGTGGCGTTCCACCTGCTGTGGGTTCGTCCAGGGGAGAGGGCGCCTTCTGCCCTGAGCCATCGTGTTGCGGCCGGCTTCCTCGCGGGTACAGGGCTGGCGCTCGACTACAGCGGGGTCGTTCCTCTGCTGGTGCTGTTCGCATACGCGATCGGCGCGCGTCTGTCGACCGCGTCGTTCAGGACCTCGGTGACCGAGTCCATCCCGTTCGTGCTCGCGAGCGTGCCCCCCGTATTGTTCCTCCTGTACAGCCAGTGGGCCATGTTCGGGAACCCCTTCCTCCCCGGACAGTACTGGATGCCGGATGTGAGTGAGAGCCAGGTCTACGGGACCTTCACGAATCCCTACTCGACCGAGGGGTTCCGAGGTTTCACGTGGCCACAGCTGGACCTGCTCTTGCTGAATCTCTTCGACCCGTCGTACGGCATGTACGTGTACGGTCCACTCCTGCTGTTGGCCCTGATTCCAGCCCGCTGGTACAAGCGGGACGAACTCATCCTCCCTCGTCCAGAGAGGATGTTCGCGGTGGCGCTGTTTGTGGCCATGCTGTTGTTTTGCGCCGCCAATCAATATTCTCGAATTCAGTTCAATTCCGGTTTCAGGTACATGGTTCCGCTGGTGCCGATTCTCTTTCTGGCCGCGTCCGATCATCTGGTCCGTTTGCCGCGGCGATGGCTCCTGGTGGTGGCGATTCCGGCACTTCTGAATTCGTGGGTCATCAGCATGGTGAGAGAACCCGTGCCGGAGTCGTGGCGAAGAGTGCTCGCCGAGGGAATCCAGTTCCCGTGGTTGACGGTTCTGAAACAAACCAGTCCGCCGGACCATCCGGTCATCGCGAGTCCGCTGTTGGCCCCGGCGATTCTTGTTCTCGTCGCTGGCGTGCTCGTCATGATCTGGAGGAGCGGCGCCAAAGGCGGAATCGAAGATCGATTGGCCTGATCGAAGGCGGCGAGCGAGGACGTCTGGCGCTCGAATGAGCATCGGGATAGGATTTCTCGGTCACGTTTCAACCGGTATGAGTTCAGCCAAACCCCGCAGCGGCCGGTCGAGGAACCGACGTGTCCGCCCCCGCAGTTCCCGAGACTAAGTCATGTGCGGGTTCTTTGGTGTCGTCTACCGGGACAGTACTCGCCTGCCAGGTGAGGAGCAGCTGCAGGAGACCGCGCGATCGTTGAGGCACCGCGGCCCTGATGCGTCCGGTACGTTTGCCGCCGAGGGCGTCGGGCTGGTCCACACGCGGTTGTCGTTGGTCGATCTGAGCGAACGCGGCAATCAACCCTTCTGGGACGCCACCGGCCAATACGCTCTCGTATACAACGGCGAGATCTACAACTTCAGGGAATTGCGCAAGGAGCTCGAGGCCGAGGGGCGAAAGTTCCACACCACCAGCGACACGGAGGTGCTCCTCGAGGGACTGCTGGCGTGGGGCGCGGACCGACTTCTGCCACGGCTCAACGGGATGTTTTCCTTCTGCCTGTGGGACCGAGCCAGTCGGTCGGCAGTTCTGGCGCGCGACCGGTTCGGCACCAAGCCGCTGTACATATTCGAAGGCGACCAGTTCGTCGCCTTCGCATCGGAAATCAAGGCGTTCAGGCCCTGGATTGCCTTCGACCCGGACCCGTTCACGGTTGTCTCGTATTTGTCTGGCTTTGGAGGACCCATGCAGGGCCAGACCTTCGTTCGGGCGGTGAAGGCCGTTGGTGGCGGCAGGGTAGTCGAAGTGGCGGATGGCAGAATCAGCGCCGAGCGCAGCTTCTTCTCGCTCCCGGATTTCTGGGACGCCGACCGCGTCAGATCGCTCGACGGCCTGAAGCCGGGCGAAATCGTCGATCGGTTCGACGAAGCGATCAACGTCAGCGTTGATCGCCAGCTGTTCGCCGACGCCAAAGTCGGAGCCTTCTGCAGTGGCGGGGTGGACTCGTCGCTGCTGATGTCGGTTGCGGCAAGAAAGCACAACAACCTGGCGATCTTCCACGCCAACGTCAAGGGACGCTGGAGCGAAGTCGGAGCGGCCCGTCAACTCGCCGAGCACTTGCGGCTCGACCTGAAGATTGTCGATGTCGAGGAGCAGGAGTTCATCGACCGCCTTCCGGAGGTGATGGCGCACTACGAGCAACCCTGTACCTACCATCCGAACAGCGCACCATTCCTGATGGTTTCCCGGCTCGCTCGTGAGCACGGAGTCAAGGGTTTGCTGTCTGGCGAAGGCTCCGACGAGTGCTTCCTCGGTTACCCGTGGCTCGGGCGGGAGCGAATCACGAACGCCTTCTACGCCGCCGGAAGGCGCGTTCGGCATGTCGTGCGCGCGCTTCCGCAGGTGGGACGTCTGATCTGGCCTTGGGACGAGGGCCGGTCCCAGACCATCACGGCTCTCTGTAACCGTTTTGAACTGGATATGGACACGACCGCCGTGCGGGGCGCCGCGGGTTCGCTGCCGGTGCGAATCCCCGAGGGCAACGTGCGGAGCGTCGAGTACCTCGGTTATCACTTGCGCACGTTGTTGCATCGCAATGACACATTGGGCATGGCTGCCAGCATCGAGTCACGGTTTCCCTT
>JAGDMS010000130.1 GCA_017860575.1 Deltaproteobacteria bacterium | reverse complement strand
CCAGCTCCTGCACCCAGGGATTGCCGCTCGTCGGTCTGCAGTTTGTTGGGCGGTTGCCTCAAAAGCGAATTAATCGATCCGCTCCCACACTAACACGCCCATTCTCGTTTCCCCTCCAAGGGTAAAGGGTTCGGTCCGCAGTGTGAGGCGGTCGCCCACAATGGTAAAGGACCTCTTGAGATCGGTGCCAACGTAGTTGGGAAAGGAGCTTCCTTCCACGTGGTGCGTTACTGTACTTGTTCTCTGGTCGACAGTGTAGGTTCCGAAGTATGCGACGAATCCTTCGAATGCTGCCTTAATCTCATCAGGGCTTCCGCGAAATAGATCTGCTGCCTTAAAGGCAGGGCGATTTCGGCGCATAAGTTGAGCCGACATCCTACCTCTTGCGTCATACGTGAGCACGCCGACAGGTGTTTCACCGAACGGATACGAGATCTCGCCAGCTCCGGCGCGAGATTCCCAAGTCACCAGTCTCCACGTTCCAATCAACGCGCTACTCGATTCTTGTCCGAACAATCGTCCAGAAGAGGCGAACAGAAGAACTCCGACGCCGAGGACAACGCTTCTGACAAACTGACCTCTCATGTGATTTCCCCGTGACGACGTGGCTTGTGCGCCGAACTTTGAATTGACCGTACCAAGGAAATCCGCAACCCGCGCCAGCTTTCGCGGATCAGAGCCAATGCATCCATGCGCGCCCCATACACCTGAATCCCTTACCTCATCAAGAAGCTACAGGCCGTCCCTTCATGTACGGTCGACCCGTTACCCCGCCACGCTTGAGCGGTTCAGAGGCAAACCCTCGTCCTCGCCGTCGCCCGCAATACCATTCCAAACTGGTGAGCAGCTGGCAGGCACCACGTTCACGCCGGAAACGGACCTCGCCCAGCGTTCGGACCGAATCCAGCTTATATTGCCTCTACGCGCGCCGACGACCCGAGACGGGCTCGGGAAGGAAAGCGCCCGCATCCTTCTCGTCCAAAACAAATTGGCCCCCGGGGGCCAATTTGCGCAACAACACGCAACACGGCGCAACATTGGCCGCGAAATTCCTCAACGATTTCAAGCCGCGCTAGGGGTTCGAGTCCCCCCTCTCGCATTTTCGCAGGGGCAGCTCGGTGCCCGTTTCGGGGTATCCACAGATTGTCCGCCCTTTGTCCCTGTTCTTGTCGACGCAACACGTTTGCGGCCGGATCTCGCGTGGTCCGGTCCGCGCGCTGTCGTCCGCTCGACGTTTCAAAAATTCTGGTCGGATTTTGCTCCTGACGTGACCACCGGCACTGCCACCTCGAACGTCGTACCGATGCCCTGGGTGCTACGCACGGAAACCGAGCCGCCAAGGAGATTGCAGAAGCGCCTGACGGTGAACAAGCCGAGACCGGTTCCGAGGGGAGCCACCTGGCGTGCCTCTGGGTCGCGGTAATAGTCGTCAAATATTCGCGGCAGCGACTCGGCCGGTATGCCGATTCCCGTATCACGTACCGAGATCCGCAACTCGCCCGCGGTGACCACGGCGCACAACTCGATCTCGCCCTCCTTGGTGTAGCGCACGGCATTGACCAACAGGTTCTGGACGATCCGCCCGAGGAGCATGGGATCCGTCATCACCGAGGTGGACGCGGGCAGCGACACTCGCATTTGCAGGCCCTTGGCTTTGCACTGCGGCTCGACGGCGGCCGTGCACCCGGAGAGTAATTGGTAAACGTCGACCGGCTGGCAGACGGCGGTCTGGTCAGAGGCACTGACGTGCACCACCATGTCGTTCACCACTGTGGAGAGCTCCTGCACCAGAAGAGCGGCGCGGGTGAGGTACCTGCGGCTTGCCTCGTCGGTCACGAGTTCATGCACGAGGTTCACGTAGCCGAGAACATTTGCTAGCGCATTGCCGACGTCGTGCGAGGAGGCGGCGAGGAAGAGCCGGTACGCCTCTTCGGCGCGCTGGCGCTCGCTCACGTCGAGGATGGTTGCCATAGTCATTGTGCCGCCGTCCGTCTGAATCGAACTCAATCCGATCTCGAGCGGGATTTCCTCGCCGGACTTGCGCAAGCCGTGCACGACCAGGCTGCCGCCCATCTGGCGTACTTGCTGCCGCTGCACAAATTCCTTTCGCTGCTGCCGGTGCCGCTCGCGTGTGTGAGCGGGGAGGAGATTCTCGACGGAGCACCCCAGCAGTTCGCCCGGCTCGTATCCAAACAGCTGCTCCGCACGCGAATTCGCATGAACGATGATGCCACTGTGGTCGATGACCAATTGCGCGAGGGTGAAACGGTCCCCTGCCTCATCGCCTTCCACCGTGAACACATCTTTCATCCCTGACGCCTCACATGCATTACATTTCCAATACAGACCGTACGCCAACCTACTTGCTACGCCAATAGCCCCGTCGGGAGGTTGGGCAAACGGTCTGTCCTTGGCGCCCTGGAGGTCTTTCCCGGACGCTGCTTGGCGATCATGTCCGGCCCACCGGCTTTCTGTCCGCCTTTTGTCCGCGTGCTTGGGACAGAAGGCCCCAACGGGTGACAAACGCACCGGCCGAATCGCGTTGCTTTTGTGGGGTTGTGTTGCTTCGGTACCGTCGGTGTTGGTATGGAATGCGAACCGAGGAGCTAGTGGGCAACCCTGGGGGTTCGAGTCCCTCCTCTCGCATTTGTGCGTGTGTGGTGCTTGGGTTGTGTCAGCTCAAGGGGTGGAATTGTCACCCAACCCCGCACAGACCAATGCCGCTGGCGCGTCGACGCGCATCTTGCGCAGGAGATGCGCGCGCTAGATCTCTACGGTTTTGCGAGTGGGTCCATGTCAGGGGATTCGGGGCGTGGCTAATTCCGTTTGACAGCGCAACGACCCCGGGGCGCCATCCCTACCGAGTCGCCGGCCGTCGCCGTGTTGTTCGCGGCGCCGGCGGTGCTATCCTATGCGGCATGGGTGAGCGGCGAGAAGATCTGGAAGGCGGCGTCGGGGTTGCCACGTCGACCAAGGTCCAGCGCAAGCTCAAGGAACCGAAGATGTACAAGGTACTGCTGCTCAATGACGACTACACCACCATGGAGTTCGTGGTCTTCGTGTTGCAGAGTATCTTCCAACGCCCAAATGCCGAAGCGGTGCAGATCATGCTGCATGTGCACAAGAACGGCATGGGGGTGGCCGGCGTGTACCCCCACGAAATCGCGGAGACAAGAGTGGCGCAGGTGGAGTCGTTGGCGCGGGAGTTCGAGTTCCCGCTGCGATGCCGGCTGGAGGAGGCTTGAGCATGCGCATCAGTCGTGAATTGGAGGTCGGCTTCGCCTTGGCGATCAACGAGGCGCGCCGGCGTCGGCACGAATTCTTGTCGATCGAGCATCTATTGTACGCATTGCTGCACGATAACGACGTGGCTGAGATCCTTCGGCACTGCGGGGGGGACGTTGCGGGACTGAAGCGCCAGTTGGTGCGTTTCTTTGACGAGAAAGTCGAGCGCCTTGCTGACGGCGTGGACATGGCGCCACAGCAAACTCTGGGGTTCCAGCGCGTCATTCAACGGGCGGCGGCGCACGTGCAGTCGGCAGGGAAAGACGAGATTCTCGCGCGCAATGTGTTGGTCGCCATTTTTCGTGAGCCGGATTGTCACGCGGTGTATCTGCTCGAGCAGCAAGGAATCACGCGACTCGATGTCGTGAGTTACATCTCGCATGGGGTGTCCAAGATCGCAGAGGAACCGGCCGAGCAGGGTGAGGTTGACGACGACGGGTCCGAATCCGGGCGCGACGATCAGGTGCAGGGAGAGCCGCGGCGTGACCCTCTCGCCCTGTTCACAAGCGAGTTGGTGGCCCGGGCAGCCGAAGGCAAGATCGATCCGCTGATTGGCAGGGTGCAAGAACTCGCGCGCACGGCGCGGGTGCTCTGTCGGCGACGCAAGAACAATCCGGTCTTCGTGGGTGAAGCCGGCGTGGGTAAAACGGCGCTGGTCGAAGGGCTGGCACTGCAGATTCAACAGGGAAAGGTGCCGGCGACGCTGCGGGAGGCACGGATCTATGCCCTCGATATGGGGGCGTTGCTTGCGGGCACGCGATTCCGTGGCGACTTCGAGCAGCGACTCAAAGCGGTAATTGCGGCCTTGTGTAAGCGACCGGGTGCGATTCTTTTCATCGATGAGATTCACACCCTCGTGGGGGCTGGTGCCACGAGTGGCGGCTCGATGGACGCGTCCAACATTCTGAAGCCCGTGCTGGCCTCGGGCGAGTTGCGCTGCATTGGGGCGACGACTTTCCATGACTACAAGAGCTATTTTGAGCGGGACCGGGCGCTGGCGCGCCGGTTTCAGAAGATCGAGGTGTCCGAACCTAGCGCCGAGGAAGCGCACGAAATCTTGAAAGGCCTGCGTCGGCATTACGAGCAGCACCATGGGGTGACATATACGCGCGGTGCGTTGCGGGCCGCTGCGGAATTGGCCGCGAAACATATCAATGACCGGCACCTGCCGGATAAGGCGATTGATGTCATCGACGAGGCCGGGGCGACCGTGCAGATGCAACCGGCCGGCCAGCGGCGCAAGCGCGTGCGAGTCGAGGATATTGAACATGTGGTTGCAACCATCGCGAAGATACCGCCGCGCAGTGTATCGATTTCGGACCGCGAACGGTTGAAGACCCTCGAACGCGATCTAATGCTCTCCGTGTTTGGCCAGGACGAGGCGATTCACACGCTGGCGTCGGCGATCAAGCTGTCGCGTTCCGGTCTCGGGCATCCGGAGAAACCCGTCGGGTGCTTCCTTTTTGCGGGGCCGACCGGTGTCGGCAAGACCGAGGTCGCAAAGCAGCTGGCCTCCGTGCTCGGTATCGAGTTTCTGCGTTACGATATGAGTGAGTACATGGAGCCGCACACGGTGTCACGGCTGATCGGAGCACCCCCCGGATACGTCGGTTTCGACCAAGGCGGGCTCCTCACCGACGCGGTGCGCAAGACTCCACATGCGGTGCTGCTGCTCGACGAGATCGAGAAGGCGCACCCGAACCTGTTCAACATCCTCCTACAGGTGATGGATCACGCCACGCTCACTGACAACAACGGGCGTAAGGCGGATTTTCGCAACGTCATTCTGATCATGACCACCAACGCCGGGGCGCAGGAGATGGCGGCGATGGCGATTGGCTTCGGCGGACGCAGCAATGCGGACAAGGGAGCGAAGGCCATCGAGCGCCTCTTCAGTCCGGAGTTTCGCAATCGCCTCGACGCGATTATCGCGTTCAACCCGCTTTCGCGCCCGGTGATCGAGCGCGTGGTCGACAAGTTCATCCTCGAGTTGGACGCGCAGCTGAACGAACGGCGGGTCTTTCTGCAGCTGACGCCGGCGGGACGTAGCTACTTGGCCGATAAGGGGTTCGATCCAACCTTCGGCGCGCGCCCGATGGCCCGCCTGATTCAGAATGAAATCAAGCGCGTCCTAGCCGACGAGATTCTATTTGGCCGGCTGCGGGATGGTGGGCGAGTGACCGTTGATGCACTCGACGGTGCGTTAAGCTTCACGTATGCACCGACTTCCGTCCCCTCCACGAAACCCCCACTGGTTCGCAATCCGGCGGAGCCGGAGACAGCCTAGCCGCATTTCATCCTCGCACCGGCGAGGCGCACGGTCGTCATTTGCGTATCGGGCTGTGTTCGGCCAGCCACATGAGTTCTGCCGTTACCGCCGCACGCTCCTGTCGAAGATAATTGCGGACGCCGGAGGCCAGGCGTGCGTCGGCCAGGAAGTGCATGCTGACGGTGGGGCTCGCATCGAAGCCGCGAAGGTACTTGAACTCCCCGCCCGCCCCGGGTTCGAAACGGGTGATGCCTTCGCGCAGGCAGTACTCGATGGCGGCGTAGTAACAGACGTTGAAGTGGAGGAACCGCATTTCTTCGAACGTGCCCCAGTAGCGTCCGCAGAGCACCTCGTTCTTGCGCACGTTGAAGGTGCCGGCGATGATGTTTCCTCCGCGGCGTGCGAGAATGAAGCAGAGGCGGTGCTTCCAGCGTTGACGGAGCAGTTCGAAGAAATGTAGGTTCAGGTACTGACGACCCCAATATAACTTGTCGATCGTCGAGCTGTAGAGTTGGAACATCGGACCGAACAGGATGTCGGGGATGTCGGTTCCCACGTCGACCGTGATTTCGACGCCCTGCGCGGCCAGTTCTTGGCGTTCGCGCTTGATTTGCCCGCGACGTTTGCTGCGAAACGCGGCGAGATAGTCGTCAAAGGTTCGCCATCCGGGGTTCGTCCAGTGAAACTGGTACCCGGTGCGCGGCGTGAAGCCGATCGCTCCGAGGGTCGCCGCTTCGTCGGGTAGGCAGAAGTTGACGTGCGCGGAGGACGTTCCGGTCTGCCGGCACACGTCCATCAGCGCCTTCGCCATGATCCGGACCAATCGGGAGCGATCGCTGTCGGGGTGCGTGAGAAAGCGTGTCCCAGTCGCCGGCGTAAACGGCACGCCTACCAGGAGCTTGGGATAGTAGCGGATGCCACTGCGACGAGCTGCCTCAGCCCAGGCGTGGTCGAAAACGAACTCTCCCTGGCTGTGGTCTTTGACGTAGACGGGGCAGGCACCCACCAAATGCGGGCCATCCCACAGGGTGAGGTGGTGGGGCTGCCAACCGGTTTGCGAACCGACACAGCCTGCCTCCTCCAGCGATGCCAGCCAAGCCCATTCGAGGAATGCCGATCCGTCTCCGACGAGGGCATCCCATGCCGCCCGTGGAATGTTTGCGAAGGCGTTCCGAATCTCGATGTTCACAGCAGCGTCGTCAGATAACGAGCGCAGGCTGCCCCTGCGGGTGTTGTCTCGTGGGGAAACGCTGAAACGCTACTTCTCTATTCCGAGCAGCTCGATTTCAAAGACTAGGGCCGCGCCTGGCTTGATCTTTGGAGGCATACCATGGTCACCGTAAGCAATGCTAGACGGGCAAACCAGCTTGCTCTTCCCGCCAACCTTCATCTTCTGCACGCCTTCCGTCCAACACGGGATGACCTGATTCAGCCCAAACGTGGCGGGTTGACCACGCTGCACGGAGCTATCAAAGACTGTGCCGTCGGGCAGGGTGCCATGGTAGTGGACCTTTACTTTGTCGGTCGCCTTCGGTTGGTCACCACTGCCCGCCTTGAGCTCGAGATAGACGAGACCGGAGTCGGTCTTGATCGCACCCTTTTCTTTGGCTGCTGAATCGAGGAAGGCCTGCGCCTTCTTCTTCTCTACCTCCGCCGCAGCGGCGTTTCGAGCCCGGGCGAGTTCCTGGATTTTGGGACGGATCGCATCGACGTCCACCCGCTTTTCGTGATTCAACACCCCGTCGGCAAGGCCGGCCTCGACCAACTCGAGTTCCGCCTGGTTCAGGGCAAACGGGGCGAGATTTTGACTGAGAAGCACGCCTAGCGCGTACATTACTTTCTGGTCGTCAGTCTTGAGTTCTGGCCCCGCCGCACGAGCCGATGACGCTACCACGCACACGCACGCTGCCCCCACGAGCACCAGCACACACCTCTTCATAGGCCTTCCTTTCAAGAATCTGGGCTGAGGAGTCCTTAAGTATCCGCCTTCCTTGACGAGCGCAAGCACTCGCATGGCCGTCGGCGGGACGGACGAGCCGCTACTCAGGTGTTGTCGCGGCGCGCCGATGGTACCGGTCAGTCGACGTACGCGCGCAGCCCCTGACCCTCGCAAATCGGCAGCAGTTGGCGAAGAGCCCGGGCCTCGAGCTGTCGGATCCGCTCGCGACTCACGCCGTATCGACGGCCGACCTCTTCGAGGGTTAAGGACTGACTATCTGACGTGCCGAACCGCAAACGCAGGATATCAGCCTCGCGCTGCGGGAGGTGGGAGAGCGCCGCTTCGAGTTGTTCGCTCAGATCAACCGCCGCCGCCCCCTGTTCGGGATCATCATTTTCATTCGCGAGCAGGTCCTCGAGCGTCCGGTCGTCATCCGCACCGAGCGGCGAGTCGAGCGAGAGGCACTGAAAACTCTGGGTCATGGTTTCCAGCCTGCCGGCGTCAACGCCGCTGGCTTCCGCGAGGGCTTCGCGGGTGACCTCCCCATCGTGTTTGGTTTGCAGCCGCTGGGTTTCCCGACCGACCTTGCGCCGGAGTTGGTTCCAATGAACGGGCGTTCGGATGAGACCGCCATGTACGTCCCCAGCGCGGCCAATTTGCTGCCATATCCACCAGACGGCATAGGTGCCAAACTTCACTTCTTTCACGGGATCGTATTTCTCGACCGCGCGTATGAGGCCGAGGGTGCCTTCCTGCACCATGTCGAGGAAAGACACCCCAGCCCGGCGGTACCGCTTGGCGAACGAAATGACCAAGCGGAGATTTGCTTCAATCATGCGATCGCGGAGCCGTCGGTAGGTCGCCAGCTCGCTGTCCACCGCATCGACGAATTCGCGCAAGCGCAGACGCGAGGCAATTTGGGGCTCGATGCGCCGACGCGATCGCAGGAGGCGCCGGGCGTACTCGAGAATCATGACCGTTTCACGTTCGCGAAAATCATCATTTGGGCGAATCACGCTCCGGCCGTGCTTCGGCAGGGCGGCTGAAGTCAGGCGTGGAAAACGGCGTAGGAGGCGCCGGATCCGATTGCGCGAGCGGACAATCGCTCTGGCGATCGCCTGTTCCTCGTCCGGTAGCAGCAACGAGGTCGAGCCGACGTCTTGGAAGAAATGTGACTGCAGGTCGTAGTCGCCGGTGTCCTCGGCCGCATCATGTTCCTCGGCCTTGAACTCTTCCGAGTTCTCTTCCAGAGCGATATCGTCCTCTAAATTGTCGTCGTCTTCCACATTTAGCGCCAAGGCGCCAAAAGCGTTATCCATCAATCATGCCTCTTTTTCGCTGAGAAACGCCGGGTGTTGGTGGCTGGCTAATTAGACGAAACCCCGGCCCGCAAATTCAAGTGTTCTGCCTTCGAGCGTTCGTTGCCTGTTACTGCTCTCGCCCCGCTCATTCTTCCTCTGGAATCGGCCGGATAGGGGCTTCGAAATCGACCCCGTCTTCCTGTGCCTCAGTTACATCCTCCGTCCCCCCTGACTCCTCCCATGGTGCCACTACCGGGGAGACGTCTTCCCGGCTCCTGTCTTCCCGCTCCCACAGCATCTCTTGAGCCTGCAGACGATCGTCCACCTCCTTTAGTCCCATCACGTCCGTGATGGTCTGCAGGACGATCTGATGCTCACCTTCGCTCGGCACCGAACCGCCCAGGTAAACCACCCCGCGCCGGCAAACGATCCGTAACTCCTCCATATCGACACGACGGTCGTCACGCAAGAGCTCGCGAATCGCCTCCTCGAGCTCCGGGTCGCTCAAGTTGCTGTAGTCAGGCGGAACCCCGGGCTTCCGAGACTCCCCTGCACTCCCTTCTTCGGCACCGGTTAAGCTGTGGCGCTCGGCGTCCGCGGCGCAGTCCCGACAGTACAGCGTTTCGGGAATTGCGTCCAGCCTCGCTAACGGGATCGGTTCACCACACGCAACACAGTTACCATATTCGCCGTCACGCAAACGCGCCAAGGCTCCTTCAATTTCGCCCAATTCCGTCATCCCACGGTCATCCAAGCGTGCGAGCAGGCGTGCGAAACGCGACTCTTGGGCCGACTCCTCAAGTTCCGCCTCGCGGTCTCCGGCTATCTGCTCCAGGTCTCGCTCCACTTTTCCGACCTCTTCGACAAGCGCTTGACGCTTCGCGAGGAGGACTCCGCGGAATCGCTCGAGATGCTTCGCGTTGATGACCGCCCGTTTCCGCATGATTCTTACCCCTTCTTCAAACCCAGCGTCAGTTTAACCACGCTTCCGGGCGAATGCCAGCAAATCCGGGGTCCATGTCTGGGCCCTTTGGGGCCGATCTGAACCCAACATATGCGGAAATTTGACGCTGCGGCCGATTCTCTCTAAGCTGCCCGCTATTCGATGGCGTGGGTGATAATGACGAAACATCGGGCGGTCATATCGGTCATTGGGCACGACCAAAAGGGTGTGGTGGCGCGTATTTCCACCTATTTGGCAGGGTGCAGCATCAACATCGAGGACATCCAACAACGCGTGATGGAGGGGCTCTTCATCATGACGATGCTGGTCGACATTAGCGACCTGAACACCAACCTGGATGATTTGATTTTCGGGCTCAAGCGCATTGGCGAAGAAATTCACATGGAGGTGACGATCCGGCTCCACGGGAGGAAAGAGCCAAAGCGGGTTGCAATCCTGGTGAGCAGGGAGCCGCACTGCCTTGAGCGCCTGATTGCAGATCGAGAGCGGGGTGTGTTGAAAGGTGACCTGCGTGTCGTCCTGTCCAACCACGATGTCCTCCAACCGCTGGCTGCAGCCAACAACATCCCGTTTTTTTGGTTGCCGTCAACCGACAAGGCGGCACATGAAGCCTTTTTGCTGCGAAAGCTAAAGGAATACCAAGCGGAGCTGGTGGTGCTTGCCCGTTACATGCAAATCGTTGGTCCTGCGCTTGTCGAGCACTACCGGGATCGGATCATCAACATCCACCCGTCGCTCTTGCCCTACCACCCGGGGGCCAATGCGTACAAGCAAGCGTACGAGGAAGGGGTGCGGGTCTCCGGCTGCACGGCGCATATTGTCACCGAGCAACTCGACCAGGGACCCATCATCCTGCAGGACGTATTCCACATTCGCGTGGGCGAGGATACGCTTGAGGAGGTCAAGGCGCGGGGTAAGGCGCTCGAAGCGGCGGTGCTGTCGCAGGCGGTGGAACTCTTTCTCAACGATCAGCTCGTTGTCAGGGAGAAGAAAGTCATCTTCCGACCCGGCTACCTAACAGAAACTGTTTAGTTGGCGCCGCGGCGAAGAAACGACGCTTGTCCCGTTGAACGGGCCCAGTTATTTTTGCATGATGACGATGCGGGTTATTGCCGCCGTTGCCCTTGTTCTGCACGTGATTCCCGTGCCGGTCGGCGCGGTGACGTTGAGCGGGGTGATGATCTACTCGGCCGATCACTATGGCAACCCGAACGCCTGGAACGCTCAGAAGGAGGATTTCGCGTTCGGCCAAGTGTGGCGGACCCAGCTCGGCGGTGATTGGTACGGCCTCGGACTGTTGGCCGGGCTTCCTCCGGCGAACTCGGATGGGCCGGTTCTGAACGCGCCCAATTTCGGCATCCAGATACCCCTGGTGGAGGGGGAGAACGATTTCACCGTCGTGGGCGAGCCGAGCAGCCTGACGCGGCACGAGGATTTTTCCCACTTTGCCCTGAATCTCTATTTCGACGGGGTACTCGACCGCCCGGGAATTTCGGTGTTGTTCCCGCGGTACAGTCCGCGCCGCGGCAGCCCGCCGCTTCCGAACGTCGCGCCGGTGATGTACGCGCTATCGCTAGCAGGCGTCAAGGCAGCCGCCGAGTCGACGTACACCGACGGGGTGGATCGGGTATCCGTGAGCGCGATATCGTTTCTGCCTCCCGAAAAGTTTGGGGTGGACTTTGATAAAGTCTCGGCACACGCGGTGTTACCGAGCAGTGTCAGCTCCGGGCCAAACGGTGGCGGGGCGGACGGCTTGGGTGGTTTCGATTTCGTTGGTGTCCTGCGGATCCACGTCGAAGGGCCGGGCAACGCGGCCGTGCCGGGAGCAGTGTCCCTGCCTGCTGCGCCCGTCGTCATGCAGGGGGTGACCGTTGGAACGAACATCCTGGGGGAGGCCGAAGCCGCCGCGGGAGCGGTGCGCGATGATCTGCCGACGGAACAGGGAAGGGGCTCCTCGGGAAGCGCTGCGGGTGCGCCAGTGCCAGATGCTGCGGCAACGCCATCGGCTGCGCAAACGCCGACGCCCGTTGGATCGGTCCTGCACGCTGCAACGACTCCTACGCTCGCCCCGACGGCGGCGGCCACCGGTACTGCCGCCAAGCCACCGGTTACTCCCACGCCCGCGGCGACGTACGGGAGCCTGACCCCTTCTCCGGGCCAGACCCCCACAAGTCCGAGTGCATCGCCGGGAAGGACGCCGTCGCGAGAGGAACCTACCGTGCCGCCGGGCGGCCCGAAGGCACGATAGGGGAGTGGGCAGCCGCGCGCGGCGATAGCCGGGTGAGCAGGCGCCCAGATCTGAGGGAAACCCCGGTTGGTCCAAGGTTGCAGAAAGGGTTGCATGCGCGTTCTCATCATTGGAGCTTCCGGATTTGTGGGTAGTCGGCTGCAGGCAGCGTTCCTGGGCAATTGCGTGGGTACCTATTGCACGCATGCGGTACCGGGATTGCATCCCCTCGATGTTCGTGACGCCGACGCGGTGCGTCGGTTCATTGCCGATTTAACTCCGAACCTGATCTTCCACCCCGCAGCGCAGGCCCATGTGGATTGGTGCGAGACGCACGTTTCGGAGTCGTTCGAGGTCAATGTGCGTGGTGTGCGCAATGTCGCACAGGCGGCGCGCGAGGTCGGTGCACGATACGTGTATTTTTCGAGCGATTACGTGTTCAACGGAGCGGCTGGTCCCTATGCCGAGGGTGCCACGCCCGATCCTTTGAACGTTTACGGCCGTCATAAGTTGGAGGCGGAGTCGATCATCGTCAAATGCCTGGATAATCACCTGATCGTACGTGTGTGTGGGGTGTATGGATATCAGCGCGATGGCAAGAACTTTGTCATGAGCTTGCTGGATCGCGGGCGTCGCGGTGAACTTATGAACGTGCCGTGCGATCAGTGGGGAACTCCCACTTACGCCGACAACCTGGCGGCGGTGGTCAAGGAACTGGCGCTCTCGATACACCGCGGCGTTTTTCATGTCGTGGGACCGGAATGCATGGACCGCATGGCCTTCGCCCGCTTGGCGTGTGCGGTGTTCGGGCTCGATCCTGGATTTCTCCGTCCGTGCGGCACCGAGGAACTACGGCAAGCGGCACCCCGGCCGCTGCGCGGTGGACTCGTGGCGGCGAAGGTTGGCGCCCTGCTCGCCATTCCGCTGCTAGGGCCGCACCAGGGACTCGAGCTGATGAAACGGCAGATGGTGCGCGAAGATTTGACCCAGTAACGGGGCGCGCGAGCGTCGATCGCGTATCGGGCGTCGGGGGGATGAGGCCGGCGCCTGCGGTTCACGCGACGCGGATGGGTTCATGCTGGATTGCGGTGCGCGGATCGTCAGGGAGCTTCGAGTTTGCACGGCGTGATGCACCTGCAGGGGGTAAAGGCGCGACCGCGCTCGACGACGATTGCGAGTGAGTGCAGATTGTGTCAACGGTGAGGGGCACAGGGCTGTATCCAGCGCCGGAAGGCAATGTCCGGGGGATTCCACGAGTGACCGCTCGGGGCGCGGATCTGCCGGGTCGTTGCAACGGTGGGTGCTGGCGGGAAGGGAGGCAACTGTGGTCGGGGCTGACACGCAAATTGAGCAACTGAGCGTCA
>JAGDMS010000590.1 GCA_017860575.1 Deltaproteobacteria bacterium | reverse complement strand
GCGACAAATCCGCCCGCTGGTAGTCTGGCTCCTGCGCTGTCCCGTTATCCTTCGCGTCAACCGTCGCATTGCGGCAACCGACACTGCGTGCCGCATACTGCTGCGCCATCGCCTTCGCGCCCGGCGCGGCGAACCCTAACGCCGGAACGACCGCTGCCAGGCCGACTGCACGGAACGCTCGGCCACCGCCTGCATCAACGGAACCTCCGCCAGCGGTGTACCGCGTTGCAGAGCCTTGGCGATCACCACGAACGCAGGCCAAGGCATCGGGGGCCGGTCGTGCTGGCAGGCCGCCGACAGCAGTGCCATCCAAAGAAGGCGTTCGATCCAGACATCCCGCTTCGGTTCCAGGAGCCCGCTCACGAGCGCGCTCGCCGCCTCTGGCAGGCAAGCCAGCCACCGGTCCGGGCCACCAATTTGCTCCCGCAGCAGTGCTTCGATCCGGGCGTCGTCTTCGAACCATGATGCGGCAAAGTGCTCCGACTCGGGCCAATGCTTGGAAGCGGCCAGCACCCCCTGCTCGCGCTCGGCGATCACGGACGCGCGAAAGGCGGGGCCGAGCCGCTCGATTTCATCCGCCGGCGAAACCGGTTCCGGCGTCCAATAGCCGCCGCCTGCCCACTCGTTGGTCGACAGCAGTTGTGGCGGTGGTGGTGCGCCGCGCGCCTGGCCGACCGCGATGAAGTGACCGATCATACGGCGCAAGTAATTGCCGTCCACCGGGATGGTCCCTACCCTAGCGCTCATCTGTCGGATCGAGCCCTCAAGCTCGCGTTTGGTCAGATCAGGCTGACTGAACGCCTCGCGCACGCCATAGGCCTGTCGAACCAACAGGCTCTCGATGCGATAACGCTTGCGATCCTTGACCGCCATCCAGACAGCCTGGGTACCGGAGCCGTCGAACGGGGATGCATGCACCGCGACCGGCTCGGTACTCGGCAGGGGTGCCACGGTGACGCCGACAACACGTGCGGCCTTGATCAGCGCATCTATGCCCGGGCGCTCGTCCACGGGCAGCCAGTTGCGCAGCCCGATCAGACGCCGCATCCCGACGGGGCTCAGATTGCCCAGGCAAGCCGGGGCGCGATAAAGCTCCGCCAAGCGGGTGCGCACCAGTGGCTCGGGGTGCAACAGCATCAGCACGGCCAGGTCCTGGAACACCGGCTGCGATGAGGCCAGCATCCCCGCCGCCAGAACGACCTGACCGTCGGTCGGCATCACCGCCATCTCAGCCAGTACCGGCTCGAGCAAGTCGAAGGCATTCATCGGCTTGATCTCCCGGACCAAGCGGGTGAACAGGCCATCGAGGTCCGGTGCGCCTTTACCGGCGCTGAACCGGGCGTAATATCCCGCGACCTCGACAGCCTTCTCGCGGATGCTCGGATGCAGCTCCAGTTTGGCACCATGCAGGGCCATGATGAGGTCCTGCTGCACCCGCACATCCACCTCCGGCCTGAAGCCCTGCGCGGCGATCTCTCTCTGAAGCTGCTCGGCCATCGCGACAGCGGTCGGCCGGTTGCGCTCAACGGAGTAACGGATCTGGGTCAACGCCTCCTCCAGCAGACCCAGGCACACGGCATAGTCTGGCGGCGGGGTCTGCTGACGCCCATCGGGCGCGTAACGCGTCAAGAGCAGCCGCAGCAGCGGGAACGCCAGCGCATGCTTGGCCTCGAGCGTCGCTTGAACCCCGGCGCCCCAGCGTGCCTCATGGCCTGGGCGCCGCCGCCAGCGGACCACTGTGGCGATCAGCTCCTCGGCCTGACGCGTCAGCGCCGGGTCGTCAGGCCGAGCACCGGTGGCCTGATCCGACAGGTGCGTCACCAGCGCGGGGGTGGCCTGATCCGACAGGTGCGTCACCAGCGCGGGTCCGGAATCAGTGACAGCGGCGGCAGACCCCGCTTGCGGCTTCCCCTGACAGCAGCGCTTGTACTTCTTGCCCGAACCGCAGGGACAGGGGTCGTTGCGCCCGACCTTGGCTTCCCGTAGAGCCGGCGCAACCGGCACGGCACCTCCCGAGCCGCCCTCCAGGTAGGCCCCCAGCGGCGCCGTCACAGCAACACGCGTCACTCGGCCCGGTGTCTCGAAGGTTCGACCGGCATAGCGTCGACCCTCCAGCCGCTCTTTGAACTGCACGTAGTGGCGCTGCAACCGTGCCAGATAGGCGGGGTCGCGATTGATCATATCCGTGAAGAACGCGAGCAGTTCCTCGGCATGGGGTCCCTGTGGATCCAGCGGGTCCAGGAACGGGCCGGCCATCTCGTCGTCGGAGTCGAACCCCAGGTTGATATGCGCAACGTAGCCCCGCTCCTGCTCGGAGTAGACGCCGATCATGACCCGCCGGCAATCGCAACCCATCCCGTCACAGTAGGCTTCGACGAAGCCATAGCGACCGCCGGGGAGACCGGTACCGCTGCCGGGTCCAAAGGTTGCGGTCCGCAGTTCCGTCTCCGCAAGCTTGGGAAACAGCTGGTAGAAGTCGCTCATCGGCATGCTGGGGTTGGCTCCAAGGTAGTGGGCGGTGAGGCATTATCTGGCTGAACACAACCTCAGGACGGGGCGTCGCGGTGGGACCGGCCAATGCCGGTCAGGTAGGGGCCAGCGCTCCAGGCCGCTGCACATCGCGCCGCCACGAGGGAACTCGCTCAGAATCGTCCTCCTTACCGCCAAGCGGCCGCCTCGCGCACCAGTGTGGTCACTCGCGACTCGACGGTCAGTGACGCTTGTTGGCCGATTCCGTCTGTTACCTGTGTGCACTTCCGAACGATCTGAGCTAGCCGTGACCGTACCAGGTTGCTGATACGGTGGGAGATGCCAGGCGCCGCGAAACCGAGAAGATCCAAGAATGCGCGGACAACAATACCGACGTCTCCTTCACTCGGCGAGGTACAGCATCCGTCTCCGCCCAGCCGACCCGATTATTCATGTCGGGTAACGACGCTACAACCGTTCGCACTTCGACTCGCCGAGCGCAGCGCGCAGGATCTCCCGCTCCAGCGCCGCGGACGGCTGCCAGGACCCGCCGCGAGCGACGAAGCGGCTGCCGGCGTCGACAACGTCCGTTCTCTCCGCCTCCAATCGAGGTAGCACGCGACTCATGGCCAGCTCCGCCAGCGCCGCGTTCTGGCGTATGAACGTGGCGCGGTCCAACCGCCCTTGCGCATCGAATCCGAGCATCTCGTAGACGAGCCGAACGACCGCGCAGGGTGCCCGATCACGAACCTCGACGATGGCCTCGGCCATACGCACGCGCTGGCCGGCGAAGCGCTCCAGTCGATGGCACTGCGGGTCATCGACCATGC
>JAGDMS010000334.1 GCA_017860575.1 Deltaproteobacteria bacterium | reverse complement strand
GGGCTGGGCGCATGCCCAAAGCGTGGCGGAGAGCCGGCTTCCCGCCGGCTTCGCTGTATGAGCCGGGGCATTTATGCCCCGGGCGCTCAGCCAAGGCATTCAGAGGCAGCTGCAAAACGCTGGCTGCGGGCGTGGCGGCCTGCAGCCACCGCCGAATTCTCCCAGCGTTCGTGAGCACCAATAGCGGCGGCCCTCCGCGCCCGTCGGAGTTATCAGCCGGCCCCTTCTTTTCACTCAAAGTGCGGATGGCGGAAGCTGACAAGATTACCTGAGACTCAGGTAGACTCAGGCTGTGTACCTCGGTAGAGTGCCGCGATCAGCTCTTACATCCCGGAGGTGCCGCCATGAAGTTCTATCTCTTTTACGAAATCCCTGTTGCCGATGGCTCGGACCCGCAGGCGGAATACCGTGCGTATCACAACACCCTCGAGCAGGCCGTCTTTGGCGACCAGATGGGCTTCCACGGGTTCTGGACCGTCGAGCACCATTTCCTGAAGCGCTTCTCGCACTGTTCCAACCCCGAGGTGCTGTACGGCGCGGTCGCGGCGCGGACGAAGCACATGCGCATCGGCTATGGCGTCCGTCTCATGCCCAAACCGTACAACCACCCCATCCGCAGCGCCGAGTCGGCCGCGGTGCTCGACCTCCTCAGCAACGGGCGCGTCGACTTCGGCACCGGGCGCTCATCGACGCGTGCGGAATTGGAGGGTTTCGGCATCAACCCGGACGACACCCGCGACATGTGGCTCGAAGCGATCGAACACGTGGTGGGCGCGTGGACCAACGAAGAATACGCCATGAACGGCAAGCATTGGCAGTCCCCGCCGCGACCGGTCCTCCCGAAGCCGTTGCAGAAACCGCACCCCCCGCTATTCGGCGCGACCAGCAGCTTGCCCAGTCACCAGATCGTCGGCGAGCTGGGCATGGGGCTGTGCTCATTCACCGTCGGCCTGCCGCCGGAGGAACTGGCCGAGCGCATCACCGTCTATCGCAAGGCACTGACCACCTGCACCAAGCCGATCGGCAAGTTCGTCAACAGCCAGGCCGCCACCTTCACCATGGTCAACTGCGCACCCACCAAGGAAGAGTCCTACGCCGTCTCCAAGGAATCGTTCGAATGGTATCCGAAGTTCGGTGCGCGCCTGATCGCCTCCGTCGCCGAGTGGCAGGAAGAGCGCCATGTCAGCGCCGGCACCTACGATTACACCGCTGAACTGCTGAAGGTCGATCGGGAAGGCATGCTGGACCAGATCACCTTCGATTACCTCAAAGACAGCGGCTCGGCCGTCGTCGGCGATCCAGACCAGGTGATCCAAGCGTGCAAGCGCTACGAGGCCACCGGCTGCGATATCCTTCTCTGCCTGGTGAACCCCCTCAAGATCCCGCACGAGAAAGTGATGCAGACGATCGAGTTGATGGGGAAGCACGTCCTCCCGGAATTCGCGCGCTGAGGACTACGGAGCGGATGTGTCAGTCAACCGTCGACAGTCAAAAGTCGAAAGTTGAGACCTGAGAGCTGGGCACGAACTACAGGCCGGGGGCGTCTGGAGCATGCTCCCGGCGCCCCCGGCCCCCCCTCGTTCCGCCAGACGCGTTGACGTCCAGCCCCCTGCATCTACACCCGTTCTACCTCCACTGCGGAGCCCCGGGGCGCGTGGCCGGGCGACCCGTAGTACATGCGGTAGTGGATGTGGCCGTAATCACCGGCGAGGTGGATGGCTTTCCACGGCGCCTCCACCGGCTCCTGCTGCCCTTTCCAGTTCCGAAACTGGTAAGGCTCCCAGGCGTGATAAATGATGACCTCGCCGGGCTGGACCTTGGCGGAGACCTTCACCAGCGACTCGAAGGCGCCGGTCTGGTTGTGCACGCGGACGCGATCGCCGTCGGCAATCTTCCTCGGCGTGCAGTCGGAAGGGCTCATGAAACACACCGGCTCACCGCGTTGCAGGCGGAGCATGAAGCGGTGATCACGCCAGATCGCGTGAATGCTCCAGCGCGTGTGTCCGCCGTTGATGCGTAGCGGCAAGCCGCTGCGTGCAGCCGGCGGGTCCTTGTGCACCGGCAGGCTCTCGCCGGCTTCCATGTACCAGTCCTGGTCGATGTAAAACTGCTGGCGACCCGTCAGCGTCGGCCACGGCACCTTCTCTTCGATGAACCAGCGGTGCGTCCAGTACGTGTCCTTCGGGTCATAATCGCTACACGTTTGATAGATCGGCGACGGGCGTGCCGGTCCGATGATCGGTACCGCCCCTAACCGCAGCGCCTCCCGCCCGGTCATCTTGCCCACACTGGGACTGCCCCCGAAGATGTCGTCCATCATCTTGATCGGGTCGTTGGGATCGTGCGGGTCGAAGTGCCCATTGCCGGTAAAAACGTCGTAGGCCTTGGTCAGATCGTGCGGCTCGTCATTGAACCCCCGCACGGTCGTGACGCCACGCGCCCGGGCGCGTGCGGCGACCCGTTCTGTGAGCAGGCCATAGATCTCCCAATGTGTTTTCGACTCGCCCAGCGGCTTGACCGCCTGGTCCGAGACGATCACGTACGGCAAATAGGTTTGCGTGTATTTGATCCCGTGCTGCTCGTAGTAGGCGGCGGCCGGGAGGATGTAATCGGCGTGCATCGCCGTGGTGCTCATACGGAAATTCACGGCCACGATGGTGTCGAGCTTCGGCCACAGGCCCTTGCGTGCAAACTGCGGGGCAGGCCAGCGTCGCAGCGGATTCGAGCCGGTGAAGATGAAGGCACGGGGGCGCCGGTCCGGACGGGGGTGAATCTTGGTCCACCCCCTTTCGATCGCCAACCGCATATACTCGTCCAAGCCCCGCGGGAGGACAGAATCGGCCAGATCCGGCCTTGACCACAGCTCACGATAGCCGCCGTGGACGTACAGGAACGGCATGAGTGGCGTGTTCGGTGCTTTTTCGCTGTGTTGCTGGTACAACGTTTCGTATTCGCGTGGCGTCAGACCGCGCATGGCCTTGGGAAGGACCTTCATCATGTCCTTCCAGCCCATCTTCGACCCCGCCATCTTGTCGGCCCCGTCGAGTCCCCACCAGGCGGCAATGCGCACGCCGGTCCCGGGTCTGCCCTGATTCCCGGTGAGCGCGGTCAGCAGGATCATGGCGCGCTGCATGAGGTCACTGTGGTGATGCTTGCAAGCCCCCCAGGAGGCAAAGATCATGGCCGCCGGCGCGGCCGCGAACTCACGCGCAAAGCGGCGAATGACCGCCGGCGACAGGCCGGTGATCTTGCTGGCTTTCTCTGGCGTGTAATTGGTCAGATGCGCCTGCAGCCGCTCGAACAGCGGCCGCACCTCCACCGGCTTACCGCCAGCCAGCTTGACCGTGAAGCGCCCGCTCAGGGCCGCCTTCACATTGCCCAGCGCGATCGACCGCCCGCCCTCGCCTTGGCAGCCCGGCGCCGGCACCGGCTTTCCGGTTGCCTCGTCCCAGAGGTAGAAGATCTCCGCACTGCCCTTGGCCTCCAGGTCCGACTGCCGCAAGAACCGCCCGGTATCCTCACGAACCAGCAGCGGCAGATCCGTCTGCTCGCGGATATGGTCGGTCTTGTAGAGTTTGTCCGCGATGATCACCTGCGCCGCCGCCAGGCCGAGGGCGGCATCGCTCTCCGGTTTGACATTCAGCCACAGGTCCGCGTGGATCGCGGAGGCGCTGTAGTCGGGGGCGATGGTCACGACTTTGGCGCCGCGGTAGCGGGCTTCATTGATGAAATGGGCTTCGGGGATACGGGTGTAGACGGGGTTGCCGATCCAAATCACGATGTAATCGGAACGGAACCAATCGTCCGCGGTGCCCTCGCAGTTGTACATCCCCCAGGTTTGCACCGCCCCCATGGGCATGTCACCGACGCCCGACCACGAGTCCAACACCGTCGCCCCGACCGCGTCGGTGAAGCGGAACTCGCAGGCGGACTCAGGGCCCATCCCGGAGTTGGTCGTGCCATGGTCATAAATGATCGATTC
The DNA here is from genome assembly GCA_017860575.1 of Deltaproteobacteria bacterium. Classification (GTDB taxonomy): domain Bacteria; phylum Desulfobacterota; class Binatia; order HRBIN30; family HRBIN30; genus JAGDMS01. Next base: position 1,463 of record JAGDMS010000334.1, on the reverse strand, counting down.
CGTTCCCTCGGCCACCGCCGCATCGATCAGCTTGTCGGCGATCTCCGTAAACGCCTGGTCCCAAGAGATCCGTTGCCATTTGCCCGACCCGCGCTCGCCGCTGCGCTTCAGCGGATACTGCAGCCGTGACGCCGAGACCTGGAGATCCGCGTAGCAGGCGCCTTTCTGACAACCGCGAGGGTTCATATCGGGCACGTCAGTCCGGGGGCGTTGGTAGACTGCCGCTTGCTCTTCTTTCCACACGATGCCGTCTTTGACGAAGAGGTTCCACGAGCAGGCGGCAATGCAGTTGGCGCGGGTATGCGTCCCTTTGGCCACGCGATCCCACGTCCATCTCTGCCGGAAGACATCTTCCCAGCCGCGGTAGTCCGGGAGCGGTAGGGTCGCCGGACGTGACGGATCGGCGCCCTGCGCCGCCGCGGATGGCACTAGGGACCGGAGAGGTCCCAAAGACAACGACAGCGCTCCCGCACCGATGAGGAAATCCCGACGTGAAATGCGTGTTGTATCCCGCAGACCCATTGCGCTCCTCCCGTAACCAAACAAACGTTTGTTAGCTTTCTGCGGAGCGGGAGCGAATGACAAAAGTCAGTGGAGTCACTGACATCTCTCGCCATTCATTTATCGCCCGATGCGGGAACCGGGACGAGCGGTTGACACGCTGCCGGAGCTATGGCTTCCTTTTCGGCTGTACCCCACCGACGGAGGTAAGACGTGCCGATTTACGAGTACCTGTGTAACGATTGCGAAAAGCCCTTTGAAGAACTGGTCATGTCCGCGGCCACCGCGGTCGCCTGCCCGCTGTGCGAGGGAACCGATATCGAGCGGCTGATGTCGGTTGTGAACGCCCGTTCCGGCGGTAGGTCCGGCGAGTTGCCCGCTACGGCATGTGGCAGACCCTCGGCACCGCCGGGGTGCGATGGACACGGCGGCTGCGGCTGTCACTAGGGAGAGAGAAAGGAGCATCAAGAAATGGCGACGGTGTTTCAGACCCCGGCGGAGTTGAAGGGCGCCGTGGGCAAGCAACTGGGCTACAGTGACTGGCTCCAGATCACCCAGGAACGGATCAATCAATTTGCCGACGCGACCGGAGACCATCAGTGGATCCATGTGGACCCGGAACGTGCGAAGACCGGGCCGTACGGTGCGTGCATCGCGCACGGGTACCTGACGCTATCGTTGGTGAACATGTTCCTCCCGCAGATCGTCGAGGTGCGGGGCATCCGCATGGGCATCAACTACGGCCTGGAGAAGGTGCGCTTCCCGGCACCTGTCCGCGTGGGTTCACGCATCCGTGGCGGCGGCGAGTTGGTTCAGGTCGAAGATGTGAAGGGTGGTGCGGTGCAATCCACGATCCGGATCACGGTCGAGATCGAAGCTAGTGACCGCCCGGCGTGCGTCGCCGACACAATCAGCCGATGGGTCCCGGAATAGACGGGTGGCCCCGGAAATTGCCTCGCACC
>JAGDMS010000018.1 GCA_017860575.1 Deltaproteobacteria bacterium | reverse complement strand
GACGCGGTGAACGCCATCCCGTTATGGGCGATCCGGAAGGGCCTGCTGACCGTCCCCAAGAAGAACAAGACGAACATCTTCAACGGCCGCATCCTGGAAGTGGAGGGTCTGCCGAACTTGACCGTCGAGCAGGGGTTCGAGCTCACTGACGCCGCTGCGGAGCGCTCGGCCGCCGCTGCCTCCATCCAGCTGTCCGTGGAATCGGTCGCCACATTCCTGCGCTCCGGCCTGGCGCTCATCCGGCGCATGATTGCGGATGGTTATCAGGATGCCGACACCCTGGAGCAGCGCGCCAAAGCGATCGAGGCGTGGCTGAAGAATCCCCAGCTGCTCAAGGCCGACACCAATGCCGAGTATGCGGCGGTCATCGAGATCGACCTGAACGAGATCACCGAGCCGATTGTCGCCTGCCCCAATGATCCCGACGATGTCAAAGTGCTCTCCGACGTGGCCGGAACGGAGATCCACGATGTGTTCCTGGGCTCGTGCATGACCAACATCGGTCACTTCCGCGCCGCCGGCAAGCTGTGGGCCGGCCAGAAGCCCAATCCGTCGACGCGCACGTACGTCTGCCCGCCGACGCGCATGGACCAGGCCAAGCTGAAGGGCGAGGCATACTTCTCGCTCTTCAACGCCATTGGCGCCCGGATCGAGACCCCCGGGTGTTCCCTGTGCATGGGGAATCAGCTGCGGGTTCCCGACGGCATGACCGTGTTCTCGACTTCCACCCGTAATTTCGACAACCGCATGGGCAACGGCGCGAAGGTCTTTCTGGGATCGGCCGAACTGGGCGCGGTGGCCGCGGTGAAGGGCAAGCTGCCCACACCGGCCGAGTACCTGGCCGAATACGCCGCGAAGGTCGCGCCGCACCGGGATGAGGTGTACCAGTATCTGCAGTTCGACGAACTCGGCCCCTTCGACGCGATCTACAACCGGCGGGATCTGTAGACAGCTAACCTGCACAGGCTAAAGTCCTGCGCCTACAATTTTCAGACGCGAGAGCCGCACGGCTGTAGCCGCAGGACTTCGGCCTGCGGCCCGCCCTTGTCAACCACGGCAAGTTGACGGATGGTAGGCCGGCGATGCGAAAAGGCCTCCGATGATCCTCCCCCTGGGAGACGCCCCGAATCCGCGCGGGGTCCCGTTCATGACCTACGCCCTGATCGCGGCCAACGTTGCGGCCTATGCCCTGATCACCGTGCCGCTGGGCGCCACGCCAGCGGACCCGACGGACCCGGCGCTCCGGGAATACCTGGCAGTGGTGACACGCGATCTGCCGCAGGTGTCGTTGCGGGAACTCTTGCGTGGCATTTCCTCCTACGACCTCTTCCTCTTCCGCCACGGGTTCCGTCCCGGGCATCCGGCGGTGGGACCGCTGTTCGCGTCGTTGTTCCTGCACGCCGGCTTTCTCCACCTATTCGGCAACATGCTGTTCCTGTGGATCTATGGCGACAACGTCGAGCACCGTTTGGGCCGGCTCCCGTTTCTCGTGTGTTACCTGATGACCGGCGTCGCGGCGACGTTGTTCCACACTGTATTCGCATCCCATTCCGATTTGCCGCTGGTCGGTGCGTCCGGCGCCATTTCGGGGGTGCTGGGGTTCTATTTCCTATGGTTCCCGCGCAACGAAGTGCGCCTGTTGTTCCTCTTCTTTCCGTTTTTCATGGACGTGATCATGGTCTCGGCGCGTGTTGTCTTGGCCGTGTACCTCGTCGCGGACAACGTGTTGCCGTTCCTGCTCACACGCGGCGGGGGTGGAGGGGGCGTGGCGTACGGCGCCCACATCGGCGGCTTCCTCGGAGGACTGGGCATGGCCTGGCTGCTTGACCGCCGCGAGCTGCTGCGCCAACCAGACGAGTACAAGGGCGTACGGGTTGCCGCCGTGCCGGGCGAAACACCCGGTCGCACCATCGCCCACGCCGTCGCGGAGGGTCGATTCCCGCAGGCGGCGCAGGACTATTTTGCCCTCGAGTCCGGAGCGACACGGCGCATGTTGACGCCGGAGGACTCGCTGGCGTTGGCTGACTGGTTACGCCGCAACGGCCACGACGAGGCCGCGCTGGTGGTGTACCGTCGCCATCTCCGCGACTACCCGCACGGACCGGGGGCGGCGGAAGCGCATGTCGGCGCCGCGTTGGTCCTGCTCGAAGCCTTCGGGCAAGCCACCCCGGCCTACCAGCACCTGCTGGATGCGCTGGATCTCGATCCCTCGCCGGAAACCGCGGCACAGGCCCGCGCCGCTCTCGCCGCCATTCGCGCGCGGCAGAAGCGGCAGGTCGGCCATCCGTCCGGACGCAAGCCCATCTAACAGCGGCGCCAACGAACGCCGGGAAGCCAGCGCGGCACCTGCCGGCAGTACTCTTCGTAGCGTGCGCCGAAACGGTCGCGGAGCTCGGGTTCCTCCACGCGGACCACCAGCAGATGGGCGATCACACTGATCGTCACGGCGTAGAGCACGATGCCGACACTCGCGAGGTACAGCGCCTCAGCCCAGATGACCAGGAGCTCCCCCGCCATGATCGGGTTCCGCGTGAAGGAAAAGAGGCCGCGAGTAACCAGATAGCGGGGGGCATCCGGGGCAAATGGCGTTCCCTTCCCGTAGCAGCTGAAGCTGACGAGACAGGTGAGCCACATGGCAGCGCCCATCAGGCCCAGAGCGCCGCCGGCCAACACGCGCAGCGACGCTGGCAGCGGAAGCGCACGCGGCAACAGCTGGTGAGCAACCCACGGCAGTCCGATCATGAAGATGGCAAAGAACACGACCGCGTTGAGGATGGACTTGAACAGCAAGGCGACGAGACTTTGAGTCGTGCTCGGGCGGATGATGTCTCGCAACCAACGATACAGCATGATGCTCTTCTCTCCTCCACGCCACCCGGCAAACGAGCGGAGTGTACTGCGAGTGACATTCAGGGTTCAACAGCCGGGCCGTCCACACAAAGCGATTGGCGGGTGGACGGAGGTGAACGTCAGCGAAAATCGTGCGAAGGCGGGGTCGGTGGGGTATCGTCCCCCGGCGTGACGCGCATGCGATAGCCGGAGCCGGTGAGTCCGACGGCGTGTTCCGGGAGCGTTAGCAGACGCAATACTCGGGCCAGTACGTGGGTGACGCCGTCCACCTGTTGTAGCGGTCCTTCGATCTGCAGCAGGGTGGCGGTGTGGATCAGGGCGCGATAGCGCTGAAAGACGTCGGGCCGTACGGCGGCGTTGCTGGTGCCGGTTTCGTCCTCGAGGGTGATGAAACACATCCCCTTTGCTGTTCCCGGCCGCTGGCGCACAATCACCAAGCCAGCGATCTTCACCCACCGGCCGTTGCGCGCTCGCCGCAGATCCGTCGCGCGCAGCACCCCCTCGCGCGTCAGCTCTGCACGTAGGTAGTGCATGAGGTGCGGCCCGACCGTGATCCCCGTACTTTTGTAGTCGGCCAGGGTCCGTTCGAGGGGCGACATGGGGGGCAAGGGGAAGTCGATAGTCGATAGTTGATAGTCGATAGTTTCAGAATTCTTCCGTTTGGAGATAGGGGTAGCTCTCGACTCTCGACGGTTGACTGTGAACTGTTGCTCGAAGAGTGCGCCCTTCGGAACTGCCGCAGCCTGCCACAAAGCCTCTCGGCGCGTGAGGCCGAAGGCGGCGCAAGCGCCAGTGTGAGCGAGCGTCGCAAGTTCGTTGTCGCGCAGCCCGCAGCGAACCGCCACGTCGGCAACCGAAGTAAATGGGGCGTGCGCTCCCTCGGCTGCGATGCGCTTGCCCGCCTCTTCACGCAAGCCGGTAACGTAGCGTAGGCCAAGACGAAGTGCGGGGGAGAGATTACTATCGACTGTCGACTGTCGACTATCAACGCGTTCCAGCGTGCAGCGCACGCTGGAACGCGTGACATCGATCGGCAGCACGCGCAGGCCATGGCGTTGGGCATCCTTGACCAACGTCGCCGGGTGGTAGAAGCCGAGCGGCCAGTTGTTGAGCATGGCGCAGGTGAACGCCGCCAGATGGTGGGCGCGCAGGTAGGCCGAGGCGTACGCCAGCAACGCGAAACTGGCGGCATGGGATTCCGGAAAGCCATAGAGCGCGAATGAGGTAATGCCGCGAATGATCTCGTCCGCCGTCTTGCCGACGATACCGCGTGCCGCCATGCCGGAACGCAGACGGCCCTCGATGTCCTTCATGCGCTGCATGGACCGTTTGAACCCCATCGCCCGCCGCAACTCCTCCGCCTCGCCGCCGGTGAACCCCGCCAGGGTCATCGCCATACGCAGCAGCTGCTCCTGGAAGAGCGGGACACCGAGGGTGCGCTTCAAGATCGGCTCCAGGTCCGGATGCGCGTAGCGTACCGGCTCGCGGCCGTTGCGGCGGTTCAGGTACGGATGCACCATCTGCCCGACGACCGGCCCGGGCCGGATGAGCGCGACCTCGACCACCAGATCGTAAAAGTGATCCGGCTTCATGCGTGGCAGCGTCGCCATCTGTGCCCGGCTCTCAACTTGGAAGACGCCAATGGTGTCCGCCCGGCGCAGCATGGCGTAGACCTTGGGATCGTCCGGCGGCAGATGCGCCAGGTCGAGCGTGATGCCTTCGTGTTCTTTGACCAGTGGAATGGCCTCCTCCAGCACCGCCATCATGCCGAGACCGAGCAGGTCGACCTTGATGATGCCGAGATCGGCGCAGTCGTCCTTGTCCCACTGCACGACGACGCGGCCCGGCATGCTGGCGGGCTCCAGCGGCACCACGGTGTCGAGCCGGCCGGCGGCAATAACCATCCCGCCCGAGTGTTGCCCCAGATGCCGCGGCAGCCCTTGAATCTGCTGCACCAGACCGACGAGCAACGCGACGCGCGGCGCCTCCGGATCGACGCCACCGGCCCGCAATTGCAGGGCGAGATCATCGGCGGAGTCATGGAACTCGAAGCGCCGCAGCAACTTCGAGAGGCTATCGACCTGTTCGAGCGAGAAGCCCAACGCCTTGCCCACCTCGCGCACGGCGCTGCGGGTGCGATAGGTGATGACGTTGGCGGTCATCGCGGCGCCGCGTTCGCCGTAGCGGCCGTACACGTACTGGATCACCCGTTCGCGTTGCGGGCCGCTGGGTAGATCGATGTCGATGTCCGGCCACTCGCCGCGTTCTTCCGACAGGAAACGTTCGAAGAGCAGGTCCATGCCGACGGCATCGACGGCGGTAATGCCGAGGGCGTAACACACCGCCGAGTTCGCGGCCGAGCCGCGGCCCTGGGCCAGGATGCGGTGCTCGCGGCAGAAGCGGACGATGTCCCAAACGATGAGGAAATAGCCGGCGAGGTTCAGCCGGCCGATGATCGTCAGTTCGTGGTCGAGCTGCCGGCGGACACGGGCGCTGATCGTGCCGTACCGCTCCCGCGCGCCGCCATAGGTCAGCGCCCGCAAGTACCCGATCGGTGTCTCGCCCGGCGGCAGCGGATAGTCCGGAAAGCGATACCCCAGATCGGCCAGGGTGAACTCGCACTGCTCGGCGATGCGTCGCGTGTTGGCGACCGCCTCCGGGAGATCGCGGAATAAGGCCCCCATCTCCGCCGGCGACTTGAGGTGGCGCTCGGCGTTCCGCAGCAGCCCGCGTCCGGCGGCATCAAGCGTTGTGCCGTTGCGGATGCACGTCAACACGTCGAGCAGCGGCTTGCCGGACGGGGCGGCGGCCCGCACATCATTGGTGGCAACGAGCGGGATGCGGTAGTGCTCGGCCATTGCGATCAGCGCCTGATTGAGTCGCTCCTCCGCCGGATCGAGATGGCGCTGGAGTCCGAGGTAGAGGCGGTTGGGGAAGAGGCGGTGTAGGGAGTCGATAGTCGATAGTTGATAGTCAATAGGCCCTGTGTGGACGACATCTCGGGCGAGGCAGATAAGCCCGTCCGTGCAACCATCCAAATCCACCCACGTCACCGGTGCCGTTCCTTTCGGTGCGCGCAGCTTGGCGTTGGTAATCAGGCGGCAGAGGTTCTGGTAACCAAGGCGGTTCGCGACAAGAAGATAGAGTGGGCCGTCGACGGACGGTGGTTGAACAACCGATCGTCTTTGCTCCCGAACTTTCGACTTTCGACTACCGACTATCGACTCACCAAGCCTGATCTCCGCACCCACCAGGGCCCGCACGCCGGCCCGTTTCGCCGCCGCGTGAAACCGCGGGGCGCCGTAGACGCCGTCACGATCCCCCAATGCCAAGGCTGGATAGCCTAGGGCTGCAGCCCTCTCGATCAGCTCTTCCGGCAACGAGGCACCGGCCAGGAAACTAAAGGCGCTGCGGCAGTGTAATTCAATGTAGTCAGTCATAGATCCCGTCTACGAACCACCTCTGCGTTGCGAGATCGCAGTAGAGCCGATAGACACCGCCGTCACTGAGCTGCGCGTCGTAATAGTCACGAGCGTACCCGGTGTCGTGCCACCAGTCGCCTTGAATGCGCCAGGGACCAGCGGCTTGCACGACGCGGCCCGCCAGTCCCTCGCCGCGGACAAATTCCGGCCGGTCACGCTCGCAAAACACCTCCACCGCCCGGGGCGGACGCACGGCGCGCAGGGCGAGGGGAAGGATGGAAGCCGATAGTCGATAGTTGATAGTTGATAGTTCAGGGGGACGACTATCAACTATCGACTGTTGACTATTAACTGCAGCACTGACTGCCAAGCCGGCCATTCCATACGCCTCCGGCCGGTGCGTGTCGGCAACCACGGGCACGCCGACACGATCGGCGCCACAGAGGGCGTGGAGGCGCGCGAGGGTCACCGCCAGGCGCGCCGGGGCCGGCCCATTGGGCCGGAAGAGGTCCAGTTGTGCCGCGCGCAAGCGTTCGGGAAGAGCGTGCACCCGCAGCCCTTCGATCGCCGCAACGGGCGGATGCGTCTCCAGTTGCAGGCGCACCAGCGCCAGCAGCGATTTCACCTCGTTGCTCGGCGCCGCCACCGTGACGGTCCGCTCATCCCGGCCGCGCGTCGCCAAGCGCAGCGAGAGCCGCAGATCGCCGCAGAGAAAACCACGCACCGTCAGGCGCGTGGTCAAGCGTTCCAAGAGGCCCCGCAACACGAAGAGCAGCGGCTCCAGGGTATCGATGCCGTAGTCGCACTCGACGCCTTCCTCGAACAGCAGGGGCGCCGGCCGCGGCACCAGCGGGCATTCGTCCTCGCCGCGCGCCCGGCGTACCAGCATCACCCCTTCGGGGCCGAGGCGCGTGCCCACGGCACGCACGGGTAATGCCGCCAGATCGCCAATACGGCGGATCCCCCACCGCTGCAGCGTCACAGTGAGGTCCGCACTGGGTTCGAGCAGTTGGATCGGGACCGGTGCCAGGAAGTGCCACTCCTCTCCCGCTGGGATGACGGTGACGCCGCCGCCGTGACGAGCGGCAAGACAGGCGGCGACTTTCGAACCGGCCACACCGACGTGCGCCTCCACGCCGAGTTGGGCCGCGCGGCGTGCCACGGCGTTCGCCAACTGCGCTTCCGAATCGAACAGCGCGCCGAGGCCTTCCAGATCCAGGTATGCCAGGCCGCCGCCCGCATCTTCCACCCGTGGCGAGAACGACTCGGCCGCGTCGCACAGCGCCGCCTGCGCCGCCCGCAGGGTGTCGGGGGACACCGCACGGACCACGAGATGCGCGGCGATCGCTTTGGCCTGCGCCGCGGTGAGGCCGGCGGTCACCCCACAGCGGGCCGCGGCGGCGGAAACGGCAAGGATCTTGCCACGTGGTCCCTGCCCGTCGGCCACCGCAACCGCCGTGCCGCACAGCTCCGGTTCGGCACGCAGGAACGCCGCCAGCGGGAAATCGGGAACGTACAAACACGCCAGGCGCATCAGCGCCCCTCCGGCACGCGTCGAGAGTCGATAGTTGATAATTCAGGGGCGCGACTATTGACTATCGACTGTCGACTATCGACTGTACCCCTGTCGACTACCTGCATCACGATCTCTCGCCCCGGCATCCCCAATTTGTTCCGCATCATCGCCGCCACCGTCTCGAATCCGTCGAACAGCGGCCACAGCCCACGGCGCCAGAGCGGCCGGCGCGGGCGCAGGCCGAGACTGAGGACAGCGAAGCTGCCGGCCACGCGTTGTGGGGCGAGAACGATGAGCGCCGTGTGCGACTGCTCGGCCGCCTGCAGCAGGCGCGGCCACACATGGACATGCAGCGGGCGGAGCAACGGCACGCCGAGATCCAGGGCTACCACCGCAAAGCCGCCGGCCCGCAGGAGCACCTCGGTGCACCGCAACGCGGCGGCCAGGGCGGGGGGACGGACCCACAACAAGCGCTGCAAATCGGCGCCGGCATCGGCCACGGAGGCCGGGTGGAGCGCGTCGGCGAGGTCGACACAGGCGGCCAGCTCCCCCCGCCGCGTCGCCGCGGCCAGGCACGTCAGCAGCAACGAGGTTTTTCCCGATGAAGCGGGCCCGAGGAACTCGCTGATCCGCCCGCGCGGCACCCCGCCGTCACACAGCGTATCGATGGCGGCCACGCCGCTCGTGAATCGGCGGACCGGCTCGGGAGCCGCTCCGAAGTGCACCCGCCCCGGCAACGAGCGCTGCGCCAGACGAGCGACGGCGGATGCCCGGGATGAGGTGGCGACCGGCATGGCAAAGATCTTCGCTAAACTTTCGCCTCCGGTCAAGTCGGCGAATTACGCGTGTTCCGCTTCCCGGCACCACTGCAGCCCCAAATCCACACGCCCCCTGTCGTCAGCATTCACCTAGAGCCCATAGGGGAAAGGGACGGAGGACGCATTGATAGAGACCAAGATCACCCGGGGATTGAACCCGGACACCCGCCCCGTCAGACCCGGACACTGAGGCTCAAACCCGGACAGTACCGGGCGTCCTTTGCCACTTGACTGACCTTGACAGCCTCGACAAAGTGGCGCACTGTCGCACCGTAACGGTCAGACGGCGCAGGAGCTCGTTATGTCGAAGAGGACAGTGCGAGGGTTTGGGCTGGTCCTGCTCTTTGTCGCGTGCAACGGACTCCTGTCCTGGCGACTCGGGGGGCTGTCTTACAGCCACTTTACCTGGGAAGCTTTCGCGCAATACTACTACGGCCCGACCGCCACCCCGACGCCGACCGCCACGCCGACGCCCGTGGCGACATTGGTCCCCAATGGCGGGCTGTGTGCGGTGGGTACACAATGCGCCTCCGGATTCTGCGTGAGTGGCGTGTGCTGCAATTCCGCCTGCAACTCGGAGGTCGAGACGTGCACGGCGCCGGGCAGCGTGGGTTCATGCATCGTACAATCTCCCGCATCGGCGATGTCCGAGTCGGTCACCGGGGTGCTCGCCTTGATCTTGGTTACCTTGGGTGTCCTGAGCCTGAGGCGCGGTTTGGCGCGTCGCCGTCCTCAGTGACGCGGGTGGTGGCCGGCGGGCTCGTCACGATCCGGTAGCAATCGCAATCGCCGGTGTATTCGAACCCGATACCGTCGTGCGGCAGGAGGTCGGGCGTGCCGGTGTACATCGCGTGTCCCTCTCGGAGATGCTGCGCGAGCAGCTCGGGTCTTCCGGCGGTGGGAACGAAGAAGAGATTCACCGTCTCGACGTCGACGCGTTGCTGCTCGACGAGCTGGAGATACTGCAAAAGGGGAACGTCGAGCCACGTGCCAAGGTACACCGCGTGCGGCGGCAACCCGTGGAGAATCGTTTCGCCGCGCAGGCGCGCCGAGCGGTCCTCACTGATGTCGGCATAGCCGAAGTTCATCAGCAAGTTGCCGGCGCTCAGCATCAGTAAGAGTACGCTACCGGAAATCACCACTCCGCCGCGCGCCCACCGTGTCAGCGCGCGGCTGACGACGTCAGCGCCGCAGGCGCTCCAAACCGCCCAGATCACATAGGTCGGCAGCATCATGAGTTCCTTGTCGCCGACGGCGTAGGTAAGCATGAAGCCAAGATGGCCAGCGAACATGAGCACGAGGGCCAGATGCAGCCGCCAGCATCGCTTCCAATCGGCCCACAGTCCGACCACGCCCAACAGGGAGCCCAAACCTGCGAAATTGCTCCACAGGCGATAGAGGTACGTGGCGAGCTCGGCCGGCAAGCGGTGCGGCGCGACGGCGAAGAGCTGCGCCGCGAACATGCGGCAAGTCAGCATCCACCAGAATCCGTGCCACGTTGCCGCGTCGACACCGCTGCTGCGGGCGAAGTTCAAAGGTGCCGCAGCGCTGCGCAGCGGAAGGTAGAGGTACACCGCGGCGCCGGTCAGGCCGCACGCTGCCGCTGCCGCCAATAGCTCCGGCCGTCGCCAGAGGCGTGCTCGGCCGCTGGCGATGAGCCACGCAAAACCAGGCGCCAACAGGCTCAGCGATAGATGATTGCCCAGACCGAGGCCGTAGAACAAAGCGAACAGACAGAGCTGCGATGGACGTTGCTGCTCTCGCCAGCGTAAGGCAAGCCAGATCAAGCCAATGACGAAGCAGGCGTGCAGCGCATAGAGCTCGGCGGCAATCGCGGTGACCCAGAAATAGTAACTGAACGCCAAGAACCAGGCGCCGGCAAGCGACAGCAGCCGCTGTCCGGTGAGCCGTGCGACTACCGCGTACGTGAATGCGACCGCGACGGCAGCCGCGCATGCGGAGAGTAGGTTCAGCCGATAGCCGACGTCGCCGAACGGCAGCCACGCGAAGGCGTGACCTAACAACAGGAACACGGGTGAGCCCGGTGCGTGCACGATGCCGAGGACGTACGCTCCGGTGGTCAGCTCGGCGCTGTCGACTCCGTACACCGTGGGCGCCATGGTGCGCCAGTAGACGAGGAACGCCATGCCGCCCGCGAGCAGCGCGAGCCACCCGCTGCCGCTCTCTGCCGACAACCCATCGCCTGCGCCAGGCGTTTGCCCGTGCTCTCCGGTGAGGTAAAGAGGATGCTGCATGGCTCAGCCCGGTGCCTCACTCTCGATGATCAACGCCGCCGATGCCGGCCGGCGCTGCGTTCCGGTCCCACGATGAGCCCGGCCGCGCTGCGACGTCATCACTGGAACATCGCCGCCGCCGCGGCGGTCCTGCTGATCTACGCGGCGGTGTTGGCCAGCATGCCGGCGCATGTCTTTTGGTCGCCCGACGAGGGCGGCAAATTCCTCGAGATGCAGAGCATGCACTGGCACGACGGCTTAACCTACACCGTGCCCTATGCCAGTCAACGTATTGATCCGCATTTCGACTTCTACCCGCGCCTGTCTGCATCGGACAGTGGTGCCTTTCCGTACCCGAGCGCGACTGCGCAAGGCAGCGTCCGCTTCTATTGGCCAATTTGGTTTCCGTTGCTCAGCCGGATCATGCTGCAGGCGCTTGGCCTGAGGGGCATCTACCTCATTCCCTTGCTGAGCGGATGGTTGATCACGCTCCTCAGCGGCCGAATCGTCCACGCCTTCACCCCGCGTCTGGCACCGCTGGCCATTCTGTTGGTGGGGCTTGCCACCCCAGTATGTTTCTACAGCCAGTGCTTCTGGGAACACACGCTCACGAGTCTGCTGGGACTATTGGCCGTGGCGATTCTGGTGGCCAGGCGATCAGGATCCGTGGCCACTCCGCTGGCGATGGTTCCTCCGCTGGTTGCGGCCACGATGCTGCGCATCGAAATGGTGGCGTTCGCCGTGGCGGCCGTTCTCATGTGGGGCCTGACAGGGCTCGTGACGCGCGGATGGGTATCGTCGGAAGTCGAGGCGACGCCCGCGTCGTCCTCACGAGACGCGCGACGATCGGGCCAGCTCCCGCGTTGGGCAGCGTACCTGCTGCTCGTCTGCCTTGCCGCAGGAGCGCTCACTATGATCGTGCTGACGGCGCCATTACGGCAGCAACGTTTCATCGCCACGCTGCCCACGCACCTCGGTCTTTTCGTGCTGAAGATGCCCCATTTGCCCCGCAGTGTGGCGTCGCTGTTGATCAACACCGGACTGAACGAAGGCCCCATTGTTGCTCCGGCCTGGGTCGCCGTAGCGTGTGTTGCCGTCGGGCTGTGCTTTGTCGCTCCCTTCATCGCCGCAGCGCGGACCGAAGCGGCTATTCTCATCCCCGCCCTCGTGGCGACGCTCGTCTTCAGCACCTCGGTGGTCCTCCTCAGCCGAGGCTACCGCGCCCTCCACGGGATTTTTCCGGTCGCTCCCTTTCTGGTCATTTGGTTGTATGCACTTCCTGACGCATGGCGGCGGCGCGACGCAAAGCTGCTCACCCTTGCAGGTTTCGCCGTGGTGTACCTGCTCATCGGCTGTGCGGCGATCTTCATCTTCCATACGGATACGCAAGGTCGGCTGACGACTGGGCTGGAATGGGGCCAGCGATACCTGCTGACGTTGTATCCGATCCTCACGATCCTCAGTCTCGTGGCGTTCTCTGCCTATTGGCACTCGACGCGACCGGTGCGGCTCAGGAACGCCTTCGCTGTGCTCGTCTCAGCTATGGTGGTGATCGGCGTACAACAAGAGGTTCGTGGCATTGCCATGCTGCGCTTCAACCGAGTGAAGTTTGCTGACTGGGATCGCTGGTTACGCAGTGACGGCCCGATCGTCACCGATCTGTGGTGGCTGCCGGCGACTTTGGCACCGTTGTTCGTCTCGAAGGAGATGTCGTACGTCGCGCGACCGGCGCACCTGGCCCGTTGGGTTCCGCTCGCAGCAGCCCACGGGGTTACGGACTTCACATTCGCGAGCCTGGGTCCAGTCGACGATGCAGCGCTCTCGGACGTCGCGGCCCGGCGCGTCGCGCAGGACTCTTGTGTGGTGTCGGGGCTGTCCCTTACTCGGTTCAGGCTTGCTGCCGCTGCGCCCGCATCTTCGCCTCAGTAGGCGCCGTCGCGCCGCAGCACCGCGCCGATGGTCTTGGCGAGCACGACGACGTCCATCCACAGCGACCAGTTGCGCGCGTAATACTCGTCCAGCCGCAGGCGCTGCGCGAAGGTGAGCTGGTTGCGGCCGCTCACCTGCCACAAACCGGTGATCCCCGGAGGTGCCTTCAGAATGGTGTCGACGGAGTCTCCCATGCGCGCCGTTTCACTTGGGAGGTATGGTCGTGGTCCCACCAGACTCATCTGGCCCCGCAAGACGTTCATGAGCTGCGGTAGCTCGTCTAGACTGACGCGACGCAATAGCCAACCCACCCGGGTCACCCGTGGATCAAACGTCTTCAGTTTGGCGAACTGCTCCCATTCGGCTTGGCTCTCGGGATGGTTCGCCACGTACGCCCGCAGGCGTTCCTCGGCGTCGAGGTACATGGTGCGGAACTTGATGCACTGGAACGAACGACGCCCACGGCCGAGGCGGTTCTGCAGGAAGAAGACCGGCCCTGGCGAGTCGAGCCGGATGGCGAGTGCCACCAGCGCCAGCACCGGCGCGAGCAGGAGCGTCGTCACCGTGGCCGCGAGCAGATCGAACGCCCGCTTCAGCGCCAGGTTCCATGGCTTCGCCAGGTTCCAGCGCATGTGAAGCAGCAGCACACCGTCGAGGTCCTCCGCCTCGACGCCGGCGGATGCGAGGCCGAACATGTCCGGCACGACACGAATGCTTTCGATATGCCCCTCGCAGACCGACACGAGGTGCAGCAACTGCTCGCGCGGCAGCTGCGGCATGGCGATGACGACGTCCTTGACCGCGAAGCGCTGTGTCAATTCGGGGATGGCGCTCAGCGGCCCGCACACCGGCAGCCCGTGTTGCTCTCTGCCGCGCCGTTCGGGGTCGTCGTCGACGAATGCCACCGGTTCATACCCGAGGACGGGGTTGGTGCGGATGCGCTCGTACACTTGAACGGCGGTCTCCCCCCCTCCAACGATCAATACGCGCTTGCCCCAGACACCGGCGTGCAGCAACAATCGCTTGGTGTAGTAGCGCGCCAGCGGTACCACGATGAGCGTGGCCAGCCAGATCCCAGCAATGACCAGGCGCGACAGAGTGTCGGCGGTATGCTCGGCAAAGGAGAGGGCGACCGCGAACACCGCGGCGAAAGTGCAGGCGCGTAAGACGGCGCGGGTCTCTTCCCAGAATAACGCCCGCTGCGTGTAGAGGCGCGCGGCGGCGAAGGCGAACAGCCACGGAGCCAGACCGTACAAGCTTCGAAAGTACGTCGGAAACGGGGAGAGCGGCCCGAGCGTTGGGAACAGGCGCAGCACCGGCCCATTCCGCGCGGACCAGCACGCGGCAACGCACCCGAAGACGGCCAGCCAATCGGCCACCAGCAAGACGCCGGCGGCGAGCAACGGGCGCCACCCGCTCGTCCTCAGAGATCGCAACGCACGGTGTCCATCAGGATACATCGCCAAGGAGGTCCCGGTAGAGTCCGATCAACCCGTCGGCTTGGTGTTCCCATGCCAGATCCGTCTCAAACCTCCGGCGCCCGGTCGCGCCCATCATCGCGCGCCGCTCCGGTGAGGCGAGGAGGTCGACGATGTGTCGCGCGAAATCCACCGGATCGTTCGGCGTTGCGTATGCCGCCGCTGCGCCGGCTGAAGCGCGCGCCTCCCGCAGGTCGAACGCGACCAGCGGCCTTCCCAGCGCCATGTACTCGACGATCTTGTTCATGCTGCTGAGATCGTTCAACGCGTCTTTGGGGTCGGGGGCGACACACAGGTCCGCCGACGAGAGCAGCTCGATGACCTCGCGATCCGGAATGCGGCCCGTGAAGCGGACGAAGGGATCCAGACCGAGCGCGCAACTCTTCGCCATGAGCTGCGGGCGGAGGTCGCCTCCGCCGATGAGCGTGAACTGGATGTCGCGTCGCCGCCACTCGTGCACGATATGGGCGATTGCACGCAGCAGATACTCCAAGCCGTCATTAGGGCCCATGACGCCGAGATAGGCGACGAGGTAGCGGCGATGGTTCTTCAAGTCTAAACGCGACGGAACCGGGCGAAAGTCGCTGAGCCGCGGAGCGCTGCGCACGACGACGACCTCGTCCACGGACCGGCCGCCACGCGTCAATGCGATTTCGCGATATGATTCATTCGTCGCGATCACCCGATCCGCAACGCGGAAGGTGGCGCGCTCGGCCCATTGACATATGCGGCGGAGTAACCGCCGCCTCCAACCGCTCCAGCGCGCCTCGCAGATTTCGGGAACGAGGTCGTGATGATCGAAGACATACTTCTTGCCCAGCGGCTTGAAGACGGCGGCAATGAGAAAAAAGAGATCGGGCGGGTTGGCGCCGTGGATGACGTCGAAGCCGTCGCGCAGCAGCACCATGCATGTGAGCAAGAACGTGATCGGCACGGCCCAGGCGTATTCGATCACGTGCCCGGCAAATCCCGCCAGTGACGGCAGCGGATAGCGATAGATGCGCACGCCGTCACAGGTCTCGAAACGGCGCGGATAGTCGCCCTGCGGGCAGATGACGGAGACTGCGTACCCTGCGGCGGCGAGCGTGGTGGCCTCCATCCATATGCGGCGATCAAAGGGGACCGGCAGATTCTCCACCAGCATCAAGATCCGCCGCGGGCGTGCCAACGCCGCCGCTGCCGGCCGCGTCGCTGCATGCAGAGCGGCGGCGGCACCGCCTCCGTCACCAACAAAGCCCCGCATACCGAGTGCCGAGCTGATGCGCGCGCCGGATGCGGACCAGGTCGACGACGACTTGGTCGGGTCGCAGCTGATCGAGCACGTCCGCAAATTCGTCATGCCGCGCAGCGATTACCACTGTTTCGGCGTGCGCCAGCAGCTGCTCGAGCGTGGGGCACAACAGTGAAGACCAACGAGGCAGCTGCCGCTCAACGTACTCGCGGTTGGCGCCGACGATCGCCGCGGGCAACACGTTGTGATCATACGCCATCACGTCATACCCCTCGCTGAGGAGCTGCGCGAGCACTTCGACGGCCGGGCTCTCGCGCAGGTCGTCGGTGCCGTTCTTGTTGCTGACACCGAGGATGCCGATCCGGCGATGTCCCGCACGACGGATCATTTCCAAGCCCCGCTGCTTCTGCTGTTCGTTGCTGGTGAAAACCGCTGACAACAGCGGGTGTACGACCTGCGCTTGGCACGCCCGATGCAGCAGCGCGCGCAGGTCTTTGGGCAGACATGAGCCGCCGAAGGCAAAGCCCGGTTGGAGATACGCGGGGCCCAAGTTGAGCGCCGTATCCAGGGCGAAGATCTCCATCACTTCGTGGCTGTCGATGGCAAGGGCGGCGCAGAGATTGCCGATCTCGTTGGCGAACGCGACCTTCACGCCGTGGAACGCATTGTCAGTGTACTTCACCATCTCGGCGACCCGTGGCGTCGTGCGAATGACGGGTGCGTGCAGCGACTGATACAACGGCGCCAGGGCATCGCCACTGGCGGTGTCGAGTTGTCCGATCACGATGCGAGACGGTGCGAGGAAATCGTGAACGGCGACGCCCTCACGCAGGAACTCGGGATTGTAGCACACGCCGAAATCCCGGCCGGCCCGTCGACCGGAGGTCCGATTGAGAATCGGAATCACCGCCTCTTCAGTGGTTCCCGGCAGCACCGTGCTGCGCAGGACGACCGTATGGCGCGCCGGCGCATGGCGCAGCGCGGTCCCGATCTGCGCGCAAACCCGCTCGACGTACTGTAAATCCAGCGCGCCGCCGGGCGCGCTCGGAGTCCCGACGCACACCAACGACAGCTCGCTGCGAGCGACCGCCCATGCGGCGTCGTCCGTGGCCTGCAAGAGACCATCGCCGACTGCAGCGGCGATCAGCGACGACAGGCCCGGTTCTTGGACCGGGCTACGCCCTGCGGAGATGTCTGCGAGCTTGTCCCGATTGATATCGAGCGCGGTGACGGCGTGGCCGAGGCGGGCCAGGCACCCCGCCGACACGCAGCCGACATACCCCAATCCAAAAACATTGATCCGCATTCGATCGTCCTCTGACCCCACGCCTGCCTTCTTATCACGCCATTCGGCAAATTCACGCCGTGCAGCGTTGAGCGGCGGGGTGCCTCACGCGCCCACAAATCTTCCTGCTTCGTGTTGGGCATCCAGCGCGCCATGGAGACGATGCTCCGACAACCGGAGCCGGTTCGCCGGCAGGCTGGTGGTAGGCAACGCACAGATTTCATTCTATAGGGAGCCTCGCATGCGGAGAGAGGGCGAGCTGAAACGGGGCAGGCTGCCCCTTCTCCTGACGATGCGGTGGATCGCCGGGGTGCCCACGCGGGTCTTCTTCGCCAGCCGCTTCCCCGCCGCCGTTCCGGTTGTCATATCGCTGCTCCCGGTGCTCGCGCTGTCGCTGCACGGTCCGTGCGGTGCTCGCCGGACTCGGATCGCGCTATTCGAGGCCAGCGTATGAGTGCCGTCAGCCTGCGCGCGCTGGCGCGCAGCTCGGCCTACGTGAATGCCGCGACCGTCTGGCAGATGGCGTCGCGCCTGGTGCTCACTCCGGTCATTATCACGACACTGGGCGTGGACGGGTACGGCGCGTGGGCGCTGATCTTCAGCCTGTGTTCGTATGCGATGGCCCTCGATAACGCCGCGGGGTGGGTGTACGCCAAGTTGACGGCCGAGCTGGATCAGCAGGGCGATTACACGTCGTTGTCCGAGGGGATCAGCTCAGGCTTGGTCCTGGTGGGCGGTGCGGCGATCGCGGGCTTGGTGGTGCTGTGGCTTGCGCGCGGGTGGATCCTGCCGCTCGTCGGTGTGCCGCCTCCGTTGCTGTTGGAAACCGAGGCCACGCTTGGCGTGCTTGCTGTGGCGGTCGCATTCGAAGCGAGTGCCGGCGGTGTCCTCGATGTTTTGGCCGGATTGCAGCGGATGGATCTGGAGTACCGGTTCTTGATCTTCGGGGCCGTAGCGGAGTTCGTCACGGCGCTTGTGTTGTTGTCGGCGGGCGTGGGGATGGCCTCTCTCGCTGTCGGTGTGTTGGTGCGCGAAGTGGTTTCGATCGGCACGGCGTGGGGGTGCTGCCGTCGCTTGCGTCCGATGATCGTTCTTTCACCCCGTCGTGCGAGCGTGCGTGGAGTCACACAGGTGGTGCATCTCGGCATGCGCTTTCAGAGTCTGGTGTTGGTGCACACGACCTTGAGAGAAGGAACGCGTTTACTGATCTCGGGCTTCTACGGAACGACGGCGTTGGGTTTCTTTCACTTGGCAGACCGTCTGCTGTCGGTGGCGCGGGCACCGGGATTGGCGATTGTCAGCCCGCTGATGCCGGCGTTCGCCAATCTCGGATCATCCGAGCGCCCGCCCCAGTGGCGCCGGCTCTTTGTGCGCGCATCCACAGTGCTCGGTCTGGCCGCCGCATTGCCGTTGTTCTTTGCCGCCGTATTTGCCGGTCCGATCGTGTTTGGGTGGACCGGGCAGTACTTTCCCGACGCGGCTTGGACGGCGCGCGTGTTTGTGCCGATGGAGTTCGTCGCCTTGATGATGGCGGTCGCAGCGGCACGGCTGCGCGCGGCGGGGATCGTTCGCCTCGAGCTAACGTCTGGCGTCATCGGGAGTGTGCTCGCGACGGCCGGTCTGATCGCCGCCTACCCGTTTGCGGGGTATGCCGGTAGCGTCGTAGGCGTTGCCGGTGGCCGGACAGTGGGGGCACTGTGGTTTCTCATGCGCTTTCTCTCCATGCAGCGCGTCGATCGCTGGCGATATATGCGGAAGGCCGTGCTGGCGCCGGTGCTGGTCTGCGCGCCGATCTGTCTCCTCTTCGGTGCGATCGCCTTTCATCTCCCCGTTCTCAACGTCGGCGAAGCCGGTCGTTGGACAGTGCTCGTTGCGTTGGCCGTACTGGCGCTCGCGTGTGCGCTCACGTGTGTTCCAGCAGCATGGTACCTCGTCCTCTCGGCGCGCGAGCGCGGCGGCATCGTGCGTCTGGTGCGGCGTCACCAAGCGGCGCGCGCGTGCGCGATGCGCAATCCTCGGTGAAAAGCCGGCAGCAGCACCGCCACGCCGCCCACCGCCACGGACCGACTCTCTCAGACGATCCTTTGTCCTTTGCGCGTATCCTCGGTGTCCACCGTATCGACTCCACGAAGGGGATCCCCAGAGCGATTACGTACGGTCGACCGGCTGATCGACAATCAGAGCTGTTCCGAGCGCCTGCGACGCGAGGGCTCCGTGGACGAGGACGATCACGTTGACAGGCTCCGTGGGCGACGATACGGTCATCACGGTCGTGTTGGCCGCCGACATTTGCCTCAATCCAGGCCGGCCAACGACGGGACCTCTCGGCGACGAACAAGATCATGGAGTACATGGCGGTCGGCAGGCCAATCGCAATACGGCTCTGGCGCGAGGAGGGCGGGGTTGCGGGGACTTGAGGACAAGTTGCATGTCCTGGTCCAGGCGTATCTATCGTCGCCGCAATGGGTGAAATCGACGGTTGGCCGGCTGTATTCGGTCATCCCAGAGCGAGTCCGGTACGGCAGCCTCTATGGCAGTTTTGCCGAGCAGGCGAGGATTCGCGATCCTTCATCAGTCCGACAGCTGCAGCGGCACAAACTGCGGGAAACGCTGGACGTCGCCACGCGGTTCGTTCCCGCCTACCAGTCGTATCGTCACCGATTCGAAGCGGCGGAGGACATCGAAGCCTTTCTCCGCCTGCTGCCGCTCACCGATAAGAGAACGTTGCGCCGTGATCGGCAAGCTTGCGTCACCACCTCAGAGCGCAAGCAGGCAGCGCTCGTCATGCGCACCGGCGGGTCGCTCGCCGTCCCTCTGGAGTTCTTTGTCGAAAAGGGACACTCCCGCCCGCGCGAGGCGGCTTTCATGCAGGCAATGCGCGAGAGCCTTGGCGATGACGGTTCGGGACTGACGTTCGCGCTACGGGGCAGGAACGTCCGCGGTCTCGATCAAGTCGCCGGCCGCTGGGTCATGGTCGAACCGATCAAAAGGCTCGTGATGGCAAGCACCGATCATCTCAAGCCGGAATACATGCCGCTGTACGCCGGGAGCCTCCGGCGCTGGCGCCCGCGCAGGATCGAAGCGTTTCCCTCGGCGATCTATCCGGTCGCCAAATGGCTTCACGAGAATCCGCAAGATGATGCTGTTTCTTCGGTCAAATTCGTCTATCTGTTTTCGGAGAACGTCTATGACTATCAGCGCCGCCTCCTCGAGGCCGTATTCCGATGTCCGGTGATCAACCACTACGGCGCGTCGGAGCGGGTGCTCTTCGCCCACAGTCAACCGAACGACCCGCGCATGCATTTCTGGCCGCAATACGGGTACCTCGAGCTGCTCGATGATCGCGGCGCGCCGGTGACTGCGCCGGGTGCGTTGGCTCAAATCGTCGGAACCTCCTTCGACAACTCCGTGATGCCGTTCATCCGATATCGGACCGACGACTACGCGGTCGTGGCCGACAGTGCGGATCAGCCTGATCGCGGCTTCGATGTCGTCGAGCGCATAGAAGGACGCCTTCAGGAATTCGTGGTGACCGACGACGGAAGATTGATCTCAGTCTGCACGCTCGGATCGGCCCATTTCAGCGAATTCGGCCGGGTCGATGATCTGCAGTATTTTCAGGAAAGCCCCGGCGAGCTGGTCATCAGACTGGTCGCCGGTACGAAGCTGACGGAGGATTACTGCCGCGAGCTCGCCGGCGCCTTGCGGGAAAAGCTCCAGAACAGTTGCCGCGTCACGGTTGTTCAGGTGCCTTCGATCGAACGTACCTCCAGCGGCAAGAAGATCATGATCGAGCAGCGGCTCAACATTTCGCGGTATCTGGACCCGCCTGACCAGATGCCGTCCGGCTAGGCCATGCCACCCGGTGCCCAGCCGCCACCGATCCGTGTTCTCGTCGTTGGACCTCGCGGACCGGGCGGCGTCAGTCGACTGTTCGACGTTGTACGTGCGGAGCTGGCTACTCGCCCGCTCGGCGACATTCAGCTGCGCTTCGTGACAACGCGCGGCGACGTTCCGGGCCGGTTCGGCGCCTTGACCACGGCGCCGTGGGTCTTCACGTCGGCCCTCGTTCAACAGGCTGTCCTAACGGTCACGCGCCGGGTCGATGTCGTCCACATCAACCTCTCGTCCTACGGCAGCACATACCGAAAGCTTGTCTTCGCCACCTGCGCAGCGATGTTCCGGGTGCCTTACGTGATTCATCTTCACGGAGGCAATTTTCGAGCCTTCTGGTTTTCGTGTGGCCCGTTGCTGGCGCGGCGGATCGATCGGATGCTCGAGAGCGCGGCCAGGATAGTCGTGTTGGGGCCATCGGGGCGCGACCTGGTCACGGAGAGACTGCCGGCGTGCGCGCCGGCGATCACCGTCCTGCCCAACGCAGCACCGGCCGGGCGGCCGCGAAGGTCCGACCAGAACCATTTCGTCCGCATACTCTTTCTCGGAAAGCTCGGCCCAATGAAGGGTGTTGGGGAACTTGTCGAGGCACTCGGCCGTCTGGGGTTCGAGCCGACATGGACGGCTACAATCGCCGGAGACGGTGCGGTTGCCGAGACGCGATCGATGGTGGATCGGCTGGGACTCTCGGCTCGAATCAGCGTCCCAGGCTGGCTGGGAGAGGCCGACGTCACGAGGGCGCTCGAAGACGCCGACATCCTTGTCTTGCCCTCACATGTGGAAAGCTCGCCGATGGCGGTGATCGAGGCGTTCGCGCATGCTCTTGCGGTGGTGACCACTCCGGTCGGTGCGATCCCCTATCTAGTGAAGGACGGGCGCACCGGCCTCCTCGTACCTGCTGGCAACGCGGCGGGTCTCGCCGACGCCCTGCGTAAGCTTATCGCCGATCCGGCGCTCAGGCGCCGCCTTGGCACAAACGCGCGGGCGTTCCACGCGCAGCACCTTGAGGTCGGCGCCTATGTGCGCCGGCTAGCCGACGTCTGGCGCGCGGCCGCGAGTCAAGTCGAACGATGCCGATGACGTCCCTTTCTTCTGTCCGCTGGTACATCCGCAGGCTCGCAGCGATGCGTCCAGCTGAGGTCGTCCACCGAGTGCGCGAACAGATTCGCCGCATGGCCTACCGCCGCCATCGCCCTGCCTGGACACGGTTCGAGGTCGGGGACGGACAACTGATTGCCATTCCGGCGCTGCGTCGGGCGTTCGAGGGGCCGTGGCCGAAAGCTGTCGTGGACGCCGCGTCAGCGTCGGCTGCCTTGCTCGCGAAAGGCGAGCTCCACCTGCTGGGACGCACCTGGCCCGCCGAAATGATGCGCCCGCCGACCTCCGATCTCTGGTTCTGGGATCCGATCACGCGCACCAGTTGGCCTGGCGCCGAACGCTACGCGTTCGACAGCGCGCGGGCCGAGCGGGGAAGCGGCGATGCAAGGTATGTTTGGGAAATCAACCGGCTTCAGTTTCTCCACCCGGCGGCGGCGCTCGCGATCCGTTCGGGGGATGGCGAGGCCGCCCGAGCGGCCGTTGCAGTCGTGCTCTCATGGATCGACGCCAATCCTCCTTTTCGCGGTGTCAATTGGTCCTCCGGCATCGAGCTGGCGCTGAGGTTGGTGAGTGTTGCGTTCGTTGTCGCCGCAGCCGGTGATGCGATGGACGCGGACGCGCGCCGGCGCCTGCGCGCCCTGATTGCCGCGCATGGCTTCTGGATCTTCCGCTATCCGTCACTCTATTCCTCGGCCAACAACCACCGCCTTGCAGAAGGCCTGGGTCTCCTCGTCGCCGGCCTCCTCGCACCTGACCTTGCCCAGGCATCGGCCTGGAGCACCGAGGGCCGCCATATCCTCGTCGAGACGGGGCAGACACTGTTCCATGCCGACGGAATCGGCGCGGAACAGTCGCCGACCTATGCGGCCTTTGCGCTTGAAATGGTCGCGCTGGGCGCATTGCTCGATCCAACAGTTCTGACGCCCGAGACGCGGGAGTGGCTCGCGCGCGCCGGTGCCGCGTTGAAGGCGATGCTCGACGATGCAAGTAACGCCCCGCGGATCGGCGACGACGACGAGGGACGGGTCATCTCGATGCCGCAAGATCGGGAGCCACGCTACGTGGCGTCCGTCGTGGCGGGGCTTTCAGGGCTGCTTGGTTCGCCGGAATTGGCTCCGCCCGCCCGCCAACCTCATCTCCGGGACTTGTTGTTCAACAGCCCCGCTGCAGGTCATTCAGCCCCGGACGGCGTCTACCACTTCCGCGCCGGCGGCTACACGGTTATTCGAGAGACCATCGCGGGCCGCCGGGCAATGATCGTCTTCGACCATGGCCCGCTCGGCTTTGCTTCTATCGCGGCGCACGGTCATGCCGACGCCTTGGCCGTCTGGCTGCATGTCGATGGCGTGCCGGTATTGATCGACGCGGGCACTGGGCACTATTCGGGCGGGAGCTGGCGCGAGCTTTTCCGCTCCTCGGCCGCGCACAATACGGTTACCATCGGCGACAGCAGCCAGAGTCTCACGGCCGGCCCGTTCAATTGGCGCCACAAGGCGAAGGCCCGGTTAACCGCGTCGTCGGTTGGACGTGATTGGGTGATTACGGCACGACATGATGGATATGCCAGACGGTTCGGTGTCGAGCATGAGCGGACCTTGCTGCGGGTCGACGGCGGTTTTGCGATCGAGGATCGGCTGATCGGGAGGCCTCCCGGCTTGGCGGCCACGAGCCGGCTCTTGGTCAGCCCGGCTTTCACGGCGAGGCCGGACGGACACGGCACCGTGGTCATCGAGGATGGCCGATCGGCGAAGCTTTCTCTGTCGTTCCACGGCGGAGCGGTTTCCGTCGACCCGTGCGCTCCGTATTCGGATGCATTCGGCGAACGGTCCGCCGCGGTCGCGTTGATGTTCCAGCTCCGGGAGGGAGAGCCGTCGAGCACCATCACCGTCAGGTTCATCTGAGCGCTATCGGCTCGGCGCAAATCTCCAAAGCGCGGCGTCGCGATCGCGCTTGATCAGAACGAGCCAGGGCGGGGCTTGCGTCCCGTCTCGGGCCAGCAGGCAGTCCGGACGCTGGCGCAGTTCGGCGCGCCCGACGACGAGATACGCAACCTCCTCGGCTCGCAGGAACGTTTCGAGGCGGCGAAGATACACCTCTGGGCATTGCGTCTCGACGCCGAACGCGTCTGGGATCGGCACGTAGGCGCGGAGTAGATAGCGGCCGAGAAACGGCGCTGTACCCGCAAGCCTCTCGGCGCCAGCCACTTGGGATTCGACGCTGCGTAGAGCCGTGACCTCCGCATACGGGTGCGTGGCGATGAACTCGGGAAGTCTCTTGAAGACGGTGTTGGCTGCAATCAATGCGATCAGACCGATGCCTAGGGTTGCTGCCGCGATCCTCGGATATCGGACTTTCGCAGCAACCGTCGAGATCCCGGCAAAAATTACGGCGGCAGCCACCGGGAGCCACACAAGCATCAGACGTTCCGAAGCGAAGAACACCACGGCAACGCCGCTCGTGAAGAGGATCAGCGCGAACAGCAGGTACACGATCGTCCTCCGCCGCTGAATGAGCGCGCTGACGAGCGCCACAGCGAACAGTCCGAGGACAATCCAACCTCCGAGGAGGCCGGGCAAGACGCCGCGCACGAACCTCACGATTTCGGCGAGGGCCGAGCGCGCGATCGGCATCGGCTCGCGCAGCAGCAGCGACCGCATGCCGATGTGAGGCGCTCGCTCCAACTGCGACCAGTCGCCGTGTGCGTGCAGCTTCCACCAGAGGTTCTTGTCGTTCTCGTCATAGAACGGCCCGCCGAACAGGTGCGTGCGCAGCCACCAGAGCGGAAGGAGAAGCGTAACGGCACACGTTACGCCAAGCAGCAAGTGACGCCACGATCGCCGCGGGCCACCGTCAGCGGGCTCAGCCCAGTAGTACGCGAGCCCGAGAGCCGGAAGCAGGAGCATGGCGTTGCTGCGCGTCAACGCGGCGGCACCATAGGCGACCCCGGCGCACGCCGCGGAAGCGGACGACGGTCGCTGCAAGTACGTCAGACCCGCGAGCAGCGTGGACGCCGCCAGACACGCAAACGGCATGTCCGTCGTCGTGTGCTGGCCGAAGATCCACAGATTCGGATTCGCGATCATCAGACCCAGCGCCCACGCCCCGACTGCCTCGCCGCGCAGCTTGCGGCCGAACTCGAAGGCGCAGAGCAGCAGGCCCGCCGCCGCCAAGTTCGAGAGCAGGCGCGCCATCGCAAATGGGTTGCCGAAGATCGACGCCAGAGCTGCCGTCAGGATTGGATAGAGCGGAGGACGAAACGCGTCGGCTGGAAGTCGACCGGCGACGATGCCCTCGGCCTGGGCCACGTACCCGTCGCGTTCCGCGCTGCCTGCCGCCTCCACCCAGTGGTAGCTCCGCCCGACGATCACCAGCAGCGCGAAGGCCAGAAGGATCGCGAGGTATGCAAGTCTCCGCAACCAGCGTGGGCCGGACCACGGCGCCGCAGCGTGCTGGCTCGAGAAGCCCATCGCTCACGCTTTATAGCCGCGGCGCATACCAGAACAAGACGTGCGACGTTTGACATCGCCGGCGCCGTTCGAAATGCTCGATTGCCGCGACGACGATCGTCCCGTTCGAAGTCATGCGCATGGTCTCGACGAAGGTAATCCTCGACAAGCAGCGGTTTATTTCCTTGGCCGCCCTGTTTGTTCTGCCGTTCCAGGGTTCGCCGATCGTTAACTGCAATCTTCTCGACATACAAGGACTCAAGCCGTTCACCATCTTGGCCGTTGCCGCTCTTGCCGGCGAGCTCTCCCGGCAAAAGCCGTGGCGGTTCCAAGATGTTACCGAGCGTGGCGCCCTGTTATGGTATCTTGCCTACGTCTGCGTCTTCCTCGTCGTTTTTGCCCGATCGATTCCCCATCTCCCCATCTTCCACGCTCTCTTCCCGAGTCAGTTTCGCGACAGCCGCGTGAGTTACTTCTTGTCGTTCTTCCTCAGGCCCGCGCTGAGTACCTGCCTGTTCCCATTGATCATAAGACAGTTCCAAACCGAGGATGAGGTCCACTTGGTTCGGCGGACAATCAGTATCTCCATGGCAGTTCTTTCCGCGAGCGTGCTGGCAATCATACTCAGCACTCCCGACATTTATCTTGGGGGGCGCCGCCACATGGCGGTGACCTTCCAGCACCACCTGGGATTACACTACAATTCACTGGGGACCATTTATATCGTCACCGGACCGCTACTTTTTTGTTCCGCCTTGGAAGACCGGATGTTTCCGAAGCTGAACGCGATGGCGGCTGCGATCGTCATCGCCACGATCCAGTCGCGGAGCGCGCTCGTGATATTCTGGGTGGAGTCCCTTGTTCTGCTATTGGTGTTGCGGAAGGGCTTTGCCGTTGTCGCGATCAATCTGGTCGCGACCGGGCTATTCCACCTGTGGTCAGCGCCGAGCGTCACTGCAATCCGGGCGGTCGGCTGGAGCCACGACACACTCAATCCCGACGACATACTCAGCGGGCGGCTGCGCTTCTTGTGGTTGCCGCTGTTGAGCGAGTGGATTGCCAATCCGGCTCGTTTGCTATGGGGTGCCGGCCGCTACGGCATTCTAGTCAGCGCACATTTCACCACCGGAAGCATATTGCGGGTGACCCATGCGCACAATGCGTTCGTCGACCTATTTCTCGACACCGGCGTGATCGGCGTGATTGTCGCCGTGGTGGTCCTCGCGGCAGGTCTTTCGCGCGCATGGCGCACCGGCCGTTCGATCCGCGATCCGCTGTTCTGGACACTGGCCGTATGCCTTTGCGGCTACCTCGCAGGAACACTCACGGAGCGGGGATTCTTTCCGAGCTACGACAACCTGCTGCTTTTCCCCGTTTTGGCGTTGCTTGTGAATGTTGCTCGGCGGAGGACAAGGGCGATCGGAGAGCCTGCGAGCCACTTTCCCGCCGGAGCGCAGAGCAGGCGGTCCACTGCGCCATGAAGGCTCGCATACTATTCTTCCTCTCGTCCCTGGCCGTCGGGGGAGCTGAGCGCCAGTCCATTAGTCTCGCAACGGAGCTTGAGCGTCGCGGGTATGACTGCGCATTCCTTTGCTAC
This sequence comes from Deltaproteobacteria bacterium, assembly GCA_017860575.1. GTDB lineage: Bacteria > Desulfobacterota > Binatia > HRBIN30 > HRBIN30 > JAGDMS01. The sequence goes on along the minus strand of JAGDMS010000018.1, from coordinate 1,429 downwards.
CACTCGAAGTATGCACCTGCCGTCATCACCGATGCCGTCCTGTCACGCACGACCTTCGTGAACGGGAGGCGTACATCGAGTCCTTTTGGTGCGATGAAGACCTGGAAGGCGATTTCGCGCGCCGCGCCGGACCTCTTGGTCGCCGTCGGCACCGCTCCGCTGCGCCTTGCGGCGTGGGGAAGGATGTTTCGCCAGTGCCGCACCAGGATCATCTGCACGTACCATACGACCGTCCCAACGCGTGCAGAGAAGATCCCCGCGGTTCTGTTCCGCTGGTCGGTACCCCTCGCCGACTGTCTTGTCTTTGTCAGCGAGCGGCAGCGTCAGTATTGGGAACTGCGGGGCTTGCGCTGCCGGCGGGTCGAAGTGATTCACAACGGTGTCGATACCTCGCACTTCACCGCCGGGGCGAGCGACCGGAGCGCGGCACGGCGTAGACTGGGATTCGCCGAAGACGACTACGTCGTCGGCCTGTTGGCGACATTCCGTCCCGAGAAGAACCACGTCCAGCTCGTCGACGCGATTGCGGCGTTGCGGGCACGAGGCATTCCCGCCAAGGCGCTGTTTGCCGGCGACGGCCGGACCCGGACCTCGGCTGAGGCGCATATGAGCGCCAAGGGTATCGCGGAGCACGTCGTGTTCGTCGGCGAGCAGCGCGACGTGCGCCCGGTGATCGCCGCGATGGATGTTGGCGTTCTCTGCTCGGTTGCGGTCGAGACCTTGTCGCTTGCGGCGCTGGAGATCATGGCGATGGGAGTGCCGATGGTCATGTCAGACATCGGCGGCGCCTCCGAAATAGTCGACGACGGCGTCAATGGCCGGCTGTTTCCCGTGGGCGACACGGCGGCGCTCGTCGAGCATCTGGGCGCGCTGACGGACCTAGCTTTGCGGCGATCGCTCGCGGCCGCCGCTGTCGCAACGGTGCGCCGGGCCTTCACCGCCGAGCGCATGGCGGACCGGTACGAGAAACTCTTCCAATCGCTCCTCGGTCAATGACCTCCCGCAGATCGCGACCCGCAAGGGGGCACACGTGCCGCATTGTCGTCAGACGCCCAGCAGCACGCCCTGGATCACCTGATCCAGATTCGCAGCGCTTGATGTTCGGAACTCGTTGCCCATCAGTCAAGTCTTGTCCGGAGCCGCGCAGAGCGAGCCAGCGGCGAGCGGCCCGGTGGGCCTATTGTCCGAGGCCCGGCCTCGCTATTCAGACCCGTGCTCAGCATTGGTATCGCCGTACATAGGGCGTCCGGAATTTTTCGGGGAACGTCCGGGGTGCGGGGAATGTCTGATAGCGGCTCTCATGGCAATTAGCCCGTTAATAGGGACTAACGCGGACCTGCGGCCGCAACCAAGTGGGGTGAGGCGCATCACGCCAACGACGAGGCGGCAACGCTTGCGTTGGAGGAACCGGTGCGGTTCGATCGGGGCC
>JAGDMS010000129.1 GCA_017860575.1 Deltaproteobacteria bacterium | reverse complement strand
GTGCCGACGGCCAGTTCTTCACGCCAGTTTCCCAGGGGCCCGGCATGAAGATACGCATAGTGTTCGCCGTCGTGTAGCGCGATCAACCACGCCGCGGCGTACTGTGCGTTGGGGAATACATCCAATCCGCAGATGGCGGAGAACACACCCGTTCCGTCGTGAATATTGAAGTACACCGCTTCCTGCCAGTTCGGATCAGCGGACGCCACCTCGGCGAGTGGCTTGCTCGTCTGGTGAACCAGGTAATCGTCGTACGTGTTCAGCATGGCCAACCTCCGTGCGCCTCAGCGCCAGGGAACTACGTCGAGGTGGGCCACCGTGTCATCCTCGAACAGCACGCCGTCGCGGTGCAACCGCTCCAGTTCGGCATCGGAGAGCTTCAAGAATTCGCGCAGCACCGCGCGATTGTGCTCGCCCAGCAATGGCGCCCGGCCGACGGTCAGCGGACTGTTGGAGAATCGCGGCGCGGTCGCGATGGTCAATACCGGGCCGGTGAATGGATGCGGAACGGCGCGAATCATGTCGGGCGGGGTCTGGGGATGCGTGGCCACCTCCCACGGGTTGAGGACAATGCCTACGGCGATCCGCTCCTCCGCAAGCGCTTTGTACGCCGCTTCCGCCGTCTCGAAGCTCTGTAAGTACTGCTCGATGATCTCGTGCACCTTCTCCCGGTTCTTCAGCCGCGCCTCCGGCGTCGCAAATTCCGGGTCCTCGAGCATATCAGCGCGCCCCATCAACTGCGCGAGCCGTTCCCACGGGGTGACGTTGGTCATCATGATCACCATGTACCGGCCCTGCGGACCTTTGAACACGCCCCACGGACAGGACAGGTGATGAAAGCGGCCACCCCGCGGGATGTGGTGTTCGCCGCGGGACACGACGTAATAGGGCGCCGCCGCGCCGTCCATAGCAAACAGCGTATGCATCATCGAAATATCGATGTGTTGGCCCGTGCCGCTGCGAAACCGATCCAGGAGCGCCGCCAGGATCGCCATCGCCGCGGTCGTTGCCGTCGCCGTATCGGCAATACCGTTGCCCGCAAAGTAGGGGTAGCCGTCCTCCTCACCGGTGACCGACAGCATGCCGCTCATCGCCTGTCCCACGCCATCCGCCGCCGGCGCATCGGCCAACGGCCCTTGGGATCCGAACCCGGTGATCGAGCACATCACAATGTCCTCGCGGATGCGGCGGAGGTCGTCGTACGCCAGACCGTAGCTGCGCATCACGTGGGAGGTGAAATTCTCCACGACCACGTCGACCTGCGGGATGAGCCGTTTGATCAGCTCGATGCTCTCGGGCTTCTTGAGGTCCAACGAGACACTCTCTTTGCCCGCGTTGCAGTGCAGGAATATCGGGCTGATCGACGGCGGCATGCTCCAGGATTCTCCGTTGAACGGACCGAGCAGCCGGATCATATCTCCGATGAACGGCGGCTCGATCTTGATAACGCGTGCCCCCATGTCGGCAAGCAGCCGGGTGCAATACCCGCCGGCCACAACCCGACCAAAATCCAGCACGGTGATGCCACTGAGGACACCTTTCTTCTGCTCCGTCATACGCGCCCTCCGTTAGCTGTGTCCCTGCTACCCAACCACGTTCCGGTCTCGCAGGTCCGCGATTTGGTCGCTTGAGAATCCGTGTTCTGACAAGATCGCATCCGTGTGCTCCCCCGGCCAGTGCATCCAGCTGTGGGCCTCGAGCGGCTGGCCGTCGAGTTTGAACATCGACCCCACCATGGGCACTTTGCCTTGGAGCGGATTCTCGAGTTCGACGACCATGTTTCGCGCCCGCATTTGTGGGTCTGCCACCGCCTGACTCACCGAGTTGACCGGCGTAACGCAGGCATCCACGTTCTGGAAGACCGCAACCCACTCGGCCTGCGTTTTCGATTTGAACACCGCGCTCAGCTCCTGGCGCACGTAGTCCCGCCGCTCCACCACCCACTGCAATTCGGTCAGATCCTCACGACCAATGGCCTGGCAAAGGTTCTGGAAGAAATACGGCTCCCATGCCCCGAGGGAAATATGCGCCCCGTCCTGTGTTTCGTAGACGTCCGAAAAGGGCCAGAAGCCGGAAAAGTACATCTCCCCGCGCCGCATCTCCTCCCCCGAACCCAGGTAGGGGCTGATCGCAGCCGAGTTGGACTCAAACACCGCGTCAGTCAGCGACACGTCACAATACGCGCCCGTCCCGGTCTGTTCGCGGCGCAGCAGCGCCGCCAGGATGTGGATCACCGCCGACATCCCTCCCGCGCCGAAATCGGCCACCAACGCCCCGGGGACAACCGGCGGCCCGCCGGCGCGGCCGTTCATCCCAATGAAGCCGGCAATCGACTCGAAGTTGATGTCGTGACCGGGCTTGTCACGATACGGTCCCGTCTGGCCGTAACTGGTGATCGCAGCGTAGACGAGCCGCGGGTTGATCTTCCGCAAGGCCTCGTAGCCAACCCCCAAGCGGTCGGCGACCCCCGGCCGGAATCCTTCGGAAATGACGTCGGCTCGCTCAACCAGACGGTGAAAGACGTCCAGCCCGTCTGGGGTCTTCAGATTGAGTCGCACGCTGCGCGCATTGCGAATTCCGAATCGGTAATGGCTGAGCTGCGCGCCATTGTGCTCCATGATCAGCGACCCGGTATCCTTGCCTCCACGGCGGCCGGCTCCCTTCGACACTTCCATGATCTTGATGACATCGAATCCGAGGTCCCCCAGCACTTGCGCCGTGAATGGCCCGCCGCCCATCCAGCACATATCCAACAGCCTGTACCCCTTGAGAAACATTATCCTCCCGTGTGTTCGCGTCGCGTACAATTAGTATGTTTCCCATACTGCAAGTCAGAAACGAGTCGATGATCTCCAACAGGCGCCGACATGATGGAGGTCACTTTGAATTGGTGATCGCACGGAGACCGCCCAACCTGGCAGCGACGGTGCACCTGGCGGTGCCGGTCATTTCGTTGAGTTCTTCCGCGCGGGAGGGTAAGGTCCGCCCGATGCTGGACCTCTTGCTGCGCATCGGGGGGATGGTCGCGCTGCGACCGTACGTGTTTGTTTTTTTCGCAGTCTATCTGGTTGCCGCGGTGAGTCGGATGGGCTGGAAGAAGACGGCGGTCTTCACGCTCATCGCCTACATCGTTGCCTTCACCGCTGAGCTATCCTCGACCCGGACGGGATTTCCCTTCGGCCTGTACCACTACATCGATGCCACCCGCGACCGCGAATTATGGATCGCCAACGTGCCCTTTTGGGACTCCCTCTCCTTCACCTTTCTGTGCTACCTCGGCTTCAGCCTGGCTGTGTTGCTATACTCTCCCGTGCACGTCCGGCCAGGCGACGTACAAGTCGTCGACACCTGTGAAATCCGACAATCCCGCCGCGTGCTGATTACCGCGACCGTCCTCATGACATTGCTCGACGTGATCATCGACCCGCTCACTGTTCGCGGGGACAGGTGGTTCCTCGGGAAAATGTACTTCTATCCGAACGGCGGTATCTATTTCGGGGTGCCGATCAGCAACTTTTTGGGTTGGGCTTTGGTGGGAGCCGTGACCGTCGCTGTGTTCCAGTGGTTCGAGCGCCGCCAATGGCTCAGTTCCGACTTGAAACGGCCCGCTGGCCTCCGCCACCTGCCATACGGCGGCCTCATCGAGCCGCTGCTTTACCTCGGCGTCCTCTTGTTCAACGTCGTGCTGACCTTCGCCATCGGCGAAACCCTCCTCGGCATCGTAGCGATCATGATCTATCTGCCGGTGGTGGTCTTGTTCGCCGCAAACTTTGTCGATCCGCGGCGGCGGGCGGATGCGGCTCAACTCGCGACGCACCGTTACGACTTCCCGCACTCACCGATCTTTGGCCGGACGTAAGGCCCGACGGCGGCACGGTGGGGCGATCCCACCAAGGCGGCGCTCAGCTGTGGCGAAGTGCCTATCGGGCCTGGTCCACGTACAGGTGGCGGTACGCACGGTAGTTGGTCATCACGCGCTTCACATAGTCGCGCGTCTCGCGGTAGCTGATGCTCTCGACGAACTCGTCGAGATCGAGGTCGCCGAAGCGCCGCTCCCACTTCCCAACGGCGCCCTCCCCACCGTTGTACGCCGCCAGGGCTTTCAACACGTTGCCCGCGTATCGATCGAGCAACTCATTGAGATAGCGGGTTCCGAGATCGATGTTGATCTCCGGTTCGATCAGCGCGGCGGGGGCAACGGGATGGCCGTTTGCCGCGACCCGCGTCGCAGTCTGGGGGAGCAACTGCATGAGCCCATACGCTTCGGCGGGCGATTGCGCCTGCGGATCGAACCGGCTTTCCTGCCGCATCACGGCCTCAACGAGAAACGGGTCCACCGCATGACGCGCGGCCGCATCCACAACGATTGTCCAGAACGCCAGCGGGTACTGCACCTGCTGGCGCGCCGCATCCGCAAGCCCCGCAGCGTTTCCCAGGCGGCCGAGTAGGCGCTGTGCAGCAGCGAACCCCTCAACTGTCGGATACGCGCGCAGCAGGTACCGCATGGTCGTGAGATCCTCAGGACGATCGCGCTCGATCGCCTTCAACTCTTCGCGTGCCAGCGCGAAGATCCCCGCCGCTTTGAGTTCCTCCCAGCGGCTGAAGTGGAAGCCGTCGACCTGCGGCGGCGGCCCGACGCGTAGCGCAGCAGCGGCGGTCTCCGCCAGGCCAGCCGGCGCTGCGGCCGCTCCAGCCGCCACCGGCAACGGCGCCGCCGAGGCGTCGACGCGACGCTCTGCCCACATGGCGTAATAGTCTGTCGGTTCAACCTCAACGAGCCGCGCATAGCGATCGCGCGCCGCCGCCACCTGGCCACCACGCTCGAGCGCTCGCGCCTCCCAATACCATGCGCCGCTGCGCACCTGCGCCGACGACGTTTCACCTGCCAACCGCGCGAACGCGTCCGCCGCCGGCGTCCATTCGGACGATACGTATCGGATCCAGCCAATGCGCCAGCGCGCGTCATCGGCAAGCTTGCTCTCGGGAGAGCGCTTGATGAGCGCTGCATAGCTGTCAATTGCGAGGTCATTCCGCCCGGCACTTTGGTGAATGCGGCCGGTGGCGTAGATCGCCTCGCCAGTGCGGTGGTCTTCGGGATAGCGGCGCCGAAACTCTGCGAACGCCGCCAGGGCGGCAGCGTCCTGATCCCGATTCCAGCGGACGGATGCCAGCCGGAACAACGCTGCGGGCGCCTCTTCACTGGACGGGTACCGATCCACCAGGGCTCGCAGTTGCGCGAGCGCCGCTTCGAGCGCGCCGCGACCGTACAACGCATCCGCCTGCACCCGCCACGCGGCGGCGGGCTCGACACCATCCGGATGGAGCAGCAACTCCTCCGCTGCACGCTCCGCAGCATCGTAATCGTGCTCGGCAAGCAAGAGTTTCGCTTCGGACAAGAGATCAGCGCCCACGGGGATCAGATCCCGGCGCCGCTCACGCAACGCGCGGACACGCTCCTTTGCCATCCGCCCGAGGCTCGAGCCAGGCATCTGACGCCGCACCGCCATGTATCCGGCATAGGCCGCATCCAGATACCCGAGACGGTCATCAGCGTCGGCGAGCGCGAGACGCGCGCCGTACGCCGTCGCCGTATCCGGAGACGCCAGGGCGGTCTGCAGCTGTCGTCGCGCCTCGTCGACGCGCCCGCTGCGCAGAAGGAGCTTGCCGATTTCCAGTGCCGCCGAGGGCGCCTTGACGCTCTCCGGATAGTCTCGGAGCAACTGGGCGAAAGCCGCCTCCGCCGTCACGTCGTCGGCGCGCCCGACCGCAATCGTGCCCACAAAATAGAGGGCATAGTCCGCCAACTCGGGATAGCCCTCCGCCAACGCAGTAAATGTCGACAACGCGAGGTCCTGCTCCCCGCGACGCCACGATGCGTACGCCTCTGCAAACGCCGCACGCCGCTCCGCGCTCGTGTCCAGCCGCGGCAGGGTTACGGCCGGAGCGTGGGGCATCACGTCCGGCCCGCGCCTGACACAGCCCCCGCCGACCAGCGCCACCAGCATCAGGACCACAAGCAATCGCCACATGCGTCTCAGCTAGCATATCCCACCCACGGCGCCAGCCGCGTTGACAACGCCGCGAGCATCAGCCAACAAACAGCCGTGGACATCGGCCTATGAGCGCCCCCCTGGTACTCGCCTCCGCCTCGCCACGGCGCCGAGAGTTGCTCGCCGCCGCCGGCTACCAATTCGAGGTGGTCCCCAGTGAGATCCCCGAGATTCCGCAGACCGGAGAAGCACCCGAGACGTTCGCCCAGCGCATCGCGCGCGAAAAAGCGGCGGACGTGGCGCGCCGTCGGCCGGGCGCATATGTGTTGGGCGCGGACACCGTGGTCGTTGTCGACGGCATCCTCCTCGGCAAACCGACCAACCGCGCCGAAGCCCGGCGCATGTTGCGGGCATTGTCCGGTCGCGCGCATCGAGTTCTGACGGGCGTCGCACTGGTGACGCCGGCCGGAACCGTCGACTCCGCGCTGGTCGAAAGTCGCGTTGAATTCCGCGCCCTCAGCGCATCCGACATTGAGGCCTACCTCGACCTGGAAGAGCCTTACGACAAGGCCGGCGCATACGCCGTGCAAGGGTACGCGAGGCAATTCATCGCCGCCGTCCACGGTTCATACTCCAACGTCGTCGGCTTGCCCATGGAGTTGATCAGCGAGTTGCTGCGGCCATGGGCACCGGCCACCCAAGCGGAGGTGCCGCCCGCATGATTGACGTGGCGGCCAACTGGAACCGCGTCCGCCAACAGGTCGCGGAGGCGGCACGGAATGCTGGCCGCGATGGCGACGCGGTGCGCATTGTCGCGGTGTCGAAGACCAAACCCATCGAACTGATCCAGCAGGCAATTCTAGCCGGGGCGACCGATATCGGCGAAAACTACGTCCAAGAAGCCAGTGAGAAGATTTCACGCATCACCACCCCGGTGACGTGGCATATGATCGGCCACCTCCAACGCAACAAAGCCGGCCGCGCCGTCGAGCTCTTCGACGTCATCCACACCCTCGACAGCACCACACTCGGCGCGGCACTCGCCCGGCATGGCGAACGGCGGGGACGGCCGGTCCGCGCCTTCGTCGAAGTCAACATCGGCGGGGAATCCACGAAGTCCGGCGTTGCCGTGGAGGCCGTCGAAGCACTGCTCGCCTCACTGGCGACACGCCGCTGGTTGCTCATCGACGGGCTCATGACCGTGCCGCCGGTCGCGGCGTCAGCCGACGCTGCCCGCCCCTATTTTCGCCAGTTGCGCGAATTGCGTGACCGACTCGCCGCGCATGCTGCCGACAACGCTCCGCTCCGCGAGTTGTCGATGGGGATGTCCGACGATTTCCGCGTGGCGATCGAAGAAGGGGCAACGATTGTGCGGATCGGGAGAGCGATCTTTGGGGAGCGCACTTGACGCTCGAGAATCCCGATGCCCAGGGGCGTCAGCAGCACCTGCACTCGTGGGAGGGAGGACAAATGGAGCACCGTCGGAAACGCGGATCGGTCAAGCGGAAATCGGCACCACGCGCAATTGGGTTTGTCGGCGGCGGCAACATGGCGACCGCCCTCATTCGCGGGCTGATCGCCGCCGGCATGTACCGCCCCGATCAGCTCTGGGCCAGCGACGTGGATCCGGAGAAACGCTCGGGATTGCGCCGGCGATTCGGCGTCGGCGTGACCGCGGACAATGCCGAGGTGGCACGCGGATCCAAACTCGTGGTGCTCGCCGTAAAGCCGCAGATCATCGACCAGGTGTTGGCGGAACTGCGCGCGGCGGCTCCGCCAAGCCGGGTCTTCCTCTCCATCGCCGCGGGGGTAACGACGACGCGTCTCGAAGTCGGCCTGGGTGGAGGGCGACGCGTGCTCCGCGCCATGCCCAACACGCCGGCACTGGTGGGCAAAGGAATTTCCGTGCTGGTGCGGGGGCGGCACGCGACGCCAGCCGACGCACGCCTCGGCTTGCGGGTGCTGCGGGCGGTGGGCGCGGCCGTGGCCGTGGAGGACGAAGGGCTGCTCGACGCCGTCACCGGCCTGAGCGGGAGCGGCCCGGCGTATGTGTATTTGTTCGCTGAAAGTCTCATCGCCGGAGGCATCAGGGCCGGGCTACCGGCGCCCCTGGCCACGCAACTCGCACTGCACACGATCAGCGGTGCCGCCGCGATGCTGCAGGAAACGGGCGAGACCCCACAAACCCTGCGTGCCATGGTCACGTCGCCCGGCGGCACCACCTTGGCCGGTCTCGGCGCGCTCGCCGCACGGGGATTCCAAGAGGCCGTCGTGGCAGCGGTGGAGGCCGCCACGCAACGCTCCCGGGAACTCGGCGGCGGGTAACCCCACGCCTCAGCCTCGTTTGCGGGCCGGTGCGACCGCCGATTTGCCTGTTTTCCTCGCTGCGCTGCTGCCCTCGAGGTACAAGAGGTCGAAGCTGCGTCGCATTCCGTACAGTTCCTTGCGGTGGAGTTCCGCCAGTGCGCGCAGTTTCCGCGTGCCGTCGGCCGTCAGCGAGATGTACACCTCGCGCAGATCGTCGGGGTTGCTTTCGCGGCGCACCAGACCCAACGCCTCGGCCCGGTCAATAAGGCCGACCACGCTGTGGTGCCGGATCTGGAGGAATTCCGCCAACTCCCCGATCGTCGCCCGCCCTTTGCCGGTGAAGCCCGCGACACCCAGTAGGAGCTGGTGGTGCTGGGGTGTCAGGCCGGTGGCGCGTGCAGCCTCCTCGCTGAACCGCAGGAACTTGCGTACCGCGTAACGAAAGCGCGCCAGATTCCGAATGTCCGCTTGCGATGCTCCTGCCATCCGCTGCCCGCGTTCCGCTGTCATCGATCGTCTGCCGCGCCGCCTGCGTCGACCCCCAGGAACTTTCGCCGTTGCCGCGGTCGGGGCGAATGCTATAGTCGGCAGACTCCGGAAAGCAAGACCTAGAACTCCACCGCCCCGACTCGTGTCGGGCCAATCCGTCAAAGAGTGCTATGCAGAACTTACGCGCCAGCCGCGACGACATTCGTAACATCGCCATCATCGCCCACGTCGATCATGGGAAAACGACCCTGCTCGACGCCATGCTTCACCAGAGTGGGATTTTCCGCAGCAACGAGCAAGTGGTCGAACGCGTGATGGACTCCTTCGCGCTCGAACGCGAGCGTGGTATCACGATCCTCGCCAAGAACACGGCCGTCACCTACAGCGGCATCAGGATCAACATCGTCGACACCCCCGGCCATGCCGATTTCGGCGGGGAGGTGGAGCGCACGTTGGCCATGGTCGACGGCGTGATGCTGTTGGTCGACGCCTCCGAGGGGCCGTTGCCGCAGACGCGGTTTGTCCTCAAGAAAGCCCTCGAGGCGGGTTTGCCACCAGTGGTGTGTATCAACAAGATCGACCGGGCCGACGCCCGCGTGGCCGAGGTGCTGGACGAAATCTACGACCTGTTCATCGACCTGGACGCCTCGGAGGCCCAGCTCGATTTCCCGATTGTCTACACCAACGCCCGTGCCGGCATCGCCAAGCGCGCCCTGACCGACGACGGCGGCGACCTGCGCCCGCTCTTCGACCTGATCGTTTCGGCATTGCCCGCGCCGCGATTCGATCCCGACACGCCGACGCAATTCCAGGCCAACAATCTCGATTACAACGACTACGTCGGCCGCCTGGCCATCGGCCGCATCGTCAGCGGCGAGTTGCGCAGCGGTAGTGTCTACGCCCTCTGTCGCCTCGACGGCTCCCAGGTCGAGTGCAAGATCAACCAAATCTACGGTTGGCACGGGCTCAAACGAATGGAGCTGCCCCAGGCCAGTGCCGGCGACATCGTCGCCGTGGCGGGGATTGAGGACATCAATATTGGCGAGACCATCACCGACCGTGTGACGCCCCGTGCGCTGCCGGGCATCCGGATCGATGAGCCCACCATTGCGATGATGTTCAGCGTCAACAACTCGCCCTGGGCGGGTCGCGAGGGTGACTATGTGACCTCACGCAAGTTGCGCGAACGCTTATTCCACGAACAGAACAAGAACGTAAGCCTGCGTATCGAGGACACGGCGTCGCCCGATGCCTGGCGCGTGATGGGTCGCGGCGAACTGCAGCTCGCCATCCTCGTGGAAACCATGCGCCGTGAGGGGTACGAGCTGCAGGTCTCGAAGCCGACGATCATCACCAAGGACGTTGACGGTGTCGCCCAGGAACCAATGGAGTTGCTGCTGGTCGATGTCCCGGAAGAGTACATTGGTGTGGTCTCGCAGTTGCTGGCGGTGCGGCGCGGGAAGATGACCAAGATGAACCATCCGGGTTCCGGGCGAGTGCGTTTGGAGTTCAGCATCCCCTCCCGCGGCCTGATCGGCTTCCGCTCCTACTTTCTGACGGACACGCGCGGCACCGGTATCATGAACGCCTTGTTCAACGGGTACGCGCCCTGGCAGGGTCCGATCCAGGCGCGCACCAACGGCGCCATGATCGCTGACCGCGAGGGCCCCGCGACTCCCTACGCCATCTTCCATCTGCAGGAACGCGGCGTCATCTTCATCCCGCCAGGCACCCGCGTCTATGAAGGCATGATCATCGGCGAGTACTCGCGCGAAAATGACCTCGACGTCAACATCTGCCGCGAGAAGAAGCTCACCAACATCCGCGCCGCTGGGCACGATGAAGCGGTGCGCATCACGCCACACCGCGAGATGGGCCTCGAAAACGGGATCGAATGGATCGCGGAGGACGAACTGGTCGAGGTCACCCCGCAGTCCGTCCGCCTCCGCAAGAAGGTGCTGCGCCAAGTGGAGCGCCCAAAGAAACGCAAGGAATAGCCGCGGGTCCCCGGGCGCCGTGTGCGGCCGCCGTCACAGCTTGAACTCGCGATCGTGGTCGTGGAGGTGCGGCTCGCCACCCTCCGCGGGGGCCAGCTCATTCAGTTTGCGAAAGACGATCTCGATGAGCTTATCGAGTTGGCGATACTCGCCAGAGGCCGCGGCAGCGCGCGCCACGCTGACGGCCAACTTAAGTTTGTCGTCCCTGGTCATCCTTCCCTCCTCGCTTGTGGGCCGCGAAACGCACTCCGTTTATAGGAGGCCAGACGCCGCCGAACAACTGCGCGCAACCGCAGCCGCTCCGTCCGTGCGCCGCGCAATTGCCTCGCTATACCGACTTTGGTAGGGTTCAACTGACTTGCACATTGCAAACGGCACCTGCCGCAAGGCGAGTCTCTGCATCGGCGCAGCGGAAAGGAGCATGGGCATGGCTGGCGGCAAAACGTTCAAGCGGGATCAAAAGCGTCGCAAGGAAATGGCACGCAAGCTCAAGCAGGAAGAAAAGTTGAAGAAGAAACTGGAGCGGCGTGAGGCCAAAAAGCACGAGGGGGAAGAGGGCGCCGAAGGAGAGGAAGAAGACATCGCCCTGACGATTGATCCCTCCCGAGAGCTCTAATCCGCGCCCATCCCCCAGGTGAAGGAAGAACCCTGGCCCGCGAAAGAGCCCGCACGTCCGTTGCCGCTCCGCGCCCAGGAGTACGAATCGTTATCGTGGAGGATTACCCCGTCTGATCGTCCGGTGCCGACGCACGAACGTACGTTCCACCGCCACCGTACCGAAACCCAACTGGGTCAAGGCCTTCGGTAGAGCGCCCAATTCGGCTTCCACCCGCGCCACTTGAGCCGGCGTGAGCCGTTTGGGCCACCGCACACGGATTTCCGCAACCGTCTTACCTTCGAGTGTCGGCATCCGCCACTTCCGCGGCGCGGGAGTGACCGGCCGGCCTCCCGACGGTTTGTTCGGCACCAGCTCGCGCGCCGCAGCTTCGGCATCAGCGCGGTCGAACAGTGAACCTTGCTCCTGCACGGTCTGGCGACGGCGCCCCATGCTTGTGCTCCGTCTCACGTAGCGGCGCCAGAATCAGACGGGGTGCGCAGCAAACGCAAAATCTCATCGTGCACCAGCCCGTTGGAGGCTACCGCGTCACCGCCGTAGATGGTGGCGTTGCCCTTAAAGTCGGTAAAACGGCCGCCGGCTTCCTCAATCACGATCTTGATGGCCGCAAGGTCCCAGGGCTTCAGATCCACTTCCACCATGGCTTCAGCCTGTCCGCGGGCGACGAACGTGTGTCCGAAGTAGTCGCCGAAGCCACGTTGGCGCCCGGAGGCCCGCACCAGTCGCTCGAAGGCGTCCCAGCGCCCCACCTGGCGGAAAATGTCGAGGCCGCCGAACACCAGCATGCTCTCACGCATCGAGCGCACCGACGACACCTGTAATCGGCCGTTGCGATCAAACGCACCCGAGCCTTTGTGCGCGTAGATCAGGTCATCCACGGCCGGAGCGTAAATGACGCCCATCGTCACTTCGCCATCTTCCTCCAAGCCGATCAGCGTCGCGAAATAGGGGATGCCACGAATGAAGTTCTTGGTGCCATCGATCGGGTCAATGATCCATCGGGCAGAACCCCCACTCCCCTCGTCCGCGCCGAACTCCTCGCCGATCACGCCGTAGTCCGGGAAGCTACGGCGCAAGACCTCGACGATGCGCTGTTCGCATTCGCGATCCGCGCGCGTTACCGGCGAGTGGTCCCCTTTGTAGTCCACCGTCAGCCGGGTACCAAAATAGCGCAACGCCAACGCACCGCCAGCCTGAGCTGCCGCGATGGCCACTTCGAGCCGCGTATCCATGAGTGCAACTCTCCCGGGTTGCGCCGCGCGACGCGACCCGTTTCGCGGATGATTACCAGCCGCAGGCTGGCCGCTGACCGCTATTCCTTGTAGGTCGCCTTGGCTTGCGCCAACACCACGTTACCCTTCTGGGTTTCCGCCTGCACAATCGCCTCGCCCGCACCGGTCCGCCAGATCTTGGTGATGATGGTGTCACCGAAGTAGACATTATCGGCGAATCGCGCGTCAAATGACTCGAAGCGCGACGGCTCACCACCGCACAGAACGCGCAGAATCGCACGGCCGGCAAAGCCGTACGTACACAACCCGTGCACGATGGGCTTGTCGAAGCCGGCCATCTTGGCAAAATCGGGGTCGATATGCAGGGGGTTGAAATCGCCGCTGAGGCGGTAGATCGCTCCCTGTTCCGGCCGGGTAACGTCTTCGACGACGTGGTCCGGTTGGCGCTCCGGCGGCACGTTCAAGCCTGCCGTTGACGGCCCGCGCTCACCGCCGAATCCCCCCGCACCGCGGATAAACAGCGTCGACCGGGTGGTGAACATCGGACCGTTGTCGTCCTCCGCAGCCGTCTCCGTCACAATGACAGCCGCCTTGCCTTTGTCCCACACGAGATTGATCTCTATCTGCGACAAACCGCTGCCGCCAACCATGCCGGGAATCACGGCAAATGTCGGCAGCACCTTCGGGCCCTTGCCTTCGAAGACGTAATCGAGGTCTCCCTCCGGCTTCGCTCCCACTCCGAGCGCATAGAGGATCACCTCCTTCCACGTCCACGAGAAGGTGACTGGCGCAAAGGTCATTCCGACCAGATCGCTGGAAATTTTCCGTTGGCTCATAGCCGATCCTTTTTGAGGAACTTGGCCGCCGTGTCAAGCGGCGCCGACCGCTTCGCGTCCTGATCCCGGGCACCCGCGCCGCCGGCGCGCCGGTTGTCGTCTCCGCCAAAATCCGATTAGACTGCCGCCCCGCAAAAGGAGTGCGAAGCCAATGAGCGCCTCGGACACGTATTACCGCGACCACTGGGCACGAA
Organism: Deltaproteobacteria bacterium; assembly: GCA_017860575.1. Lineage (GTDB taxonomy): Bacteria > Desulfobacterota > Binatia > HRBIN30 > HRBIN30 > JAGDMS01. The sequence continues at coordinate 11,608 of JAGDMS010000129.1, read as the reverse complement.
TCGAACCGGCACTCGTCCCCATGTATGAAGAGTTCTTTCGCTGGCAGCCGAACATGGAGGCCCTCATCAAAGGGGCAAACATTGTCCCTGGAGTCAGCGTCATCGACTACGGTTGCGGTCCCGGATTCTTGACGCTCGAACTGGCCAAACGCGTGGGACCGAGCGGCCACGTCGCCGGGTGCGATCTGAACGCGGCATTTCTGGCTGGGGCGCGGACGCGCGCCGAGTCAGAAGGCCTGACAGACCGCATCGACTGGCACCACACCACCGACGACCGCATCCCCATTCCGGACGGCAGCGTCGACCGCGTGCTCTGCAAGAACGTTCTCGAGTATGTACCCGACTTGGCGACAACGGTGGCGGAATTTCACCGTGTCCTGAAGCCGGGGGGAATCGCCCATGCCATTGACAGCGATTGGAGCGCCCTGATCATCGAACCGGTCGGACCCGAGCGCGTATCACGCTTGCTGGCGGCGGCACGACCTGCCTACCGCGACCCGATGGCCGGTCGCCACCTGTACGGCGCGATGCGCATGGCGGGATTCACTGAGGTCAAGGTCGAGATCTTCGCCCGGCCGGACACCCGCGGCCAGTTGCTCCCGGTTGCCATGACCCTGGTCACCTACGCCAAACAGTTTGGCCAAATGCCGGAGAACGAAGCGGACGCCGTCACCGCCGACTGTCAGGCCGCCATCGACAACGGCACCTACATGCTCTTCCTGCCGCAGTTCCTCGTCACCGCGGTGAAGTGAGCCGAGATCGTGGTGGGCACGTCCGCTCTCGAGGCGTGGGCAGTGCACATGAGCGCCACGTCCATTATAATGAGGCGTGCGCTCGCTCCTGCCAAAGCGACCGAAGGTCAACCCTCGACTCTAAACCACCGACTGTCGAGCGGGGTATATTTCAGATAAGCGTAAAGCGATCGGAGATAGCAGCATGGACGTTGACTTCTCAGGCAAGTGGCACAATCAGCACGGTTCGGAGATGTTCCTTACGGTCAGCGATGCCGGGCGCGTTGCCGGGAGCTTTTACACCGCGGTGGGCAGCCCCAACCCGGTGGAGGAGTTTCCGTTGACCGGCTTCGTGTGCGGTGACCTCATCAGCTTCGCGGTGAACTTCGGCAAGTACCAGTCCCTCACCGCCTGGACCGGCCAGCACACCGTCGAGAACGGGGTCGAAAAGGTTGAAACCGTCTGGCATCTGGCGGTGAACATTGAAGACTCCGCCGAAAAGGCGTGGCTATGGTCGGGGATCCGGACCGGCGCGGACACGTTCGTGCGCGGCACCGGCACCGCCACCGCTCAGCGGCGTAAAGTCGCGCCGTCGCATCCACTCGGTCGCCTCATCATCATGTAAACGCGTTGCCGTCACGCGAGACGGCGGCCAGCGCGCCGCGCGGCGGCCCGGCGTTGCCGCCGCACCGTCAACCCTTCGCGCACCAGGGCCGCCTCCAGGTGTCGGAAATCGCGACCACTCGCCGCACGCGGTTTCCACTGCTGCCGGAGATCGCGCATCACCTTTTCGGGGCTTTTCGCGGTGGTCAGTCCCAACGCTCGGGCCGCCAGCACCTCGATATCGGTGAGCGGTGGATCCGCCTTGGGCCAAATGCCCCGCAACTCGCGCAGGAAGATGCTGGCCGTCACCCGACCGATACCCTTGAATGCGAGCAGACGGGCTTCGAGATCCGCGGCGTCTCGTGCACGCGCGTGGATCGTTTCTACGCGGCCGTCGTACTCCTCGACCAGCGTCTGGCACATGGCGGTGATGTACTGGGACTTGATGTTGTCGTAGCGCGTGTAGCCACCTTCGCCCATCACCGGGATGAGCCCCTGCCAGCCAACCTTCATGATCGCCTGGGGGGTGAGGAATTCCCGCCGTGCGAAAGCCTCGTAGGTCTGCTTCGCTACGCGTTCGCCGATCCGGCCACCGAACAACATCGCGGCCAGCAACCAGCGGAATGGCTCGCGCGCCACGTCGATGCCGAGTTCTTGGGAGAACAGCTGCCCCTGTCGTTCAACCAATGCGCACAGCCGGGTGCTCGAACGGCGCGCCATCGTCTGCATCACGATCCTTGCACAGGCTGCTGGCCGGCGCCGGCGGCAATTCCCTGGAGCAACGCGGCTTGGGAGTACAGTTGGACCGCGTGCAGCTTGCGTGTCCGTGAGTTGAACTCGAACAAGCCGACACCCCTTGCCTGCGTGTCTCCGGATCTGGCGGTCAAGGTGCAACTCGTGATGTAGCCGGAAGAAATCAGTTTCGTGGCTGACAGGAATAGGTCCGTCTGCTCGCACAATGCATCGGGTGCTACGCTGCGCGAATCGCCCGGGAAGCTGACGCCAGCGTTTCGCCCGTCGAAGAGTGCACTGAGGGTGGCCCGGTCCTTGCGGTTGACCGCCTCCACGAAGCGGCGCAACGCCGTCTTCCCCGCAGCATGAATTCCCAACACCGCTCTCGAGAACCCGCACACGGCACCGACGCCCTGCGTGGCGATCATTCGGAGCCCAAGGCGATTGAGCACCATGACCCCGGGCCATCCCTTGCTCGCGACCTGCCGCACCATCGGCAGCATCTCCCAGTGCGCCCGCAAATGACAGATCTTGAGGCGCCCATCCTCTGCAGTGATTTCGTAGACGAGATGCATAGGCACGCGGGCAGTCACCCCCGGCCCCATCGCCAGTTCGATCGCCAGATCACGCACCACAAACGGGCCCGCCACGATGTCCTGTTCGACATGGAACGTAATGTCGTTCGGTCCGATGAAGGTGTCGTAAAAGCGCTCAATCGGTCCCGCCCCGCGCACCCCCGAGCGGCGATCGTAGAGGCCGCTCTGATGTGGCTGTGACCCCACGGGATCCTCGATGACGGCATGGCGCGAGAACAGCCCGACCCAGGCCAGTCCGTCATGGCGGGAGACCGCGTCGGGTGAGGCCTTGGCGACGGCAAGCACCTCCTCGTCTGTGAACCGATTGTCCATGCGACCCCTCCCGATTGGCTGGATATTACTCTCTGATTCCCACCGTTGGTAGCGCCGCGGACGACTCGAGCAACGCTGCGGCGCCCGTCGTAGGGGCCGCCTGTCGCCATTTACCACCCTTCCCGCCCCGATTCTGCTATGAACATGAGGACGTCGGCGTGCACCAATTATGGCTGCATTTGACCCCCTATACCTCAACCTCCTCCGCCGCGGCGAACTGCAGACGCGCGTGCGTCAGTCGTGGGCGCGGCTGGGGGACTGCGACCTGTGCCCGCATGACTGCCACATCGACCGGCGGCAAACGACTCGAGGGGCGGTGTGTCGGACGGGCGAGCGCGCGGTGGTCGCCAGCTTCGGCCCGCACTTAGGGGAGGAGCGCTGCCTGGTCGGCGGCCACGGCTCCGGGACCATCTTTTTCTCCTGGTGCAATCTGCGCTGTCAGTTCTGCCAGAACTACGACATCAGCCAATTAGGTGAGGGGGCCGAGGCGGAACCGGGGGATATCGCGTCGATGATGCTGCACCTCCAGTCGCGTGGCTGCGACAACATCAACTTCGTCACACCGTCGCACGTGGTGCCGCAGATCCTGGCGGCCGTCGCCATTGCCGCCGAGCGCGGGCTTCACATCCCGCTCGTCTACAACACGGGCGGCTATGACGCGATGGTCAGTCTAGCCCTGCTCGACGGGGTGATCGACATCTACATGCCCGACATGAAGTACGCCGATGCGGGCCTGGCGCGGCGCTACTCCAAGATTCGCAATTATCCCGCGATCAATCGCGCCGCCGTGAAGGAGATGCACCGCCAGGTGGGTGACTTGGTCCTCGACGACCGCGGCGTCGCCGTACGCGGCCTGTTGGTCCGCCATCTGGTCCTGCCCAACGGCATCGCCGGCACGGCTGACATCGTGCGCTTCCTCGCCAACGAAGTGTCGCCGCACACGTACCTGAACGTGATGGATCAGTACCGGCCCTGCTACAAAGCTTTCGAAATCCCCGACCTGGACCGCGCCATCACCCGCAGCGAATACCGCGAAGCCGTGCGCCTCGCTGAGGTGGCCGGCCTCCATCGCCTGGAGACGTAAACCCGTCCGACCCGCTGACCGCGTAGACGGCTCAGCAACGCGCGATCAAACCCCGGATCAACGCACTCGGCACGACGGCGGCGAAATGTCCGCCGGCCTCGTCCGATATCGTTTGGCTGACAACGCCGCTGCACTGCGCCTCTACCAAGGACACATCCCCCGCAGGGCTCAGTCGCGCTTGCGGGGCGACGAACACCGGAGCGCCGCTATAGCCGCCCATAGTCGGTTGATCGAGCAGGAAGAAATCGGCCGGTTGATTCATCTCTTCGCCGCGAAACTGTAGGATGCCGCTGGCGGCGTGGAAACGTTTGCTGATCGGCGCAAAGTGTTTCTCACTGAACAATCCGAGAGGAAAACCGACGACCGTGAGATCGAGCGTCGCATTGGGCACCGTCTTCTCTCGTCGCAGCAGGCGGGCATCGAGAAAGCGGCCGTGCAAAGCGGCGGGCGGCGTAGGCATACGCACCACCGCCAGGTCGGCGCGGGCATGGAACCTCCATGCGAGCGCGCGTCGGCCCAGGGACAGCACCTCGCGCAGGGGCAACGTGGTCCGTCTTCCCTTCCGGCCAGGAAACGACAGTCGCGCCTCCGCATCCATGCGGCGCGCCACGTGCCCCGCGGTGACGAGAAACGCGGCGGTGTCCGTGGCCACCAGGAATCCGGTGCCCAATTGTCGCGCCAGCTTCGGCGCCGGGGACTTGGCGCCGGGGACCTTCAGCCAGACCTCGGCGTCGGCACCGTCGACCTGCATGGTCTCGGTGAACGGCCGATCCAACAAAACCACACAGCACGATAGATCCTCCGGCGCCCTGAGAGGGAAGGTTAGCTCACGGCGCGGGCTGCGAGACTGGGCACGTGGAGCGCTGCCGACGTGACGCATACGGAACATCTCCTGACCTCCCGCGTATCACACAAAACAGGGGCGCGCCGCAATCGAGCGGCGCCGCCCCCCGATCCCGTCACAGTGCTTTCGAAAAGGACGCTGACAGCGCCTGCAACGGCCGTGCGGACCACGCGCCACCGCGGCTACGGATTCACGACCGCCACGGCAGTGTGCTAACCTCGCTGGCACTCCAAAGGAGGCACAGTTACGATGGACGCCCAGGACCGGTTTGTATTGTCGGCTCCGAACCAGATCGGATTTGCCGTCCGTGACTTGGAGGCCACTTTGACGCGCTACCGGGAGCGCTATGGCCTGGAGGCGACACTGACCGAAACCATTGAGCTCGATGAGCGCTGCGCATATCAATATTATGGCCGTGCCAGCGCGTGCCGGCTGAAACTTGCCGTTCTCGACCACGGCGCCGTACAACTGGAATTCATCCAACTACTCGACGGTGAGCATCCGGTCGGCGACTTCATCCGACAGCGTGGCGAGGGCATCAACCACCTCGGATTCTTTGTCGATGATCTCACGGCGACGTCGCGGGTGTTGGTCGAGCAAGGAGCACGACCCGTCATCGCAGGACGCTTTCAGCTCACCGACGGCCGCGCCGGAGCATTCGTCTGGTTGACCGACGACGACGATGGCGGCGCAATGATTGAAATCTCGGCGTTTAAATAGCCCCGGTGGCAGTTCGTGGGTTGGAATCCGCCCCAGCCACTCTGGGCCTCATCGTGGCAATCTGCTTGGCAGTGAGCGCGGCGTGCGCCGCCGGCGTTTATCATGCGCGGGGCGTATGGCCCCCGCGCCCCACCCTCACTCCGCCAGAGCTGCGACCTCGTCGTTCAACCGATTGACCGTACGCGACGCGTGCCGCAGCAGATTCTCGAGGATGGTGATTTTGGTACGGGGATCGGTCTCGCTCAGGGCATCCAATGCGGTGATGGGCAGGACGTAGCATTCGACCACCGTGTCGGCACGCAGGTCCGCACCCCGTGCGGCGCGGTCGATGACGGCCAACTCGCCAAACGTCATGCCCGCGGAAAGCGTCGCCAGGCGCTTGTGGCGCCCGTTCGGTAACTCCAGCGTGACGCTGACCGCACCCCGGGTGAGCAAGTAGATGCTGTCCGCCGGCTCGCCCCTACGGATGATCAGCTCACCCGCGCGAAAGGACCTTGCTTCGAGCATACCTTCCAGGCGCAGCAATTTGGCCGCGTCCAAGCCACGGCAGAGGTCGTGCTGCGCTAGCGGCACTTGCGGAGGCCGCGCGTCCGGCGAAGGCTCGCCAGCGAGGAGGCGATTTTCACACCATTCGAGAGCCGAGTCGACATCGGCAAACGTGCGCAGGCGGCAGCCTTGCTCCTGTGTCAGCCGTTCTTCCAGGAAGCGCAACAGGCGGCGCTGGCCGTGGGCATTGGCCAACACCAACTGCCGTCCGCTCGCCGCGAATCGCACCAGCAGGTCGAGGAAGACCGCCGCGGCGGAAAGTTCCACATCGCCGGCGCGCGTGAAGTCAACAATCGCGAAATCCAAACCGGCGCTGCGTTCGACGATCCTGCGGATCAGCGTCTCAACGGTCGAGAAGCCCAAGTCGCCCTGCAATTCGTAGACGACTGCCCGGTGTCCCAGCGCATCGAGCCGCTCCCTCTCGCGCTGCGTCCGCATGCGCTTCGAACTGATCGCCGCCAAGTCGTAGGTCTTGCGGAGCGCCGACCGGGAAAGGCGCGGGATGCGCAGAAAGTGCAGGCCCATTTCGCGCGAAAGCTCCCGGCACACGGCGACACCACGGACGCTGTTTCCCCGCGCGTCGAGGCGCGGCGAGAAGACGCCGATGCCCAACTGTCCGGGCAGGACAGCCAGAATACCGCCGGACACGCCGCTCTTCGCTGGCATGCCGACCCAGTAGACCCACTGGCCCGCATAGTCGTACATGCCGCAGGTTGCCATCACGCTGAGCATGCTGTCCACGAGATCATGCCGCACGGCGCGCTCCCCGGTCAGCGGGTTGGTGCCCGCATTGGCCAGCGTTGCCGCCATGACGCTCAGGTCGCGACAGTCGACCGCGACGGAACATTGCTTGAAGTACAGGTCCAAGGCGGGCTCCGGATCCTCCGTGAGAATGTCGAAATTGCGCAGCATGTGCCCGATGGCACGGTTGCGATGGCCGGTGCTGCGTTCGGATTCGTACACCGCGCCGTCGATGGTCAACGCACGACCGGCATAGAGCGAGAACACCGCCACAATGCGATTCAGCCTGTCCTCGGCGGAATGGCCCGCGACCAGCGATGTCGCCGCGATCGCCCCGGCATTGATCATCGGATTGAGCGGCCGCCCGGTCTCCGGCGCGAGACTGATCGAGTTGAAGGCGTCGCCCGTGGGCTCGACATCGATCCTTTGGAGGACGGCGTCACGTCCGCGGTCCTCCAGCGCGAGGCCGTAGGTGAACGGCTTCGAGATCGATTGGATCGTGAACGGCTGGCGGCTGTCGCCCACCTCGTAGACGTATCCGTCCGTGGTCGCGACGCAGATCGCGAACCAGTCCGGGTCTGCCTTTGCCAGTTCCGGGATGTAGGTCGCCACCGCGCCATCCCTCGTCCCCGCGTATTTCGCATACAGATCGTCCAAGCACCGCTGGATGGGGGAATCGACTCCGGCTCGCGCCATAGCGTCCATACGTTCCTCAGGTTGTCCGCGATCTTGTGTGAGCAGCAACCGTGCCACATCGCGGCGATCAGCGCGGTGCTCCCCGCGCTTCACGCGCGGCCGCCGTCACTGCTCAATCCGGCAGCGTTGCCGACGGATCAAGCAACTGGCCGTGCTGTCAAACGGGAAGCCTCCGCGAGCAACCCGCGGAACGAAGCGTTGTGTTCGAGGCCCCTCGCCTAGTCTCCGCCCAAACAATCGATTGCAATTCGGATTCTCGTCAGTCATAAACCGGCTTTCCGCACAAGCATGGAGGTGTGATCGCCTATGGACAGCGGTTACCCGAGGCACCTGGTTGAGGCATTCGGACAGAAGACGCCGAAGTCGCGTAGCGAGACCGAGCGCGCCGCGGCGATCATCCCCTACGGAAGCCCCAGCGGATTGGGGTTCTTCCTCCTGCCGCATGAGATCTTCATCGAGCGTGGGGAGGGGTGCCATGTGTGGGACGCCGACGGTAACCGCTACCTCGATCTGTTCGGCGGCGATTGGCTCCTGCCGCTCGGGCATGGCAATCACGCGGTGCAAGCCGCGATCGCCGCCCAACTCGCCAAAGGCACGACATTCGGCGGCCCGGCCGTGGGTCTCGGTTACGAGCTGGCCAGCTTGATCCGCGAGCGCATGCCGTCGGTGGAAATGATCCGCTGCGCAACCTCCGGCACCGAGGCCAACCAGAACGCGATGCGTTTGGCGCGCGCCTTCACCGGACGCGGCAAGATCGCAAAACTCTCCGGAGCCTATCACGGCACCGCCGATGCCCTCCTGCTCAGCAACGGGCTCAATACGGATCCCAATTACGTGCCGCCCGGCTTGATTCCAGGCACCACGCAAGAAGTCGTGCTGTTGCCGCCCAATGACCGCGCCACCTGCGAGAACATCATCGAACGGGAAAAGGACGACCTCGCCGCAGTTCTCTTCGAGCCGATCATGGGCGTCTGCGGCTTTCTTCCCAACTCGCACGAATTCGTGCACTTCATGCGGGAGATCACCCGGCGGTACGGTATCCTGCTGATTTTTGACGAAGTCGTGACCATGCCGCTCGATGTGGGTGGCGCGCAAGGCTACTACGGAATCACACCGGACCTGACCACATTCGGCAAAGCGATCGGTGGCGGCCTGCCCTTGGCGGCCTACGGCGGCCGGCGCGACATCATGGGCCTCCTCGATCCCCATCAGCACGACGGCATGCCCCCCGTGGCCATCGCCAGCACGATGGGCGGGATGCCGATTTGCCTGGCCGCTGGTATCGCCGCGCTGAAGCAACTCACCCCCGCCGCACATCGCCATCTGCACGCCCTGGGTGACCACATGCGGTACGGTATCGCTGCACTCGCCCGCAAGCACGACGTGCCGCTACAGGCGACGGGTCTTGGGCAGTTCGTCGGCATCCACTGGACGCGCACGAAAGTCGTCGATTACCCCTCCTTCACCACGAGCGACCGCCAGATCGTGGGACGGATCTGTTTCAGCTTGGCACTCCAGGGCTTTCTCGCCCCGTTTCTCGGCGTGTTCGTGCTGAGCACCCCAATGACGATTGCGGATATCGATCAGGTCCTGAGCGCATTGGAGCAGGCGCTGCGCGACAACGCCCTAATTCCCTGACGTGGGAATGTCATTCCAATCCCTATCGTGCCTGCCGGGAGCACGGCCGCTTTGACTATACTGCGAGACGAGCGTTTGCGCGGCACGGAACCGCAGGTGCGGGTGCCCGACGACCTGCTGGGGCGCGAAGTCGACCTGGGAGAAACGACGGTGACGCCGGCCATGGTGGACCAGTACGCCGCGGCCGTGGGCAGTCCGGAGCTACCAGCGGATTTCGGGGCGGAGCTGCCCGCCCTGTTTTGTCTGACGCTGCGCCACACCTTTGAACCGGCGTTGCCGTTGCCCCCCGGGGTCTTCGGCCTCTACGGTGGTCACGACATCGAGTTTCTCGGTCGCATGCGGGTGGGCGAGACCTATCGCACCAGTGCACGGATCGCCGAAGTCTATGAGAAAAGCGGCCGCAGCGGTGCCATCACCGTGGTCGTGCGCGAAGTGTTCATCCGCGATGGCGCCGGCCAACTCCTGGCCCACATCACCGAACGCCAGGTCGTACGCCCCGGACCGAATCCGGAAGCGCTGGAGAGCTGAGGACACGATCCCGTGCCCGACATCGATCTTGGACACACATTAGGCCCGCTCCACCACCCCGGCCTCAGCAAGGAGCGAATCGCCGCCTACTTGCAGGCGGCGCAGTTCACCGGGTCGTTCTTCTATGACCTTACGTTCGCGCGCTCGGTTGGCTACCGGGGTATCATTGTGCCGGGGCCATTGCTGGCCGCACTGGTGGAGCAGTTTCTCCGCCGGGAGCTCCCGGGCTGGGAAATGGAACGTGTGAGCACCACGCTTCGGGTGCCCACGGTCACCGGCGACCCGTTGCTGTTCCACGGCGCGGTCACCGAGCGGCATGAAACGCCGCGCGGGAGCCGCATCGTCTGCGACGTGGTCATCGGTCACCGCGACGCCGACAACGCCCTGACCGCCACCGCAACCCTGCGCCGCGCCCGCTGATCTCGATCCCTTGGGCTCTCCCGCCGTCCGGTCACTCGAAGTCAACGAGCACGGGCGGCCGCAGCGTGTGAACCTCGAGCAGGCGCAGCGCCGCCTCGATGACGGCGTGTTGGAGCAGGGGCTCACCCGGTCTTCCGAGGGGGTAGCCATGCGCAAACGGAACCCATAGCGCCCGCGGCGGGCGCACCCGTTGGGCCACCTCGCGCAGGAGCTGAATCGCCACCGTCGTAATCCCCTGACGCTCCATCTCGGCTGCCACCAGGCACACGGCTTGGTTACAGAACGGTCAGACCGGCACCAGCAGCGCGACGTCGACGCCGTCCGCACGCAGCTGGCGGGCCATTGCGGGCCCCGTGTCGCGCACCAGCCGGCCGGGCGCGGTAATCGACCCCATGAAGGACAGATGGCGGTGATTGACCGATCCGATGCGCCCGCGTTGCGCCAACTCACGGACCCGATCGATCGGGAACGCCAGATTGGGATCCTGGCGCACCCCCGAATGGTCGAATGACTGGCTGCGGTGCGTGTCAATGAGATCACGCACGTCGATCGCGGAGGGAATATCGCGGAACGACACGTCGCCACCCCGAACCGCGTCGTCAAAGGGCAGTTGACCCGGCACGACGAAACCCGCGCTTGACACCAGCGCCAACCGGCACTGGGACAGCGACGCATCCAACGCTGTCCACGGCACCGGGTCTATCCGCCGCCAACGGTACGCCTTGAGAAACAGCCGCAGCGCCAGTGAGAACTCGTCCATCGATCCCATGCCGGTCTCCCAACCGATCACTCCGGGTTACGGCACGCGCTTTGACAGTGTGGCGGTCATTTCAGTACACCGTTGCGGAAGGAGTCTACATGATCGCCTCCGCCCACGAAACCGACCGCCGCAGCCTGCGCGCAGAGAACCGTCCTCATGTCCCGCGCACGGCGTGACGCGCTCCTCCACTGTCCGAAATGCAGCCGGGGGACGCTCGCCCTTCCAACGGAGCCGAAGCAGGTGTTGCGCTGCACGGTGTGCGCCGCGGTCTACCCGGTCAGCCACGGTGTCATCGACCTCCTGCCCGGCGGCGCCGGCCAGCGGGGCTTGGCACAGCGTGCGATGGAATCGGAACGCGTGGTCGACTTTTGCGAAAGCCAGTGGTGGCGACGGAGCGCACTTGCGGCCCTAGCGCTGGGCATTTCCTTCGAGCAGGAACATGCGTTGATCACCCGCGTCGCCAGGGTGCGGCGGGAACAGACGGTCCTGGATCTCGGCTGCGGCACAGGGCTCTACACGCGGCCGTTCGCACAGCGCGCCCGCCCGGGACTGGTGATCGGCCTCGACCTCTCCGCCGCCATGCTGCGCGCCGCGGCACAGTTCGCCCGCCAGCAACAGTCACACAACGTCATCCTGATTCGCGGCACGGCGCTGCAC
>JAGDMS010000333.1 GCA_017860575.1 Deltaproteobacteria bacterium | reverse complement strand
GGCGCTATCAGCTGGCTCGACTCACTTTGGCCACAGTCATAGCCTCCCAGAGGCCGCTGTCCCGCACTTCCCGCGAACGCGCTGTTCCGCGTTCGTTTGTCACAGGCGCGTCATCCCGTCACTCAAGCACCGCTTTGCAGATCGCCTCAATGTGGCGCTTATCGGTACCGCAACACCCGCCGAGAACGCTGAGTTGCGGGAGCCGGGCTTTCAAACGGCGATAGTCCGTCCCAAAACTGCGCGGATCGCCGTCATCCAGTTCCGTCGCGTCGTTCAACTCTGCATGGCTCTTTTGCGACGCGTTCGCTCGGAGACCCCGAACCCGAGACAACCAAGTTCCGGCAAGGTCCAGGGACTGCCGAAAGTGGGTGGGATGGGCACAGTTGATCATGTAGTAGGCAGGAAAAGCCGCAGTGGCGTCGTCGGTTCTCTCGATGGCCTCTTTCAAGGTGTCCCCAGTTGGGAGCGTGCCGTCCGTTTCCACGGTGAACGAAATAGCAACGGGCATCCCCACGGAACGTGCGGCAAGAGTCACACCGATGGCTTCCTCCACATAGTTCAGGGTGAGGACCGAAATCATGTCCGCCTCGGTCTGCGAGAACGTCCGGACCTGCGGCAAATGATACTCCGCCGCTTCCTCACTACTCATCCGACGAGACGGAACGTAGCCGTCCGCTCGCGGACCGATGCACCCGCTGATCACACCCCGCGTTGCGTGGGTTTCGGATGAATCGCGGATCCCCATGAGCAATTCGATGGAGCGCCGATTCAAATCGGCCAGCGCTTGCTCCGAGAAGCCAAGTCGTTGGCCCCAATCCCGACTGGCGCGCCACGTTGGACTGTCGAAGAGGAATCCCACACCATAGCGCTGGGCGAGGGTTCCGTACTCTCGATAGTAACGCTGCAGCGTGTCCACGCCCGTGTCATCTTGCATCAGCACGAACGCTGCAAACTCCGGCAGCGTGATGCCGTGATGAAAGATCAGAGTGGTTTCGAGACCTCCGTCGGTAACGAAAAGCTCACCCGAGGTCTGCGGCAACCGGTGGCGGTATTTGGGCATTGTCCCTTTCCCTCCTTCCGCGTTGAGACGCCAAACGTCGCGGGCGGCCGCCGCAGGCGGTCGGCTGCCGCCGTTAGTGATGCGGGTCTATCCCTATTTCACGAACGTTCACCCGGTCCTGAATCGAGCGGATCCCGCGTGCTGAGCCTCCATTGTGAGTCACGCAGATTTCGCGCCCTGCAGTCGTGTGATCGCGAAAATCATACACGCCCCAAATGTCCGACGGAAGGGCCTCCGCCGGTGTCCCGCGCGGGCTCGTGCACCAACACCGCGCCGCGGGGGCCGAACCTCAGTGAGTTCCCGTTGGCCGGCACCGCGGCAGCAGCTCCGGTGCCGGCGCCCGCTGCAACCGACTCCTGCACAGCGCCCCGGAGCAACCCAATTCTTGGAAGCACGATCGGGCCGCCAGCCTTCTGCGCCTCAACGGCCTAGCGCTGTACCCAGAGCACGATGATGACGTAGAAGATGAGCGTCGCGATGCTCTCCAACGTGAAATGTTGCTTCTGGATCCGGACGAAATCGGGTGAGGCTGGCTCACCGGGTGCCGGGGCCAGCTTGTGGAACTTGGGTTCGACGACATTGTCGATGAAGGGCCCGAGCACCCAAATCGCCGCGACAAGGGCCAGTTTCACGCCGAGCAGGAACGTGAGGTGATACCCGAGCAAGAGCCAGCAAATGCCGGACAGCGTCAGCACCATCTGGCCCAGGATGATCTGCCGGGTGATGATCTTGGCAACCCGGATGTAGACGGGGACGAAGCTATAGTCGGTTTTGCACCTGAGGAGCAAAGACAGCTTCACCGTGGCTGCGCCGACGCCCCAGGCGAGTCCAATGAGATGCGCCAATAACAAGAGCACCGGCCACGAAATCATTTCCCTTCAGCCCTCCTCTCCGTGAGACCTGTCGCGCACAAGGCTGGATCCCGGCGAGCCGGGTGAAGGCCCTCCACTGCGGCGAGTAGCCCGGCATATGCGTCACGACGGCTACCCCTCTGGAGCCTACCGCGGCATCTCACCGCTCCGGACGAATGGACTTCCCGTGGGCTTCCGCGCCGGAGGCATCGGTCCCCCGTTCATGGGGCGGCGTCTCGCGCACACCGATGATGTGGATCGCGTCTCCATGCTGTTTGTGCCAGACGATCACGCCACTCTGCCGATTCGACGTGCGGGTCGTCAAGAGCCGCTCGTCGGGGTTGTGAACGGTCAGTGATTCCGTCTGCCCCCTAGCGGGGATTCTGTGAATCCATCAACGCCGCGGGGACAACGGAAAGAGCGCCGCGCGATCACCCGCGACGCTCAAGCCGGACTGGGTCATTGGCAGTTGGATGGGGTATGCCGTCAGTTGTCATCGGTGATGAATCTGATCGATCCCTCGGTCTCCGGTTTGTGGTTCTTCAAGTTCGACTCCCGCCACTGATCAAATTCCGTGACGTTCAAGCTATTGGGCATCTGCGTCCAAGACGGCTGGTGCAAGTAGATCCAGACATACTCCCGCAGGAAACCAGCGTCGGCCACGTTCGACAGGGTGTTGAAGTACGGCACGTCCAAATCCGGATCGCCTTCCTGGAGGGCCCGATACGTCTTGAGCGTGGCCGCACGTGCGTGGACCTCCTCGTCAAACGCGGGAATCACGATGGTCTCGGTATCCCCACAATTCCTGTCCAGCTCATGCCACTTGGCGCGCTTCATCAGATACACGAGCCAGAGGCCACGTTCGCCCGGTGGCCGTGACGTGTTCCAGTCGATAATGAGCGTACACGACCGTCGATGCGGCGCCCGCGCGGCGCAACCGACCGCCGCGATCACCACCAGCAATATGCAGACCCAACGCAGGACCATGCTTGTAAGGTTCGACATGAGCGGCATGCTCCGCCTTGCCGGGGGAGGTCCGTTCGATGGAGGGCATAGCTTGGATTCCTTCAGCTGCACAAGAGATTAGTACGGCGAGCCGTCCTTGTGCACAAACGTCCACGTCCCGTCGACCATCAGTGCCTTCAGGTCATCGTCCGGATAGCTTCCTTCATCGCCAGGCGTTCGGTCTCCCACTTCAATCTAGACAACCTCTTCCTCTGTCTCGTTGCTTAAATGGTGAGGCTATCAACGCCCATCAGGGTCTGCCCATGCTCAAACCTCAGGGTTGGTATTTAACGAACCGCAAGCATAGCTTTTCATCCCGCCTCTTCCCGAGGCCCAATAGTATGGCTGCGGCAGAACTGCACGCTGGCCGCAAATCAGCGCGCGTCTCCGGCTTGGCCGCAGCGGCACGATGCAGGGTGTCGACCGGCAATTACAGGCCGTCATCACTGGACGATGACGGTGACGCGCTGGACACTGTTGTTTCCATAACCTCCGACGTTCCACTGCTGTTCGAGCGGCTGCACATTACCTTCGGAGTCGGTGGCGCGTACGCAGACTACGTGCGAGCCGCGTATCGCGTTCCAGAGACATGTCCATGTTGTCCAAGCGTGAGGCGACACCGGTTCACCCAACCGGGCGTCGGACCAGGTGGACCCACCGTCGACACTGACTTCCACGCGAGAGATGCTCAGTCGCCCGGCCCATGCCTTGCCCATAAGCGTGACGGTGCCCGCTTGGACCAAACGGGTCCGAGTCAGAAAATCGGGAATCCCCGGAGGAATCATCAGTGCGCGCACTCGCATCAAGCTCACCGCTTCTCCGGGTTCATCCTCCGTCTGCGAGTACCGGTACGCCCGTGCCATCTGGTATCCCTGGAAAGGGTCCGCTAGAGCCTCAATCCGCTCCAGCCATTTCACGCTCGTCATTCCATACCATCCAGGCACCAGCAGGCGGAGGGGATAGCCGTGCTGGGGCGGGAGCGGCGCGCCGTTCATCGCGTACACCAGCAACACCTCCTCCCTGCCCGCCTCGCTCACGGTGAGGCTGCGCTGATAATGCTGGACCTCGCCTCCTTCTACGCCTCGGTCAAGCCCGGTGAAGAGGATATCGGCGGCCTCGCGGTGCACGCCGGCTTCTTCCAGGATTCCCCGCAGTGGCGTGCCGGTCCATTCCGCAGTGCCGATCGCCTCCAGGAGCCACGGTTGGCTGATGCGCCGGGGGGCAAGCAGCGCACGGCCGTTCCCCGCGCACTCCATCGTCACGGCGATGGTGCGGGCCGGCCGCTTTCTAATCTCATCCAGAGCCAAACTCATAGGCCTTGAGACCAGGCCTCCGATGTTCAGGCGCCACTCCTCGATCTTCACCTCCGGTATGTCGTAGTGAACCAGAAGATAGTGCAGGCCTGTGGGTGTCACCGGGTAGCGCAACCCCTCCAGCAGCATACCCCGGTTGCGCAGAGCCAACTGAAGTTCTTCCTTGAAAACGCGGTCCGTGTCAGCGAACCCGCTGCCATCGCCGACGGTTGGGAAACGCGCTTCCGCCCTTTGCTCTTCCATGAGGGCGCTCCTCAAGCGTTGAGTCTATGCATGGGCGCGAGCGAATACCGAGCCTATGAAACCAACCATACCGCGTTCAGCGCTGAGCGCAAGCGAGCCCGCGCTGACACAGGATTAGGCGCCACCGGTCGAGCCATTCCAGGGCGCAGTGGCAACATTGCGCAAGTCTCGCCCCGTTGGCCCGACTGAGGGGTCGGGCGGACGATGGCGCGAATGGTGGAAATCGAAGGCCGCGTGTTGGACAAAAACACCATTGACAACATCGTCCCTGATCCCGACTCAAAGTCTGTGATTCCAGCAGATCCCGCGGTCGACGGTCCGCTCTACGGTGCAATACCTGAAGAAGGCCATACAGTACGTCTGCAGGCGTCGATACATAGTGTGGTGTGCACGTCGTTCTGCCCGAGGAGTTCCTGCACCGCCCTCAGCCCAACTTTGTGGTGACAGCAGGACACGATTTCAGCTAATGAGTCTGTCCGTGCGGCGTGGACGACCATGGAACGGCGACTCCTGACCTCGACCGCAGCCGCGCCAACACAGGTGAGGGAACTCCGCCCGTATCAGCGCCAGTGCCTTGAACGCTTGCGCCAGCGGTACCGCGAAGGGAAGCGGCGACTGCTGGTATCCTTGCCCACAGGGACGGGCAAGACCGTGATCTTCGCGCAGTTCCCGCAGTACTTCCGCATGAAGAAACGGCTGCTGGTGCTGGCCCACCGGGAAGAGTTGCTGGAGCAGGCGCGCGAGAAATTCCACGACGCCGACCCGAACCTGGCCGTCGAGATCGAGCAGGCGGGCAGACGCGCCTCGCCCGACTGCAAAGTGGTCATCGCGTCCGTGCCGACCATCGGCCGCACCGGCAGCAGGCGTCTTGCGGCGCTCGACCCTGATGACTTCTACCTCATCGTCGTCGATGAGGCGCACCACGCCGTCGCCCAGAGCTACCGCACCATCTTCGAGCACTTCCAGCTGTTCGCCCCCGGCACGCCCAGGATGCTCGTGGGCTTCACCGCC
>JAGDMS010000589.1 GCA_017860575.1 Deltaproteobacteria bacterium | reverse complement strand
CCCGGACAGACTGGCCCAGGCCGTCGAGGAACTGCGACACGAGAATCACCGCTTCCACATGGAAGGCGGCAGCTGGACCAACAACCTGTCCTGGGTGCGTGGCTACGAAAACCTGCTGAAGCCGATGGAGGCGGTCAGTTCGCGGTTCTTCAGCACGGTCATCGAGCGCGCCGTGCCAACGACGGAGTCGCGGTACCGCAATGCCCTGTTTCATTTGCTGTCAGCCGAAACCAGTTGCTACCGCTACTGGGGGGAGGGCATCTGGACCGAATACGGCCGCGAATTGTGCCGGCGTGCCGACGCCATCCTCACCAACGATTTCTGATGCCGCACCACACAAGGAAACTGGAATGACCAACGAGCACCTCGACGTGGAGTTCACACGCATCAGCGAAGCCCGTCATCACGATCCCTTCGCGGTCCTCGGCCGGCATCCGGACGGCGATGGGGTAGTCGTGCGCGCCTTCCTGCCCCACGCCGCCGAGGCGCGCATTGCCGAAGGGGGCATGGCGCTGGCCCGCCGGCCCGGCAGCGACCACTTCGAGTGGCGCGGTGACGGACGCGCCCTACCGGCGCATTACAGCCTGATCTGGCGCGACCATCACCGTTCCTCGGCGCCCGCGAGCACGAGGTCGACGGCGTCGCCGGCGTCCTGTTCGCCACCTGGGCGCCGAACGCGGAGCGGGTCAGCGTGGTCGGTGATTTCAACGCCTGGGACGGGCGCTGCCACCCGATGCGGGTACACGGCGGCAGTGGCATCTGGGAGCTGTTCATCCCCGACCTGGAACCGGGCCATATCTACAAGTACGAGATTCGCAACCGCCACACCGGCGCCATCCTGCTCAAGGCCGATCCCTACGGACAGAGCCATGAACTGCGGCCGCGCACGGGTTCCATCGTCACCGCCCGCAGCGGCCATGTCTGGGGCGACGGCGATTGGATGGAGCGGCGCCGGCAACACGACTGGCAGCACACGGCGATGTCCGTGTACGAAGTGCATCTGGGGTCCTGGCAGCGCGGCCAGGAAGGTGAGTTTCTCGGCTACCGGGAGATGGCGCACCGCTTGGTGGATTACGTAAAGCCGCTGGGCTTCACCCACATCGAATTGATGCCCATCACCGAGCATCCCTTCGATCTCTCCTGGGGCTACCAGACCACCGGCTACTTTGCGCCGACCAGCCGCTTCGGCGAGCCGGACGACTTCCGCTACTTCGTCGACCACTGCCACCGGAACGGCATCGGCGTCCTGCTGGACTGGGTGCCCGCCCATTTCCCCAAGGATGCCCACGGCCTCGCCCGCTTCGACGGCACGCCGCTGTACGAGCACGCAGATCCGCGGCTTGGCGAACACATGGACTGGGCCACGCTCATCTTCAATTTCGGCCGCAACGAGGTGAAGAGCTTCCTGCTGTCGTCCGCCATCTACTGGCTGGAGGAAATGCACCTCGACGGCCTGCGCGTGGACGCCGTGGCTTCGATGCTCTACCTCGACTATTCGCGCCAGGAGGGGGAATGGCTGCCCAACCAGTACGGTGGGCGCGAGAACGTGATCGCCATCGATTTCCTGCGCGAACTCAACGTGGCGGTGCATGAACAGTGTCCCGGCGTCCTGATGATCGCCGAGGAATCCACCTCGTGGCCCCAGGTCAGCCGTCCGACCTACGTCGGCGGCCTCGGTTTCGACATCAAGTGGAACATGGGCTGGATGAACGACACCCTGCGCTACATGTCCCACGATCCCGTGCATCGCAAATACCATCACGACCTGCTGACCTTCAGCATGCTCTACGCCTTCACCGAGAACTTCATGCTGCCCTTTTCCCACGACGAGGTGGTGCATGGTAAGGGCTCGATGCTGAACAAGATGCCCGGCGACGAATGGCAGCGCCACGCCAACCTGCGCACGCTCTATGCCTACCTCTTCACCCACCCCGGCAAGAAGCTGCTGTTCATGGGCACCGAGTTCGGCCAAGGCCACGAGTGGAACAGCGCCGGCGTGCTCGACTGGTACGTGCTCGACTATCCCCTGCACCAGGGCATGCAGCGGCTGGTCAAGGACCTCAACCACCTGTACACGAGTTTGCCGGCATTGTTCCGACACGAGTTCAACTCGCAGGGTTTCGAATGGATCGACTGCCACGACTCGACGCAATCGGTGCTGTCCTTCCTGCGGAAGGGCGACGGCGACGAACTCATGGTCGTTGTGGTCAACCTGACGCCCGTGCCCCGGCACGACTACCGCATCGGCGTGCCGTGCGACGGCAGCTACGGGGAAGTGCTCAACACCGATTCGTCCTATTACGGTGGCAGCAACCTGGGCAACGGTCTGGAACCGTTGCCGACCGAGGAGCATTCATGGATGGGCCGCCCGTATTCTATGGTGCTGACCTTGCCCCCCTTGGCCACCATCGTGCTGCGATACGAGGGGCGCGCCGGCTGAGGTACAGCGGCGATGCGGGAAATCGGGCCGGGGATCGGCCTGTGGCGGAACACGTAAGGGACGTGGTCACTCTCGTCACTGCCGTCGGGCGCTGAGTGACCAGGGCGACCACGTCCCCGGCCCCCCACGGCCCCGCGCGATTGGCTATGGTGGTGCGTTGCTGCACCAAGCGCATCCGCTGGCGCGTCAGATCGCGCTGGCCACGCTCGGGCACAAAGCTCGGCCGCAGCAGACCACATTGCAGGAGCTGAGCGATCCATTGCGCATCGGTGACGTCGGTCTTGCGCCCCGGCACCTTCTTGAGGTGCTGCGCATTGACCACCCACACCTGCATGCCGTGGCCTTCCAGAATGTTGAACACCGGCTTCCAGAAGACGCCGGTCGACTCCTGTTGATTTCGGTAGTCGAGTAGCCGTTCTTGGGCCCCTTTGTCCGCACCATATATAGGGGTCCGTCTGGGATTTCCCAGCGGCGTGGCCAAAGGGTGGGGAAGGTCTGAGAACTGGCGATCATGTCAATTACCCCGTTTATCCGAGACGTGTGCGTGGACATCCAACTCCAGCTCGCCTTGATCTAACAGGGGTGGCGCCCGGCGCCGTGGGGTCACTACCCACACGCAGCCCGCGTGCCAGCGGCCGTGTCCGCGGCCGTTCGTACGACTCCCGCTCGGTCGCTCGCAAACACGGATTCTGCATTCGTCACGTCCCGGACTGGAACGTTTGCGGCAATGCGGTCGACGAGTCGCGTGGCCGCCGCCAGCATGCGGACGCGCATCGTGGCGAAATCTCGGTACGCAGGGCCCGGGCGCGCGACGCGGCACAGTCGGCCCTGTGCCCCACCCCGTGCTACGCGTCCCCGGGAACAGGGGACGCAACTCTTGCCATAGGTCAGCCGGTAAGGAGTTGCGTCCCTTTTTTTGCCCGACCACCCCCAGTCTCGGGAAAGCGGTCGT
>JAGDMS010000332.1 GCA_017860575.1 Deltaproteobacteria bacterium | reverse complement strand
GGAAGAACTCGGAATCCCCTTCCCGCGGTTCACCGACGCCGAGATGTCCAACCTCCTCGCCTATCTCTACTATGTCCAGTACATGGGCAAAAAAGGGGACGCCACACGGGGAGCGGAACTTTTTCGGCAAAAATCCTGTGCCGGTTGTCACACGGTAAGAGGCGAGGGCGGGAAGCGAGGCCCTGACCTTACGGCGGTAGGTGCGCCGCGATCGCCCCTGCAGTGGGCCTCGGCGATGTGGAACCATGCGCCGGCGATGGAAAAGACGCTTCGCGACACGCAGGTCACCTGGCCGCGATTCGAGGATGACGAGATGCGCGATCTCGTCGAGTTTCTACGGTCATCTACCCAAGGCAAATGAGGTCACTACATGAGTGCAAACCATTCCGACTCGCACAGTGAATCGGAACGCGACGAACACGCCGGACCGCTGGAAGGCGAGTTTTCGATTGCGCGCTCGAACGCGTTGATCCCGATGCTCGTTCTAGCCGCCGTAACGGTCCTTGTCATTCTCGTGTCGATCATTCGTTCCGAGCCCGTCGTTGCACCCGTCGGGGCACCAGCCAACAAGGCGTTCAGCCCCGCGGATTTCCCCACGATCTTCCCGAAAGAGGAAGGCCTCCTGCCTGCCCGTGACGGTAGCGGGGGTGCAGTCTCCGAGACCGTTTTCCCCGTACCCGCACCGCCGTTCACCGAAGGGATTTTCCCGTGCATGGAATGTCATGCGGGTTTTCCCCCGAATCCAGAACGGCGCACGCTCGAGACCATGCACAGCGACATCGTCCTGCACCATGACGAAAAGAATCGGTGGTGCCTCGACTGCCACGACGCCAACGATCGCAACCAGCTACGATTGGCAAGTGGCGCGCTCATCCCGTTCACGGAGTCCTACCGACTGTGCGGGCAGTGCCACGGCACGCAGTTCCGCGACTGGAAGAGCGGCATCCACGGGAAGAGAACGGGATATTGGGACGGCCCGAAACGCTACCTGCTCTGCGTCCACTGCCACAATCCGCACAGCCCGCGATTTGCGGCGCTGCAGCCGCTCCCACCGCCGGTACGACCGCAATTCCTGCGGTCGGGTGATACGGTGGCCGCGGCGGTCAGCAGTGCTCTCCCTGGAAAGGAGGATGGTGATGGCGCACACGCCCGCTAACGATTGTACGGGCGACGAACTTCGCGAAGAGCCCCGCGGCGAGACGCAGGAACTGAGCAGGCGCAACTTCCTCACCGCGGTCGGGATCGCCGCGGCCGGCGTCCTTGCCGGGTGCTCTTCAGAGGCACGCGAGGAATTCTTTCAAAAGCACTTCCTGGAGCTTTCGCCGAAGGAGCTCGCGAGGCGGATGGCACGGCTTAGTGCCCAGTATTCCAAGCAGTATGGCGAAGCGGTCGACGTCAGCGGCATTCCGGCGAGGCCGAACGTGGTGTTCGGCTACGCCCTAGACCTGTCACGGTGCATCGGGTGCCGACGGTGTGTCTATGCCTGTGTGAAAGAGAACAACCAATCCCGCCACCCGCAGATCCAGTGGATCCGGGTTCTCGAGATGGAAAAGACGAAGGGCATCGACTTCGAAGGGGCGAACCCATACTACAATCCCGAACGGGTCCCCGACCCGGAGCACTTCTATGTCCCGGTCGCCTGTCAGCAGTGCCGTGAGCCGCCGTGCACCAGGGTTTGCCCGGTGGGTGCCACGTGGCAAGAGCCGGACGGAATTGTGGCAATCGATTACGACTGGTGCATCGGGTGCCGGTGCTGCATGGCCGCGTGCCCGTACGGTGCCCGCCACTTCAACTGGGGCGAACCCGAGTTGCCCAAGGCCGAGTTGAACCCGAACATGCACTACCTGGGCAACCGACCACGACCGCGCGGGGTGGTCGAGAAGTGCACCTTTTGCGTTCAGCGCGTACGGGCGGGCACGGCGGGCCGTTACCCCGCATGTGTCGAGATCTGCCCCGTCGGGGCGCGCAAGTTCGGCAACCTCCTCGACCCGGAAAGCGAAATTTCACTGATCCTGGAGCAGAAGCGCGTCTTCGTCCTCAAGGCGGAACTGAAGACCGAACCGAAGTTTTATTACTTTTACGGCATCTAGCGAGGGCCCATGGGACCAATCGAGATCGTTTCAACCAGTGCGCGCTTTGTCCTCAGCGGGGGGAAAGCCTATTGGCTGTGGATCAGTTTCCTCCTCCTCCTGATCGTGTGGGGTGGGCTGGCGTACGTCGATCAGTTTCGAGACGGTCTGATCGTCACCAACATGCGCGACCAGGTGTCATGGGCGTTCTATATCGGGAACTTCACTTTTCTGGTCGGTGTCGCCGCCGCCGCCGTCGTCTTGGTCATCCCCGCCTACGTGTACCAGTGGGGTCCGATCAAAGAGGTCGCCATCCTCGGCGAGATCCTTGCCATTAGTGCCATCGTCATGTGCCTGCTCTTCGTGGTGGCAGACATGGGCCACCCCGACCGGTTCTGGCATCTCATCCCGGTGATTGGCCATATGAACTTTCCGAGCGCCATCCTGGCCTGGGACGTCCTCGTCTTGAATCTCTACCTTGTCCTGAACGTCGTGATCGTCGGGCACATCCTCTACCGTGGCATGCAGGGCCAGCATTACAACCCAGGTCTGGTCGTGCCACTCGTGCTCTTATCGGTCCCCGCCGCGGTCGGCATCCACACCGTCACCGCGTTCATCTATGCGGGTATGCCTGCGCGGCCGTACTGGAATGCCTCGATCCTCGCCCCCCGTTTTCTGTGCTCCGCCTTTTGCTCCGGCCCAGCAGTCATGGTTGTCCTGTTCCAGATCCTGCAGCGCACCACCAAGATCAACATCAAGGACGCGGCCATCTGGAAGGTAGCCGAGTTGATGGCATACGCCATGTTCATCAACCTCTTCCTGCTCGGCGCAGAGATCTTCAAGGAATACTACTCCGCCACCGAGCACCTCATCTATTTCGAATACCTCTTCAAGGGCATTGGATCGAATACCGCGCTGGTTCCCTATGCATGGGCCTTCGTCATCTGCGGCATCGCGGCCTTTCTTCTCTTCCTGTTTCCAGCGACACGGCACAACGTGGTCACCTTGAACCTCGGCTGCCTGCTCATCTACGCCAGCGTCTACATCGAAAAGGGAATGGGGCTGGTCATGCCCGCCTTCACACCCGACACCCTGGGCGAGATCTACAAGTATACGCCGACGATCCATGAACTACGGATCGGCGCTGCGATTTTCTCCACCGGATTCCTTGTGTTCACGATCTTGTGCCGTATTGCCATCCCCATCATGACGGGTGAGTTCGCCCAAGCACACGGATCGGCACACCCTCGCAGGTCCGGCGAACTCGCGACGCAGCCAAGCGGCACCGCCTGAGACGCCCACGCCCCAAGGCCGTCAGCTCCACCGGCCCATGAGATCAGCGGCCGCACCGTAGCATGCGACCGCTGAACGTGTTGCCGATGCAAGCGAAGCCGTTCCTCGCGCCTCTCTTCCCCTCGGTCTTGCTGAAGTAGGAGAAGAGACCGTGCGCGGCACGGTCTCTTCTCCTGCGCCTCGATCAGACGCGGCCACCAGTCCGCACGACGGGAGGATGCAGCATCGTCCCGTCGTACACGGCGTCACCGATACCCGAAGACCTCCGCCCAGACAATGAGGAAAATCAAACCAAGACCGATGGTCAAGGCGATCGCGCCGAAGATGCGGAAGCCACGCACGACGTAGTCCGGCATGGGCTCGACGAGGTTTTTTTCGAGCTCGCCCGCGGCAACCATTTGTTCGTACTCGCGTGGACGATCCGCCTTGAACTCCTCGAGCGGGACGCTGCCCGTGAAGATCACCGTGTCCATCGGGAACCGGTCGGGTCGGAAGTGTGTGTTGAAGAAGTGCACGGTGAAGATGAAGCCGACCGCGAGCAGGGCCTCGTCCGAATGGATGATCGTGGCGACGTTGATCGCCCAACCCGGGAGGAACAGCGTAAACGCCTCCGGGAACCACAGCACGAGACCCGTCGAGCCGATCATGGCGATACCCCAAAAGACTGCGAAGTAGTCGAACTTCTCCCAGTAGGTCCAGCGCCCATATGCGGGGCGCGGCCCCATGCCGATGAACCAGAGGACCGTCGCGCCCATCTCGCGTGCGTCATTCCAGTTGGGGAGCAGCGAGTCCCGATCGAGCAGAAACTGCGCCCAGGTCTTGTGCG
Source organism: Deltaproteobacteria bacterium (assembly GCA_017860575.1). Classification (GTDB taxonomy): domain Bacteria; phylum Desulfobacterota; class Binatia; order HRBIN30; family HRBIN30; genus JAGDMS01. Next base: position 1,331 of record JAGDMS010000332.1, on the reverse strand, counting down.
AGCGGCCCTTCTGGAGCACGACGTCCACGATATGGATGGCCGCGTATGTGAACGTGATGAGCGCACAGATACGGTGGATGATGCCGGCCGCCTCGAAGCCGCCGAGCCAGCGCGAGAGCGCCGCGGCCCAGGGCAAGTAGGAGAACTTGAGGGTCATGCCTGTGACCGCGAGGCCGAGGAAGCTGATGATGATGAGGATATGCACCTGTCGCACGCGGGCACTGAAGCGCTGGACTTCCTTCCCGTGGGACTGAGCGGCCTGCGCCTTGCGCTCCTTCATCATCTGCCAAGAGCGTGGCAGCCAGAGCACCGTGTGGGCGCCAAACATCACGAGCGTGCTGACCAGCAGCGCGGTCATGAACCAGAACGTGTAGAACAGGATCGGGTACTTATGCTTGTCGTGATGCGTCGCATGCGTCAGATACCCGGCAAACTGCCGATGCGATCCGGGATGGCACTTCCCGCACGTGGAGACGATGTTCTGGCGCGATAGATGCGAGGCCGGGTCGGTGGGCGGGAGAATGTCGTGCGCGCCATGGCAATCGTGGCACTTGGCGGTGGCGCCGAACCCGAGCTTGGATACCTTGCCATGGAAGGTGTCGAAGTAGCTCTTCGTGACTTCCTCATGGCAGCGGCCGCACTGCTTGAGGACGGCGAGCTTGAACCCGTCCGTATCTGCGCGCGTAATCTCATGGGAGGAATGGCAGTCCGCGCACTGCGGCAGCGGCTTGTCGCCCTTGTAGACCAGCGGCGAGTGCACGCTGGCGCGGAACTTTTCGTAGATGCCATTGTGGCACTTCGCGCAGGTCTGCGGGATGTTATTGTGGTTCACGGTCGACTGCTCGTCGCTCGCGGGCAGTTCGCGATGCGCCGTATGGCAATCAGCGCACATCGCCGTCACCAGCAGCCCGCTCTGGATCAAGCCCTTCCCGTGGATGCTCTCGGCGTAGCGCTCCACCACATTGTGCTCATTGCCTTTGTATCTGACCGCCGCCTTCTGCCCCTCGCGGTGGCACTTGCCGCACAGGTTCGGCACGTTCATGGCAAAGGTGGTGGCCTTCGGATCCTTGTGGCCACGGGTGTTATGCACCCCGTGACAATCCCGGCAGACGGGCGCATTGTCGTCGCCCCGCGCCGCGAGGGTGCCGTGAATGCTGGTGCCGAACTCTTTGACGACCTCCGCGTGGCAGATCGAGCAATCCACCTTGGTCTTCACCGTCGAGCACGGTCGTTCGGCGAAGGGATCGGTGCCGGTGTGACACTTGGCGCACGAGACATTGCGATGGATCGAGCCGCCGATCTCTTCGCGGCTGATGGTAAGAGAGATGGTC
>JAGDMS010000128.1 GCA_017860575.1 Deltaproteobacteria bacterium | reverse complement strand
CACCGCGCAGCCCGCTCGAGCCGGTCGCGCTGGATTGAGGCGGCACGGCAGAAGGTTTATCGTGAGCGCTGCACTGGCTGGAGAACCGCATGCTGGCGATTGAAACTGAAGACGTTGATCGCACCACTCAAGGCCGCCGGTTCTGGACGCGCGACACGCTGCATGAAGTGGTTGAACGCGTGCTCGGGCAACGGGCGTTCATCGTTGTGTCGAACCGCGAGCCGTACGCCCACCGGCTCGAGGGTGCGGAGATCGTCTGCGAGCGTCCGATCAGCGGGCTGGTGGCGGCGCGCCGCATTCTGGAGACTGCGGGATGAATCCGCGACGGCTCCACGATGCGGAGGTCATCCTGCTGCAACGGCTGGCGGCCGCAGAGCGGGTGTTCTGCTTTCTCGACTACGATGGCACGTTGTCGCCACTGGCGCCGACACCGGATAGCGCTGCCCCGCTGGCCGGAACCGCCGCGCTGCTGCGCGAACTTGCCGCGCTGCCGGGCTTCGCGGTCGCCCTGGTGACCGGTCGGATGATTGCTGATCTCCGGCGACTCCTCGATGTGCCGGGCATTTATTACGTCGGTATTCACGGCCTGGAGATCGGCCTGCCGAACGGCACCGTCGAGTTGTCGGAGAGCGTTGCGGTCATGCGCACGGTGCTGCCCGCGATACGACGGCACCTCGAGCAGGCCTTGGCCAACCGGCCAGGGGTCCTGATCGAGGACAAAGGGCTGGCGCTCGCGTGCCACTACCGCCTCGCATCCCGTGCCGACGGCGCCATCACTCGTGATGCGGTGACCGCCATCGCGCAGGAGTACCGGCGTCGTGGCGCGCGTATCTCGTTGATGCATGGTCATGAGGTCATCGAAATTCGTTCCGCCTTCGCCAACAAGGGAAAGACGGTCTGCCGCCTGTTGGCGACCTATAGCCCTTCGGCCCTGGCGGTGTACATTGGGGATGACCGTACGGATGAGGACGCGTTCAAGCTGCTTCCGCCGGAATCTGTCACGATTCGCGTCGGGCCGTTGCTGACGCGGACGGCGGCACGCTACCACGTCGAAGGCCCGGACGAGGTCCTGCAGTTCTTGCGGGCGATCATGGTGTGTCGGCGTGGGTGGCGACGGTCAGCCTAAAAGCCACCCGGAGGGTAAGAACGACATGGCCACTACCAACAACGGCTCAGCCAAACCGTTTCAATTTCGATCGAGCTTGGATCTCACCCTGCTGACCAACCGCCGGGCCCGCGACCTGGCCGAGTTGTTGGAACACCTGCGCCAGGTGCCGGGGTCGGTGATTTACTTCCACACCCACCATTTCCTCGCCCAGCACCAGTACCTGTCGCCCGAACCGCCGAACGACTTCGCGTACTGGGTGACCAACGTCTTGCAGGAGGATCGGCTCGGCGAGCAGCTGGCCGCTATCGATCTCATGCAATTCCATACCATCCGCGCGCTGCGGGAGCGGCTCATTGCCGTGATCGAGGCGTACCTGAACGAACGCCAGGAGTTACGCCTGGCGCCGGAGGGAGAAGAGTTCCATTTCCGCGAATCGGTATCGTTCGTGGTGCCGACCACCCATGTGGCCCGCACGTTGAGCGAGTTTGCCGCCTGTTTGGAGCAGGTCGGATTCGGTTCGCTCGCCTTTCATTTCTTCAACGCACGGCTGCGCTTGGAGCGGGGAGCAAACGACTTTTCCGAGTGGTGTCGGACCTGCGGCGAGCCGGAACTGGCCCAGGCAATTGCCCGGCTCGATCCGTACACCCACACGCTCGACGGCCTGCGTAAGGAAGTGGTGCGGCTCGTGCGGCAGCGTTTGCGGGAGACGGAGCGATGAGCATACTCGACGGATACGAACCGTTTGTGGGTCGCGGGACGCTGGACGAACTCCGGTTGTTGGGGCGCCAACTGCAGGGCCGGCGGGTGATCACCGTCAACTCCACCGCCGTTGGCGGGGGCGTGGCGGAGATCCTCAACCGGATGGTGCCGCTGTGCCACGAGCTGGGTATCGACATCCGCTGGGACGTGATCAAAGGAGGCGAGGATTTCTTTGCCGTCACCAAGCGGATGCACAATGCGTTGCACGGCAAGCACGAAGCCTTTGGTGCGCACGAATATGACGTCTTTCGCGACACGACCCGGCGGAATCTCGCCGAGATGGATCTTGATGCCGACATCGTGTTCATCCACGACCCGCAGCCGGCGGGCCTCATCGAGGAACGGCGTGCGAACCGCGGCCGTTGGGTCTGGCGTTGCCACATCGATCTCTCCGCTCCGCAGCGGGACGTGTGGGAGTTCCTTGCCCAGTATGTGTCGCGGTACGACGCCGCCGTGTTCTCGGCGCCGCAGTTTGCCGCCCAGCTCAGCCTGCCACAGGCGCTGATCACGCCGTCGATCGATCCGCTCAGCGATAAGAATCGCGAATTGACGCAGAGCGAGATCGATCAGGTCTTCGAGCGGCTGCGGATCCCGCGGGATAAGCCGATCATCACGCAGGTGTCACGATTCGACCGGCTCAAGGATCCGGTTGGCGTCATTGCGGCCTTCCGCTTGGCGCAGCGGTACAATGACTGCCGCCTCGTCCTGGCCGGCGGCGGTGCGACCGACGATCCGGAGGGCCCGGCGGTGCTCGCTGCGGTCCACGAAGCCGCCAACGGCGACCCCGACATTCACGTCCTGGAACTGCCACCCACGGCCCACATCGAGATCAACGCCATCCAGCGCGGCTCGACGGTCATTCTCCAGAAGTCGCTGAAGGAGGGCTTTGGGCTGACGGTCAGCGAGGCACTGTGGAAGGGTAAGCCGGTGATCGCCGGCGCGGTCGGCGGTATCCCCCTCCAGGTGACCCACCGCTACAGCGGCATTCTCACGCACACTGTGGAAGGCACCGGCTTTTGGATCAGGCAGTTACTGAACGCGCCCGATTTCGCGCGCCGCCTGGGCGAGAACGGCCGTGAACACGTGCGGACGAATTTTCTACTCACCCGCCACCTGCGCGACTATCTCCTGCTCTTCCTGTTCTTGGAGCATGCCGACCAGCGTACGATCGAGTTGTCGTGAGCATCATCGCGCCACGCTGCGCGCCTCGATCTTCGCTCTCGCCTGGTTGGCCACGCGCCGCACCATCGGGTCGTCGTCCGTGGCCTCGATGTGCTCCAACACCTCAAGTGCTTCCGGCGCGCCGAGTTCACCCAGCGCGAAGATGACGGTGCCGCGCGTCTCCGCGTCCAGGTCGCGCTGCAGCAACTGGATCAACGGCTGCACGGCACGTGAGTCACCGATCTTCCCCAGCGAGGAGATGATGAGCTGCTTCATGCCGCTGTCCGTCGTTCGCATCATCAGGCGTTCGACGAGGACCGGCGTGGCTTCGGTGGCGCGCATGTCGCCGAGAATTTGGACCGCTTTCGCCTGCACACGGAGATCCGAATCCCCCAGGGCCTTGATCAGGTGGTCGACCGCCTTGCTGTCCTTGGAGCTGCCCAGTGCTTTTACCGCTTCCAGGCGCTTGTCCGCATCGGGGCTTTCCAACTGCTTGACGGCTTCCTCGAGCGTCAGGCCAGGCACAGCCTGTGCGCCCGGTTGGGCGGGCCGGCTACGATTCATCTGCGCGCCGGCCACACTCGCGAGGCAGGTGACCAGCACGAGTGCCAGGGGCAGCAGTGCCACGGGCACCAGTGCCGCCGGCACTCGTGCCACAGGCATAGGTGCCGCCGGTACCCATCGCCTCTGTCCCACAGGCCAAATCCGCGTGTCTTCCATTGCTCCTCCTCGCCGTCCGCCGGCGCCACGGGCGCGCCCCGCATAAACCGTGTGTCCTTGCAGATAGCGGATCGCGGGGCGGACGGGCAACCGGGTCGTGCCGGTGTCGGCGTGACATCCTCGCGACGGAGGAGCGTCAACGGCGGTCCACCGCGGCATACAGCGCGCGGACCAGGCGCCGGCTGCGCTCGTCGCCGCTCGGCCCGAGTTTCAACTGATTGGTGACGTACGCGAACGCCAGTTCTCGGGTGGGATCGGCGAAGGCCAACGAGCCGCCGGCACCGGGGTGGCCGAAACACGACGGCGGGCAGTCGAGGCTGAGTGCCGGCGGTAGCATGAACCCCAGACCGAAGCGCGTCGGTGTACCGAGTACGGCGTCATCGCCGTCCGACACCACGCGCCGGGCGGCCTCCACCGTTGCGGCGCTCAGCAGGCGTCGGCCATCCACCAGGCCGACGAGCGCCGCATAGAAGCGCGCCAGGGCGTGTGCTGTCCCGATGCCGTTCGACGACGGCATTTCCGCCGCATGCAGGGCCCGGGTGTTCCACACCGCACCGTAGGCCAGGTCGGCGGGGCCGATGAGGGCGCGGTGCAAGAACGTTCCCGGTCCCATGAGCTGTGCCATCAAGGCGATCTGCGCCGGATCCGTGGGCGGCGCCGGCGGGTACAGCGTTGCTACCCGTGGCTCCAACGCTTCGGGGAGGCCGAGGTGGAAATCCAAGCCGAGGGGGGCCGCCACCTCCCCCGCTACGAAGAGACCGATACTCGTCCCGGTGACGCGGCGGACGAGTTCCCCGAGCATCCAGCCCCACGTGCGCACGTGATACCCGTGCCGTGTCCCAGGCTCCCACAGGGGTGTCTGCGTGGCGAGCGCGCGGACCACCGGGAACCAACCGAACACTTCTTCCCGCGTCAGTTCCGCCTCGACGAGCGGCAGGCCGGCACGATGGCTCAACACCCAGCGCACCGGAATGTTGGCCTTGCCGGCACTCGCGAACTCGGGCCAGTACCGTGCCAAGGGGGCATCCAGGTCGATCAGGCCGCGCTCCGCCAGCAGGTGGACACAGGCCGCCGTGATCCCTTTGGTGGCGGAGAATACCACCGCGAGCGTGTCGCGCCGCCAGGGTCGCGCCGCGGCGACGTCGGCGAAGCCGGCACAGACATCGACAACGGGGCGGCCATTGAGGTAGACGCAGACGGCGGCACCCACTTCCTGCTGATCCGCGAAGTTGGCGCGGAACGCCTCGGCCACCGCTTCGAAGCCGGCTTCGACCGGTCCTTCAATCCGGGTCACGCAGCGCTCATCGCGTGAATGCCGCGTGAAGTCAACTGCCCCGTGAGCGCGGGCGGGAGGCGTTCGTCGCGTGGCCGGATGCCGGCTGACCCACGTAGCGCCGGGCGGCAGCCTTGAGCGAGGGAAGGCCAGGAGTATAATAGAGCAAATTCGTTGCCCAATCGGCCAGGGAAGAAACCTGGGAAGAATGAGGTCGACAGCGGCGCGATACGGCGAGCGCACAACCGTGCGTCCCGTGGCGGCAGCGCGCAAGAACGACCACTGCCGCAGTTAAAAGGAAAAACGATGCTGCGTCTGACCGGTGCTGATGCGCTCTTTCTCTATACTGAAACCCCCGCGTTGCACACGCACACCCTCAAGGTGGCCATCGTCGATCCGACGGCCGATCCGGCCGGCTACTCGTTCGAAAAGGAGCGAGAGTATGTCGCGCGGCGCGTACGCACCGTGCCGCCGTTACGCTGGCGCCTGCTGCCGACACCCTTCGGCTTGTACCATCCGCTGTGGGTCGAGGACCGCGAGGTCGACCTTGAGTTCCACGTGCGCCGCGTGGCGGCGCCCTCCCCCGGGGGGCCCAAGGAGCTGGCCGACATCATCGCCGAGATTGCCAGCCGTCCGCTTGACCGCGAGCATCCGCTCTGGGAGTCCTGGATGGTCGAAGGGCTGCAGGGGGGGAAAATCGCGGCTGTTTTGAAGATCCACCATTCGGTTGCGGACGGCCCCGCCAGTGTCGTCCTGCTCGAACAGCTGCTCAGCCCCAGTCACGACGAATTGGACACCGCGCAGCCGGCGTCCGGCCCCCCCGACCGTATACCGCCCCCAGGCGTGCTGGCGCGCATGGCGCTCGCCGAGCTGTTGCCGGCGTTGGGGAGCGGGGTGATCCAGCTGGGGCGCTACCTCTGGGGGGTCACGGGCGGGAGCGTTGCCCGTCACAGGGTCGCCTCCGATGCGGCCGCAAAGCCGTTTACGGCGCCGCACACGTCGCTCAATGGCATCATCAGCGGCCAGCGCCGGTTCGCCTTCTGCAGCATGCCGTTGGCCGACGCCAAGGCGGTCCGCGCGGCGTTCGGCGTGACCATCAATGACGTCGTGTTGGCGACCGTCGGTCGCGCGTTGGAGACCTACCTGCACCGGCGGGGAGAGCTGCCCGAGCGTCCGCTCGTGGCTGCCGTCCCCGTTTCCATTCGCCCGGAGAGCGTCAAGGCAAGCTACGGCAACAAGTCGAGCGTGTGGTACGTGAACCTGCCAGTGCGCGGAACGGATCCGGTGGAGCGGTTGCAGGCGATCCACCGCGGCACCGAGCAAGCGAAGCGTGAGTACGAAGAGGCCACCGGGGCCCACTTGAGTGACCTGCTCGAGTTGCTGCCGCCGTTCGTGCTGAAATTTCTCTTCGTCCGTGCGGTCAGCCGGATGCAGCGGCGCGGCGGGCCGCCGCACGCCAACGTCATTGTCTCGAACGTCCGCGGTCCGTCGCACCGCCTCTACTATAGCGGGCGGCCGCTGGACGCCTTTTACTCCGTCGGCCCGCTGCTTGAAGGCATCGGACTGAACATCACGACGTGGAGCTATGTGGATCAGCTCAACTTCAGCTTGCTGGCCGACCGCAATCTGGTCGCCGATCTGTGGCAGATCGCCAGCGGATTGCGGCCAGCGTTCGACGAACTCGTGCAGGCGGCGCGCGCGCGAACGGCGGCTGCTGGGTAAAGGAACCCTGCGATGAGTGTCCCGCTTGACGAACTGTCCGCGACGTTGACCGGCCCCGGCCGGATGTTCGAGATGCATGAGCTGACGTGCGACGGGCTGCCGCTCCGCGTCTGGAAGAACGCGCCGGCCTCCTTGCCCGTTGTGCTCGAGCAGAGTCGAGCGCACGGCGCGAAGGTGTTCACGGTTTACGAGGGCGAGCGCACCACATTCGAGGAGCACTATTGCCGGGCGGCGACCCTCGCGCACCGGCTGATCAAGCGCTACGGGGTGTGCAAAGGCGACCGCGTGGCGATCGCCATGCGCAACTTACCGGAGTGGCCGCTGGCGTTTTGGGGGGCGGCAGCGGCCGGCGCGGTTGTGGTGCCGCTGAATGCCTGGGGTACGGCGGCCGAACTGGCGTACGGGGTGGCCGATAGCGGTGCCACCGTCGTGTTTGCCGACGCCGAGCGGGCGACACGCCTGCACGCCGAGCTGCCGCACCTCCCCGATGTGCGGCACGTGGTCGTCGTGCGTGGCGGCGCGCTGGCGCCAGGCCAGGAACACTTCTCCACGGTCCTCGGCGCCGTCGCCGCCGACGTCACGCTGCCGGATGTGCCGCTCGGGCCGGATGACCCCGCGACGATCTTCTACACCGCCGGCACCACCGGCCACCCCAAGGGCGCGCTGGGCACGCAGCGCAACATCTGTGGCAACGTCGTCAGCTTGGGGTTCGCCCGGGTGCGGGGCGTGCTGCGCTCGGGGGGCTCGTTCGAAGACCTGATTGCCCAGAGCCAGCAGCAGGAGGTGTACCTGCTTTCGGTGCCGTTCTTCCATGTGACCGGGTGCCACGGCGTGCTGTTGAGCATGACCGCCGTCGGCGGGCGCCTGGTGCTGATGCACAAATGGGATCCCGAGCGCGCGCTCGAACTCATCGAGCGGGAACGGGTGACGTCGTTCGGCGGCGTGCCCACCATGGTGTGGCAGGTGGTCGAGTCGCCGTCGCTGGCGCAGCGTGATGTTTCCAGTGTGCGCAACATCGCGTATGGGGGTGCACCTGCCCCGAGCGAGCTGCTCCGCCGATTGCGTGCGGTGTTCCCGCAGGCGGTTGCGTCGAACGGGTACGGTCTCACGGAAACGTCCTCCCTCGTCAGTCTCAACGCCGGCCGAGATTATATGGAGCGGCCGCTCAGTGCCGGTCTCGCACTGCCGATCTGCGACCTGAGGGTGTTGGATGACCGCGGGCGCGAGTTGCCGCGCGGCGCGGCGGGGGAGCTCTGGATCAGGGGACCGAACGTGGTCCGGGGCTATTGGAACAAGCCGGAGGCAACGGCGGCGAACTTCCGCGACGGCTGGTTTCGCACGGGCGATATCGTGCGGTTCGATGACGACGGCTTCCTGTACATCATCGACCGCGCCAAAGACATGGTGATTCGTGGCGGCGAGAACGTGTACTGCGCGGAGGTTGAGGACGCGCTCTTCGCGCACGCGGCGGTCCTCGGTGTCGCCGTGATCGGCGTTCCGCACGCCGTGTTGGGCGAGGAGGTCGGTGCCGTGGTACATCTGCGCCCAGGGCGACGCGCCACGGAGCAGGAATTGCGCGAGCATGTGGCGGCGCGCCTGGCGGCCTTCAAGGTGCCGTCGCGGATCTGGTTCAGTGACGCACCGCTCCCGACCAATGCGGCGGGCAAGGTCCTGAAGCGTGCCCTGCGCGAACTGATCCTGACGCAAGGGGGCGGTAGCCGGAACGACCAATAGTCAGCGCCGGCCTCCGGCGCTGCTCGAGGTGGTCGCTAGAGCGTGGCTCTTGCGGCGTGCTCCAGCGAGGCGCGTGCGTCGGGGCTTCCCATGAAGACGATCCCCGTATTCGGCCGGAGGACCAGGTCGGCGCCGGGATTGTAGAGCCAGTTCCCGTCCGGGCTGTGCAATGCGAGGACGACGCAGTCCGCGATTTTGCGGCCGTGCAAGGATTCCACCGTCAGCCCATCCAGTTGGGATCCGGCACCGACCGTGACCTCCTCGACGCGCCAGCGCCGGTCGGTGTCGCGCAGCATGATGTCGAGAAAGGAAACCACCGTGGGGCGGAGCATCTCGGAGGCCAGGCGCAGGCCGCCGATGCGGTCGGGGGAGACGACGGCGTCCGCCCCCGCTCTGATCAGCTTGGCTTCCGTCCTGATATCACGACAACGGGCCACGATCCGGGCGCGCGGGTTCAGGCTGCGCGCCGTGAACGTCACGAGGACGTTATCCTTATCGGCCGAAACGCACGCCACCAGTCCCCGCGCCTGCGGGAGACCGGCGGCAGTCAATACTTCGTCGTCCGTCGCGTCCCCCACCACCGCGGGGAACTCGCCTCCGAATCGCGCCTGCAACTCCCGGATGCGGTCCTCGTTCGGGTCGACGACCACGAATGGGCGGCCGGTTTCGTGCAGTTCCCGGACGACATGCTCACCCGTGTGGCCGGCCCCGCACACCACGACGTGGTCGCGGATCTGATCGATCTTACGGATCATCCTTCTCCTCCAAAACACGCGCCCCAGCGTGCCCTCCACCAGAAACGCCGTCAGGTTCGAAAAGAAGTAGACGAATGTGCCGGTCCCGAACAGCAGCAGCAGCACCGTGAAGATCTGCGCGCCGGGCCGGTCGTTGATGCGAATCGCCTCCTCGAAACCCACGGTCGTGAGGGTGATCGTGGTCATGTAAATGGCGTCGAGGAGCGTATGTTTGGCGCCGCCAATGATGAGAAAGCCGATTGTTCCAGCGATGAAGATACTCACCAGCAGCAGCGCCGCGCGCACGGCCGGACGCAAAGCCTCCGGGACTCTTGCGGCTAGAGTGCGTGGCTCTCGGACGTTCATGGAGATGGGTGCTGGCGCTCGGCGACTATCTATCGCGGATCGCCGCGGATGTCGATGCACATTGCCGCCGGGTCCTGAAGGCGATTCACCTGGGGATGGGGTGTCCAATGCAGCGCCGCCGGCCCCGCCACGGCCACGAACTGGTGTCTTGTTGCTGCGAGAACCGTTGCCGATGTGCTAGTGAACTGCCACCAACGGGTTTCATCATGGTGCGCTGGAGGAGGAGCTGATGGCAAAGTTCCCGACGGAGGCGGAGAAGTCCATCACCGTCAAAACCCCGCTCGCGCGGGTGTACAAGTTCCTGTGGGATGTCCTCGGTTCGGCCGACTGCGTTCCGGGCCTGGAGAGCTGCAAGCGCGCGGGCAACGATACCTATCGCTTTGTCTACCGGGAGGTGACCGTGGGCCCCGTCAGTCACGTGGCGCGCTACACGGCACGCTACGAGGGAAACGGAACCGACCGGATCACGTTCACCAGCATCCCGTCGAAGGACGCCAACACCGATGTCACCGGCCTCTTTCGACTGCACGCTAGCGGTTCCGAGGCCACGAAGATCACCCTGCGACAAACAGCGGCGGCGGACTCTCCGGTGCCGCGGTTGCTGCAGGGGTTCATCCGCTCGTTTGTCGAACGCAACGCGGCTGACCTCGTCAAGCAGCATCTCGTCAACATCAAGCGCGCCCTGGAAGAGGAATGAGCGGGCCCGCAGCCGCGCTCCGTTGGAGGGCTGGCCCCGCAGGAGGCACCTGACGAGGGGGGAGGACGTTATGGGGAACCCGCGTTACGAGCGGCTATCTGCCCAAGACCTCTCTTTCCTCGTCATGGAGAGCACCAACGTGCACATGCACGTGGGTGCCATCAACATTTGTGACGCGGTGCCGGTGAGCACGGCCGACGGGGGGATCAACTTCGAGCTGTACCGGGATGCCATTGCCTCCGTCCTGCATCTGGTCCCGCGCTATCGCCAGCGGCTGATGTGGATTCCGACGGAGGATCGCGCGGTGTGGGTGGACGACGAGGAATTCGATATCGATTATCACATCCGCCACACGGCGCTGCCCCGTCCCGGTAGCGACGAGCAGCTCAAGCGCCTCGCCTCCCGGATCCTGGCGCAGCAACTCGACCGTGCCCGGCCGTTGTGGGAGATGTGGGTGGTGGAAGGCCTGCACGGCAACCGTTTTGCCGTCATTACCAAAGTCCATCACTGTATGATCGATGGCATTTCCGGCATCGATCTGGCGCAGATTCTGTTTTCACCCACACCGGACTACGAAATCCAGGAAGCACCGCCGTTCGTACCGCGCACGCCGCCGTCCCGCTTCGAGCTGATGCGCGACTCGTGGCTGCAGCGGGCGAACCTGCCGTGGGAAGTCATGTGGGGAGCGCAGGACTTCCGGTTTGAAACGGACACGTCGAGCAAGCTGCTGGCGCGGGCGCGCGCGCTCGCGGGGCTCGTGGGCTACGCGGCCCAGCCCGCCCCGAAGAGTCCGCTCAACGGCCCGGTCGGTCCGCAGCGCCGGTTCGACTGGCTGCGCATGCCGCTCACGGAATTCAAAGCCGTCAGTCGGACGTTCGGTTGCACGGTCAACGATGTCGTCATTGCCACCGTGGCCGGCGCCGTGCGTGAGTTTCTGCTGTCGCGCCACGCGCATCCCCGGGAGATCGATTTTCGCATCGCCGCCCCGGTGAGCGTGCGCCGCCGGGAGGAACGCGGCCGGCTGGGGAACCGGATTTCCGCGTGGGTCGTCCAGCTTCCCGTGGCCGAGCCGGATCCCCGCAAGCGGTTGGAGACCCTGAAAGCCGCCACGCAAGAGCTCAAGTCGTCGCAACAGGCCTTGGGCGTGGAGACGATGATGGCCATAGCCGAGTGGACGCCCACGGTGCTGCTGTCGCTGGGCATGCGCGCTGCCAGCGCTGCGGCCAATATGGTGGTGACCAACGTGCCCGGACCCCGCATCCCGCTGTATGTGCTGGGGGCGAAGGTGCTCGATTTTTACCCGGTGGTGCCGTTGGCGCGCAGCAACGGCCTCGGCATCGCGCTGATCAGCTATGCCGGCACCATTCACTGGGGGTTCAACGCGGACTACCGTCTGGTTCCCGACCTCCCCAAGTTCGTGCAGCTGATCGAGGCGTCGTTCCGGGACCTGACCCGCGTCGCCGCGACGCAACGGTGAGTCGGCGGCGCTACTGGCGCTGGGAAGAAATGTTGCCGCCGTCCACCACGATCTCCGCCGCCGTGATGTAGCTGGCTTCGTCCGAGAGCAGAAAGCGGACAACGCGGCCAACCTCGCCCGGTTCACCCAGGCGTTCAAGCAGAATGCGGCGTTCAAAAAACCCTGGCGGCAAGTGCTCGACCGACGGCTTGAGCATCGGGGTCAGAATCTGTCCCGGCGACACGGCGTTGATGCGGATCTTGTCCTGCGCCAGGCGATCGGCCAGTGAGCGCACCAGCGACAGGATGCCCCCCTTGGCCGCACTGTAGATCGGATTCACGGCGTTCCCCAAGGTGGCGTTGATGGAGGCAATCGCCACCACGGCCGAACCCGGGTTGGCGCGGAAATCCTCCATCATGGCCTGGATGATCAGCACGATCGGCCGCAGGTGTACGTTGACCCCATCGTCCCACGTCTGCGGCGTGACCCCTTCGAGCGATCCGGTATCGACGACACCGGCGGCATGCACGAGTCCGCCGATGCGCGGCAGCTTGGCGCGTGTCGTGTCCAGCGCTGGCGCAATCGCCTGCGGATCGCGCAAATCGATCCCGACCGCGGCAGTGGGCACGCCGTATTCAGACGCAATGTCGGTCGCGGCGCGTTGCGCGCTCGCCTCTTGGATGTCCCACAGGGCGACCGGTCGGCCGACGGCGGCGAGGGCTTGCGCCGAGGCCCGCCCGATACCGGAAGCGCCGCCGGTGATCACGACGGCCGTGCAGGGAGAATTGAGCCGAGGCGTCATGTCCATTGTGTCAAACCTCCTTTTGCAGCGCGCTCCCGTTCCGTGCGGGTCGGAGCCCTCAAGTGAACGGCCACGCTGGTCCCTCCTCTTTCGCCCATTCTGCCGTTGCTCCGCAAGGGCCGCCAGCCAGCGCCGCCTGGCCGCCCCCCCTCACTTCTCCCCGAAGACCAGGGATTTGGCCGCTTCGCAGATGGCGACCACGGCCGGGTGCGTGAGGCGGCGCTCGACCGTTACGGCGTACAGGCGCTCGCGTACTTGCGGTACCCGAGCGATAGATCGCACCTGGTACTGAGCTTCGACCTCCTTGGCGACAACCACGGGCGCCGGAAACACGCCGGTGCCGCGAAGGCCAAACACCTTGAGAAGGGCGCTGTCCTCGAACTCGCCCACGATGTTGGGGCGCACGCCATTGGCTGCAAACCACTGATCGAGCGATCGGCGTAGGGCGGTGTTCTCGGTCGGCAGCAGCACGGGAGCGCCCTCAAGCGACGCGGGAAAGCCCCGTCGGTGCTTAGCGGCCAGTTCCTTGCGGCCAAAGAACGCGATCTCCGATTCGCCCAGCAGATGGTTGAACGCGCGAATCTTGACGTTCGGGCTGGCTGGAGCGTCCGTCAGGATCACATCGAGATCGTGTAGGGCGAGGTCGGCGAGTAGCCGGTCGGGCTTGTCCTCCTTGCAGACGAGTCGTAGCGGTCCCACCATGGTGAAGGCCGGCGCAAGCACGCGTTCCGCGAGCAGTTTCGGTACGACGTCCGCGATACCCACGGTGACACGGAGCGGCTTGCCGATCGGACGATCCCTGAGTGTGTCGAGCATCTCGCGGCCCAGGCCGAAGATTTCGTCAGCGAAGCGGAACACCACGCGCCCGCTCTCGGTGAGAACCAGCTGCCGACCGTCGACTGTGCGAGCCGTAGCTCGGCGCTGGCGCGGGCGAGGCTTCCCTCGCGCGCCACGATCCAGAAGTAGAGCAAATGGTGGTAGTTGAGCCACTCCATGAAAGCACATTACTTCGATCAAAGCGAAGTATCAATCTCTAATTATCTATTTGTCGAAGTATCGCCAACGGTCTATTGTGTCGGCACATGGATCGTAGGGAGGCCAACCATGAAGATACAGGTGCGTAGCAAACAAATCACGATGGTGCGCCGGTCACCGATGTTGTCGCCTGCCTGACCGGCGCGAATTTGGAGATTGGAGCAGCGCATGGAGGTCACCACTGTCGGAACACCCGCCCTCTGGATCGGTTTCACCGCGTTTGTTGTTGCGATGCTGGTGCTCGATCTGGGCGTCTTCCACCGCGAC
>JAGDMS010000331.1 GCA_017860575.1 Deltaproteobacteria bacterium | reverse complement strand
GCGCACTGTGCGGCGTGCGCCAGTCCGCGCGGCTGCGGCTGCTCCACGTAGGAAACCTGAGCACCCCAGCGCTGGCCGTCATCGACCGCGTTTTGAATCACGCCGCGGCTTTCCTTGCTGACGATGATGCCGATTTCCCGGGCTCCGATCTCGACCAAACTCTCGATCCCGAAGAACAATACCGGCTTGTTGGCTACCGGGATCAGATGTTTGGCGGTACTGAATGTGAGCGGCCGGAGCCGCGTGCCCAACCCGGCGCAGAGTACAATTGCTTTCATAGAATCAGCCCCCCTCATCGAGGCCTGTGAGGATACGCGAGTGCCGAACGATAGACCAGAGCGTGCAGCGAGAATTGGCGGCATCGATTTGCGCGCGACGCCGTCCCCGGGGCCCTTCTCGCGGGCGCCGTCATGGCGCAGGTTGCGACCGGCGCAGGCATCGGAGTGGCCCGGACCTGCATTCACGGAAAGATCCCGTCCGGTCGTTCCGCTGGCGTTACGGCGCGGCTCGGCGGTCCAAGACGGAAGTGCCCAGCGGCATCGGAACGGACGAACAGTTGTGTCCGGTCGTCGCGGTACGCCAGACGCCATTCGGCCAACGTGCCGACGGGACACGGCGCGCCCGCGGGCGCCAACACGGCCTCGGTGGGGTAATCATCAAGCAGCCGGCGCCATCCGGGCGCACCGCTGAACAGGTTGAAGTTGTCCTGCACAACCCTCTCGGGAAAGACCGTGGCGAAGCGGCCGTCCAAGGAAACCTTTACCTCGGGCGCCAAGAACCACAGGACGTATTCACCCCAGTCCAGCGGCACGGCAACGTTGCCGCGCACTCCCGCGCGCTGCAACATGCGGACGGCCGCAGTTGGATAGTCGCGTGTGTCGTACGTGATCTGGATGCCCGTGTCATGCCAGCGCAGGCCGGTAAGGACAAGTTGTGTGGCCGCCAGTGCGATGATCCCGACCCCCAGCAGTCGCTGCGAGAACAGGCTGAACGAAAACGTCAGCCGGCGGCCGAGCCATGCGGCGGCGGTGTCCAACTGCGCGGCCAACGGGGCGGCGGCGCACAGCGCGAACAAGGGGGTGTGCCGCTGATGGCGCAACGCCAGGCAAGCGATGCCAAACGCGAGAACCGCCTGCCAGCCGTTGCGCCGCCAATCCGGAGAAAACGCCGTGGTTGCGAGGAATAATCCCAGCATGACGAAGAACGCGAACTGCGCGGCTTCGACAGCGGTGGGCTGCCATTCGGTGATCGGATGTGCGCGGGTGAGTTCATGCCCCACAAAGAGAAACAGCCGCCAGCCGTACGGGTTGATCAGCGTCACCACAGCGGACGCGCCCAGCACCAGCCAAAGTCGGAGTGTGCGTTCAGAACCGCGGACCAGATCGGCGCACGCGAACAGGCCGAGGATCCCGAGGCCGAGGACGAAGCCACCGTGCATATTCGCCCAGACCAGAAAAAGGCCGGGTACAAGCCAGAGTGCCCACTGACGGCCGCCGCGAACGTCCTCGAGGAGGCGCAGTATCAGCGCGAGGAAACAGTACGTGAACACCTGCGGCCGGATGCTGAAGCCTCGCGCCAGGACCGCGACGGCAAGCAATCCCACAACCGCTCGCGTGTGTGCGGACCGTGCACGACGCCATACCTGCGACAGCACGAGCAGGAACGTGGTGACGGCGATCGCGAACTTCGAGAGCAGCAACCCCGTCGAGCCCGTTCCGCCGTAAATCGCCGCCATCAGCACCTGCGACAGCCACTCGTGGTTCAGCCACGGCTGGCCGGCGGTGGTGTACGCATACGTATCCACCAGCGGAATCGCGCCCGCCGTGAGCAAGTCGCGGCCGAACAGGAGGTGTCCCCACAAGTCGTTGTCCGCCTCGGTGCTCGAGAAGAAATACAGGGCGCTGCTGGCGAGCAGCAGCGTCCACGCGAGCTGCCCACCGCTGCGGTCAGGCGCTGGAGTGGATGGACAGTCATGCGCCATTGGGCATCCATGCAATGCCGCTACCACCAAGTGCGTTGATGGCGACAGATGAACCACGTGCGGCGGGCGATATTGGAGGCATCGGCGTCTGGTGGTTGGGCACCGCCGACTATAGTCGCGAAGGAACGCGGGCCGCAATCGCTCGGAACGTGGGCGGCTCTACGGGAGGGGAGACGGTTCCCGCGCGATGCGCGGCGGAGCGGCCAGACATGCGCTGTTGGTGATGAGTACGGTGGTCCTGGCCACTTGGGCTGGACGGGCAGTGGCCTACCCGACCTATTCTCAAAACCGGGACGCGACATATTGCCGGTAGTGTCACGGTAATTTCCTCAGCGGAAATTACACGTCATTACACGACGGAGCCGCCTGGAACACCAACCTGATGAGCAGTCACATTAGGATGATCGCTTCTGCCTGCGCGGCCTGCCCTGAATCAGCCGACAATACGTATCCAGTCTCGATCGGCCAGTCGGGGGGTAACGGACGATCCTCCTAGCTTAGATCAGTTCCACGGCGACCGCGCGCCCGGTCTGGGCCGACTGCTGGCACGCCTGCGCCACGGCCACGGCGCGGAGCCCGTCGTCGAGGGAGATGGGCATTGGTGCGCCGCGGCCGAGCGCGTCAGAGAAAGCCTGTATAACCGCACGCACCGTCTGTACCGGGGGTGGGAGTGCGAGCGGCTCGGTGGTGGTACCGCGTACGAGAACTGCGGTGTGCAGCACGTGGTCGGCGATGAGTTGTCCGTGTTCGCCGGCCAGTTCGATGGCGCCGTTGCGGCCGGCGGTGGCTCGGGAGCCGGCCACGGACGCGAGCGTGGTGCCATCGCTCAGCCGGAGGGCAGCCGTGAAGTTGTCCTCCAAGCGGGAGGTGACCACGCGGGTCATCTCGCACTGAACCCGCTCGGCCTCGAGGCCGCTCAGCACGCGCAGCAGGTCGAAGCTGTGTACCCCCGTGTGCAGCAGCATCCCGGCGCCGGCAATGGCGGGATCGTCGAGCCACGGTAGGGATGACGGCTCGAATCGTTGACTCAACCGAAGCGCATGCAGACGTCCGATCCGCTCGCGGGCCGCCACTAACGTCCGGACGACCGCATTGTACCGCAGGGTTTGCGCGACCATCAGCGGGAGGTGCGCGTCCCGCACCGCGCGTAGCATCCGGCGGCCGTCGTCGAGCGTGACGGCGGCGGGTTTTTCGAGGAGCACCGGGCGCCGCATGGCGGCGGCAGTCTCGATAATGTCGACGTGCAGCGTGGGTGGTACGGCCACGACGATCGCCTCGACGTCCGGCGCCGAGATCAGATCGTGATAATCGCCGTACCAGCGGCACCGGAACGCCGTCGCCTGCCGTTCGCCAGCCGCACGGTCCCGACAGGCCAGCGCCGCCAGACGCAGGCCGGGGAAATCGTCGACGATATGTCGGGCATAGCGGGATCCGTGTCGCCCCGCGCCGATCAGCCCAATCCCCAGCTGACTCATCTGGCTCTTTCCATCGCGTCGTACGCCGCGATCCGTACTGCCCTGCGCGCGTCGTGGACGCGAAGCACCCGGCACAATATCAAGTGGGAGGTAGCTGGAGAAGTCGGTCCGTGACGCATGAATTCGCGGCAATGGCGAGCACGACATTGCCCTCTGCCCATGGCACGAATGGAGGGTGGCCCGCCTGAGGCGATGCAGGGCATCCCATTTCTGCGGCACCACACTTGTGCGATGATGCGCCCCGGGGATTTGGTATCGGGAGAGCACAGTGGCCGGATTGAAACAGGCATCGAGGGTGCGGCCTCCGCGCGGGCGGTTCGACATCCATCAGGTCATCGCGCGCCTCCGGCGGGCGGCGCCATCGTGGAATGCGCCCGTGGTGACCCTGATCGCGAGTCAGGGCGGCGACCCGTTTCAGGTTTTGATCTCGTGCCTGTTGAGTTTGCGGACGCGCGATGAAACCACCACCGCGGCGACACGCCGGTTATTCGCGCTGGCGCGGTCGCCGGAGGACATGCTGCGGCTCAGTTGTGAACAGATCCAAGACGCCATCTTCCCGGTCGGATTCTACCGCACCAAGGCACGCACCATCCTCGAAATTTGCCGCGTGCTCGTTGCGAAGTCCGGTGGGCGGGTGCCGGACGAGCTGGATCAGTTGCTGACGTTGAAAGGCGTTGGCCGTAAGACCGCCAATCTTGTGCTCACCAAAGGCTTCGGCAAGCCAGGGATCTGTGTCGACACCCATGTGCATCGTATCTCCAACCGCTGGGGGTACGTGCGCACCAAGCATCCCGAGGCGACCGAAATGGCTTTGCGGCACAAATTGCCGGCGGCGTATTGGCTGGAATACAACGATTTGCTCGTCGCATTTGGGCAGACGGTCTGCCTGCCCATCTCGCCGTGGTGCAGCCGCTGCCCGGTGGCGGATTCCTGCACGCGTATCGGCGTCGCGCGTTCGCGGTGAGCCGCAGCGGGTGTGTGCGGTGATCACAAACGGGGCGGCTGAAGGGTGGTCGGAGCAGGGTTGACTCGCTTCCGGGCGACCGTTACAACCGCGCGCAAAAGGAGACGTGATGCGGAGTAAGTGCTGGCATGTGGCGACGCGTATCGGGGTGAGTGCCGCGGTGATCCTGGGGCTGTCGGCTTGTAGCGCAACATCTCCAGGGAAGGGGACAAAGTCACCGATGGCGGCACCCGACGAAACGCCGGTGCCGACAGTACCGCCACACACACCGACGCCGGTGCCGACCGCCAGTCCAAGCGCCGCTAGCCCGGCCGGCACGCCGGTCAAGGCTGAGCCGGGCAAGCCGATCGGTCCGGTCATCAGCTTCTTCGGCGCGGTGCGAGCGGACGGGACTTCGGTCGACCCCGAGTCGGTCGATAGCAAGGGCATCCCGACGTATCTGAGCAGCGGCGGCTCGGGATTCACGCTGGTGGTGGAGGCCAAACCCGGTTTGAGCGGTCTCGAGCCGGCGCGTCGCCTGATGGCCTATGAGGCTGGTAACCCGAAGTCGCGGCCGGATCTGGAAATCGAGAGCAACCGCGATATGGGCGACGGCAGTCCCGCCGTGTGCGATCAGATGAAGCCGGAGATCGGTGGTATTCCGGGCATTCAGCCGCCCAGCTTTGCGGAGACGCAGCGGATCAGTGACGCGATCAACGATCTGTCCTGCCGTTTCGAGACGCACGTCCAACCGGACGATGCCTGCACGGTCGAGAAGAACGGTGATTTCGCCTTCATGAGCAAAGATTCGACGACGCAGTACTGCATGCTGGTTGCGCGCGCTTGGGGTTTCCCGACCGGCGACACGCTGCTCAGTGTGCGTGTCAGGGACACGCAAGGCAATCCCGGACCCGTCAAACAGATGCGCGTTCGACGGCCAGCACAGCCACCGCAGCCCAAGAAAAAATGACGCAAGGTCGCTGCTGTTATTGTATGGGCGGACGCCGATTACGCCCGGGTGCAGACTGCGGATGCGATTTCAGACGCCATCTGCGACGCTTCAATCAAGCAGGATAAGAAAGATGAGGGTCACCCCAGCGCTTGTTGTGATGTGCGTCCTGTTCGGCGGCTGCGGCA
>JAGDMS010000330.1 GCA_017860575.1 Deltaproteobacteria bacterium | reverse complement strand
GCGCGTAAGACACGGGGTCCGAGGCTCCAGAGTTGGAAACCCTGTGCGGCGGCCCGATCAACTTCACCCGCCGTGAAACCACCTTCGGGGCCGATCATGATCAGAGCGTCCGATGGGCGGTGCTGGCCGATCATCCGCCCGGTGGGCTGGTTGCCGAGTCCCTCCCAGAAAAGGATCCGAAGGGATGCGGCGCGTGTCAGGACCGTGTCGAATGGTACGGGTGCGGTGAGCAGGGGAACGGTGCTCCGCTGGCACTGCTTTGCCGCGCTGCGGGCAATGCGCTGCCAGCGCGCGCAGCGCTCGTCCGATGGTTGTGCGAGGCTACGTTCGCAGGTGAAGACCTGCACTTCACTGACACCCAGCTCCGTCGCCTTTTCGATCACCAGGTCCATTCTGTCGGCCTTGAGAGCGGCTTGGGCGAGGACCAGGCGAAGCGGCGACTCACGGGGCGGCTCCTCGTCGGCCTCGAGATGGATGAGCGCCTGATTGCGGTTGAGGGCGACGAGCGTCCCCAGTTTCTGCGTTCCCTGGCCATCGCTGACAATCAGCTGACTCCCTACGCGCAGGCGCCGCACGCGCAAATGATGCAGTTCGGTGCCCGTTAGTGCGATGCGTGTTTCGGTGAGAGCGCCGGGACTGACAAGAAACCGGGGTCGCGTCATGATGGTGGTGGTTGCACAAACTCCAACGTTACCCAGCCACCGTCCTCCAAGCGGCAACTGAGCTCGAACCCGCGCGCCTCGTAGGCGCCGCAAACCCCCTGCTCGTCGGTTGCCAGCATTCCGGAACAAATGACGCGGCCGCTCGGGGAAAGGCGGCGGGCAAAAATGTCGGCGAGCTCCGCCAACAGGTTGGCAAACAGGTTGGCGACGATCAGGTCGAAGCTCCCTCCGCTGGTATCGATGTGCGGCAGCAGATGGATGTGCTCGCGTACACCGTTGCGGGTTGCATTGGCGTCGGCAATCGCCAGCGCCTGCGGGTCGCGATCGATCGCCCAGACGTCCTGCACCCCCAGCTTGGCCATGGCGATCGCCAGGATTCCCGAGCCGGTTCCCATGTCGAGGGCCCGCCGGATGCGTTGCGTACCAATGACGCGATCGAGCAGCGTTAAGCAGCCGGCGGTAGTTGGATGCTGACCGGTTCCGAAAGCCATACCGGGTTCGATCACCACCGCGATGCGTCCCGGCGGCGCTGTCGCATCCCATGGAGGACAGACATAGAGGCGCGCGCCGACGGGTTGGGGCGGGAAGTGCAGCTTCCAGTTTTCGGCCCAGTCTTCTGACCGGATCTGCCGTATCCCGATTGCATCCCGATTCAGCGACACGCCGAGGTCCGCGCAGTAATGGCGGAGAAATTCGACCGGTGGCGCCTCCGTGTAGTGCGCCACGAGGCACACGGTGCCGCCACGGTCGTCGAGTTGTAGCCCGGGAGCGCCGGCTTCGATCAGGAAGTTGGCGACGGCGTCGCTGCTAGCAGCTGGCACCTCCACGGTCAGCTCGAACCACATGGTGGCCATGGTTCCGTATGGCATAGGCGGTGAGTTTGAGGCAATGGAGATGGCTAGCGCCCTTCATTCGACGCGTGTATCCCCGCACCGGGAGCGGCTGAGCGCAGCGACCGCGCGGCCAGCCACGCAGCTTGACACAGAGAGTGAAACTACTAGAGTAACCGGGTTTCGCACCAGGAATTACGGGGTCCCGTATGGTCGCTGTGGCGTGCGTTCATCCCGAAGTGGAAAGGGGGTGAGTGTTGCATGGCGGGGGTTCGAGTGAAAGACAACGAACCTATCGAAAGCGCAATTCGGCGGTTCAAGAAACAATGTGAAAAGGCCGGTATCTTGGCCGAGCTCCGAAAACGTGAACACTATGAAAAGCCGAGTGTCCGCCGCAAGAGGAAGGCCCTGGCGGCGAAAAAGCGATTCCTCCGCCGAGCGGTACGCAGTGCGTGATCGCATGAATCTACGGCGCCGGACACCAGGTGAGCACTCGGATGAACGCTGTTGACCTGGTGCTGGTTTTCCTCTTGCTGCTGTGGGCGCTCCGTGGCTACTGGCGGGGATTCTTCCGTGAAAGTTTCGGATTGATCGCGTTGGTTGGTGGCATCGCAATGGCTACGCAGTTTGCCGCGCTCGGCGGGGGCCTGCTGCAGCAGCGTTTCCGCATCCCGGCACCCGTCGATGCTGGCGTTGCGTTCGTCACGATCTTCCTCATCGTCCACACGCTGGTGAATCTGGTCGGGGTGCTGTTCGACCGACTCGCCGGCGCGCTATTCTTGCGGAGCATCAATCGGCTCGCGGGCGCCGCATTCGGCGCCGGCAAGGGCGCGGCCATTCTCGGCCTGCTCCTGCTCTTCCTGCACCTGTTCCCTCTCGTTCCAGATCTTGATGCGCAGATCATGAACTCCGTGATCGGTCGCCCGCTGGTGAACACGGCCGGCGATGCCGTCCGTTTTGCGCTGCAGACCGCAGCGCAACCGGAGGCGCAGAGAAACAAGTAGATACGGTGATGGCCGGAAAGATCCCTGACGATACGCTACAAGCGATTCGGGAGCGCCTGAGTATTGTCGAGGTGATTTCGGGCCACGTCAGCCTGAAAAAAGCGGGCCGGAACTTTCTCGGTTTGTGCCCGTTTCATTCCGAGAAGACGCCGTCATTTACCGTCAATGAGGAGCGCGGTCTGTTCCATTGCTTCGGATGCGGGGCTGGCGGGACGGTGTTCACCTTCGTCATGCGGGCCGAGCGCATCGGTTTTCCCGAGGCGGTTGAGCTACTGGCGCGCCGTGCCGGGGTGCAGCTGCCCGAACGTGGCGAACGCGATCCTGCCGGAGCGGAGCGCCAAGCATTCTTCGATGTGAACGAGCTCGCGCAGCGGCACTTCCGCCAGGCCCTCCGCGCGGCCGTCGGCGGAGCGGCACGTGGCTACCTGGAGAAACGCGGCGTGCAAGCGGCGGTGATTGACCAGTATGGCTTGGGGTTTTGTCCGCCGAACGGCGCTGGCCTGGTGCGGAGTCTCACCGGGCAACGGCAACAGCGGGCCGCGGAGTTGGGGCTCATCGGTCGGCGCTCCGAGGGGGGATGGTACGAGCGCTTTCGCGGACGGGTGACATTTCCGATCCGCGATGGGAGCGGACGGATCGTTGGTTTCGGCGGTCGTACCCTTGGCAGCGACCATCCCAAATACCTCAATTCACCTGAATCGACCGTATTCCACAAAGGGCAGGTGCTGTACGGCCTGTTCGAGGCCCGCAAAGCGATCGACGCGGCACAACGGGTGGTTATCGTCGAAGGCTATCTTGATGCGCTCGCGTTGGTGGGCGCGGAGATCGGTTACGTCGTGGCCAGTCTGGGAACGGCGCTGAGTGTGGCGCAACTGCGACTGGCGCGCCGGTTTGCGCCGGAAGTGGTGGCCTTCTTCGATGGCGATCGTGCCGGTCAAGAGGCGGCAGCCCGCGCCTTCGCGGTCTGCGTCGATGCGGGCGTCTGGGGTCTTGGGGCGTTCCTGCCTGACGGGGTCGATCCTGACGACTACGTGCGCCAGCACGGTACGGAGGCAACGCGGCGCCTGCTGCAGCAAGCGGTCCCGCTTGCCGATTTTTTCCTGCAGCGCATCGATCCCGGTCCGGGCGCGAGTCTGCCCGAACGTGCGCGTGCGGCGGAAAGGGCGGGCCAGGTGATTTGCCGCCTGCGTGATGCCTTTCAGTTCAATTTGCTGGCGCGGCAGGCGGCGCAGCGTCTGGGGGTTGACGAATCGTTGTTCCGCGACATGCGCGCCGCGGCCTCGGTGTCGTCGGGCACGCCGAAGCCGGAGGCTCCGGCGCCACAGCGCCTGGCGGCCCCCGTCCGTCCGGAAGAGGCGACCTTGTTGGAGGCCATGGCGCTCGACCGCGAGGTCGCGTCGTTGGTCGCGCATCGTGGTGTCCTCAAGGCGTTTAGCAACCGCGCTCTCGCCGAAGCTGGAGAGGTGTTGATCGAGGCGTGGAACCGTGCGCAGAGCGCCAACGCCGTTATCGATACGCTTCCGCCAGCGCTGGCTGATCGGATCACGGCGGCCCTGCTCGGAGAGGGCCCTGTGGCGGTGGGCGACCGTGTGCAGACCGCCAGAGACTGCATCGAGCGCATTGAGAATCGGGCGCGGCTCGCGGAGGGGAGAGCTGTCGTGACCCGGTTGCGCGAGGCAGAGGCACAGGGCGATGATCAGCGCTATCGTGAGGCGCTGGCGCAAAAGAACGAACTTTTGCGGCGGAAGGAAGTTCGGAATGAGTAACTGTTTTTTCGTGCCGGCAGGGCGCTGGCGCTTGATTTCTCGGCCCGATGCTGCCACTAGCAAGAGGTCGGTTGCGTTACCGGCATGTGAGCTGCGCCACGGGCCCATAGCTCAGCTTGGTCAGAGCCGCCGGCTCATAACCGGTAGGTCCCAGGTTCGAATCCTGGTGGGCCCACTGGTATGAACGCAGTGGAAGAACGCTTTGAGTGATCCCGCAGAATCCCCGATAGATCGATTGTTCGCATTGCAGGAGATTGACCGTCGACTGCGTGAGAAGAGCGAACTCGTCCAAACCCTGGAGCGGGAGATCGCAGAGCTCGAGACCGAGATCGTGCGGCAGCGAGCGCACACGCACACTGCACAGGCGGAGCGCGATGCCGACGAGGCACGCCGCCGCCAGATCGAAGCTCACATTGCGGACGAGGAAGAAAAGATGAAAGATCGGCGCATGCGGTTGAACCGCGTGCGCAACGAGAAGGAACTGCAGGCCCTGCGACGCGAGATCGAGGTTGGAAAAGAAACGACCCAACAGGCGGAAGAGGAGCTGTTGGGCGTGTTTGAGTCGCTTGAGACGAAGACCGCCGCGGCGCAGCAAGCGGAGTCATCGCTGCGCGACCTCGAGACGACAGCGGCGTCGCAGATGGCCGAGCGACAGGCACGCCTGCACCAGCTGAGAAGTGAATTGGAGGGGGAGCGGGTGGGTCGCACCCAGGTGGCGGCAACGCTTGATCGCGGCCTTCGGGTAAAATACGAGCAGATCTTTGATCGCCGAGGTGGCACCGCTGTGGTCGAAGTGCGCAATGGCACTTGCCTTGGTTGTCACATGAACCTGCCCCCCCAATTCTTCAATGAGTTGCAGCGCGCTCGCGATGTGCGGCTGTGCCCGAGTTGTCATCGGATCCTGTTCTGGCGTCCAGAACGGCTGGACCAAACCGATATCCCACGCTAAAAACCTGACGTGGGTTGGAGGAGGTCGGGCGGTCGCCTGTGTCGGGATTATCCGGCACGGGAGGAAAGTCCGGACTCCATAGGGCAAAGGTGGCCGTTAACGGCGGCCCCGGGTGATCGGGGGAAAGTGCCACAGAAAAGAGACGGCCTTCGGCATGGCTGAAGGAGTCGGTGAAAAGGTGAGTCTTCACCAGCATGTCCGGTGACGGACCTGCTCGGCAAACCCCACCTGGAGCAAGACCGACAGGAGGGACGCGTGGCCCGCGCTGCCTCCGGGTGTGTCGCTAGAGTCGGCCGGCAACGACCGACCCAGAGGAATGACCGCAGGCCT
>JAGDMS010000329.1 GCA_017860575.1 Deltaproteobacteria bacterium | reverse complement strand
GATACAGCGCCGCGACCAAGATGCCCAGGACCAGGAAGGGCGCAAACACTGGCAACAACTCCCCGAAGCCGCGCACGGCATGACGGGAGATCGGGTCGCCGTTGTGGAACAGGAACGTCGGATTGAAGAACTCGCGATAGTTCCGCTCGAAGCGCACCGCCTGGTCGCGCCAGGTCACGTTGGTGCTGAGCGATGTGGTGTTGCGAAAATACTGCGTGGCTTCCCGGTGCTGCAGATAAAAGATGCCCGCCGGCATGGCCATGGCAATCACCACCACGGCGGCCAGCAGCGTTTGGCGCCACCGCCGCAACAGCATCGGCAGATACAGCAGCGTGAACCCGATCAAGAACAGCGGCACGAAGACCGCGGAGATGGCATACGCGTACAAACACAGGCTGAAGAAAAACATCGCGGCCGGCAACGTCCGGCGGCCGTCGATGAAACGCACCAGCAGCGTGAAGCCGACGATGAACAGGAAGGGAAACGAGATCAGCTCGAAGGCGACACGGCTGAAATGCAGATGCCACGGACACACCGTGAGAAAAAAGGCCGCAAACAGCCCGACCCAGGGGGAAAACAGGGCGCGACCGAGAAAGAAGATGGCGATGATCGTGCCCACGCCGAACAGCACCGACGTGAGCCGCAAACTAAACTCGTCGAGGCCGAGCAGTTTGATTGGAACGATGGCGGAATAGATGTAGACGGGATTCTTGTAGCCACCGAAGGACCACACGTAGAGCGGAAAGGATTTGCCGTTCTCGTCCATGCCGGCGGTACCGATGGCCCAGGCGTTGTACCCGAGCGCCGCCTCGTCACAGAACAGCCCCGCCGGCACCTCCTTGAGCTGATACACGCGCAGGGCGGTCGCAAGGACCACCACCACGAAAAGCGCACCCCACTGCACACCGCGCCGCTGCATGGATGTTAGATGGCAGAGTCGCGGGTGATCATCAACGGGAGCGGGGCATTGCCGCTTCGCTAGACCCCGGTCGCGTCGGACCGGCTCGTGCCGCGATCAGCACCAGGCCGCCACTCGGGTGACGTCCAGCGCTTCCAGACCAGGAGCCCGTAACCACTGATCGTCCGGCCGGCGCGCATGCGGCTGACGCTCTCCTTGAGATCGTAGCGAAGATCAAATGGGACCTCGCCGCAGCGGGCCCCTGCCGCACGGAGTTTCCAGAGCAACTCAGCCGTGCAAATGAAGCCCCATTGCCGCAAATCGAGCAGGCGCTCGCCGAACCGAGCAAAAGCAGCCTTGAGCGCACGTGCCCGGATGGCACGGTACCCGCACGCATAATCACGCACGCCGGGTATCGGCAGGCACACGCGCAGGAGCAGCAGGACGCCCAAGCTGAACAGTTGACGGTGCGGCGGCACACCCACCACCGTCGCACCGGGTTGAAAGCGGGAGGCGATGACCACGTCGCACCCCTGGTCCATCTTCGCCAGCATGGGGAGGATGTACGTTGGATCGTGCGTGTCATCGGCGTCCATGGTCACCACCACGTCGTCATCGTTGCTATGGTCGGCCACCCAGCGTAGACCGTCGTACAAGGTCTCGGCCAGCCCGCGGTTGACCGGGTGGGTGATGACCTCCAACGGCAGTCGCTCGCGTTCCTGCGCCAGGATGACATCGCTGCCGTCGCGGCTGCCGTCGTCAACCGCCACGATGCGATAGGCGCGGTCATCCAACGTCGCACGAATACGCTCGAGCAAGGTCTTCAAGCGTGCCGCCTCATTGTATACCGGCAGCGCAACAAAGATGGTATTCATCGGGGAATCGTTCCCACCAGGGGGCCTGCTTCCATGCAAACGCTTCACGAGGCGACTGATCGCGTGTTG
The DNA here is from genome assembly GCA_017860575.1 of Deltaproteobacteria bacterium. Classification (GTDB taxonomy): domain Bacteria; phylum Desulfobacterota; class Binatia; order HRBIN30; family HRBIN30; genus JAGDMS01. Next base: position 6,215 of record JAGDMS010000329.1, on the reverse strand, counting down.
CGTTTCTATCGCAGATACCGCAGTCGATCGCAATATGATGTGGGGGCGGCGTGGAACGGCTCCCGCAACGCTTCATTCGCTCAGCCACCGGTGACGGTCGATGTCCGACCAGGACAGGAAGGTGGCGGTGCTGCGTCGCTGCGTCTCAGCACCACTGTGCACCACCAAGTTCTCGACCGGGATGGTCTTCCACCGCTCCGATGCTTGCCTGAGCGCCTCCAGGCGCTTAGATAATTGCAAGTCAGACTTTCAAATATCCAAGAGCCACTGCTCTGGCGCGCTGCAGTGGCCGGCACCGATGCTCGCGGGTATAGTATTGGCGCATGACCCGCAGTTTTCGACCCAGCCGGCATCGTCGCCCGGGGGGCCCAAAGACCAACGCCGAGGAGATCATCCAGACGGCACGGGCGGCGGCCCAGACACGCCAACAAAATTACCGCGCCCGGTCGCTGGAAATTCACGGCTGGATTTGCGCCAAGTGCGCGCGCGAATTCGACGAGTCCAACCTCCACCTGCTCACCGTCCACCACCGCGACGGCAACCACAACAACAACCCACCCGACGGCAGCAACTGGGAAAACTTGTGCGCCTACTGCCACGACGACGAGCACAGCCGCGGCATCCTGGCTGACTACCTGGCGGGAACGAAGTGAGCTGCCTGTACCGATGGCGATCGAGGCTGTCGGGTAGGCTGATTACGGCGAACACGTGGAGGCCCAAGGACGCGCAGTGGGCAACACTTCCGTCGCGGTATCGTTGACTGCACGCTCGACGATGTGAGAAGAAGCTCGCACCATGTGGATGCCTGTGCCTCGCCCGCTCGCATTTGAGGCAGCGGGCCTTCTCGCATGGTACGTGATCGCTTTTACGTTACTCCTCCGCTTGAGACGGACCGAGACGGTCAGTACGGTGACCGCCTCCCCACAGGCGTGGAGATCCCTAGCGTGCGCCATAATCCTGGCAGGAACGGCCGGCTGGATTGTTCGAGTCTTCCAGGAAGGCACGGTCTTCCCGGCTTACGCGGTTGCTCTGCTGACGGCCTTTTTGTGTTTTCTTCTAATTGGCCGCTATGACCCGGCGTGTTCCGACCAAAGCGTGTTGGGTGCCACACCTCTCTGGCTCCTAGCACTGGCGGCCCTATTGCTTCGAATGGCCGCCCCCGCAGCGGGCCCGGTGGGGCTCGCTGCGGACGAAGCCAAGAAATGTCTGGATTGCATCGCCGATCTCGGTGGCATCCTGAGCGCGTTCAGAGTTGGAACCGTTGCCCACACCGATTTCCCCTGCCTGGTGCTTGGGCCGCTGCTAGCCATCTTTGGCCCCGGTGTTTTCGTGGCCCATGTCTATGCGATGATCGCGGGCGCGCTCTCCGTAGTCGCATTTTATGTTCTCGCGTCGCTACTGTTGACACCGACGGCATCTCTCGCAGCGGCAGCATTACTTGTGGCATCACCGTATCATCTGCTCTACAGCGAAGTCCTGTTCGGCACCGAGATCACTTTGCCTCAGGTTTTGTTTCTGGCGTTCGCCATTGACGCAGCACGCAGGCTGCGATGGTCTTCAGCGTTGCTGGCGGGAAGCGCGCTGGGCATCGTGCTCTACCACTATGTGGTTGTTCGCGCCGCACCCGCAGCGCTCGTCCCTATCTTCGTGTTCGCGCAATTCGCTGACCGGCGCCGTTACGGTCGCCGCACAGCAATCCTCGGTCTGATTTTGCTGACCACGCTCGCAACAATTGCACCGATGCTGGCGCGGCCCGACGGCCGGGGCTACCTATTCAATCCTATACAATTTGGGCTGTTCGTATTTGGAACGCCGATGAGCGCGTCCGACGCGTGGCATCGGATGGTCAACCTGGTTCGCGATCATCTACTGATGTTCCGGCTTGGTGTGGGTGGGGCGCATGGTGTGATCGCACACAGCAGGGCTGCCATGCTTCCGTGGCTGTTGGAATTGCTGATGATATTGGGTTTCGCCGACAGCGTCGTTCGTCTGAACCGGTTTGCGCAACCAGTGATGGCGTCATTGTTCGCCATCGGTCTACTGCCCTCCATTCTGAGCGGTGCCGCAAACAGCCATCGCAGCATGTTGGTTATTCCCGCCGTCTATCTTCTGATCGGAAACGCCCTTGACCGACTGTCTTTTTTGGTTCCGCGTCGACGATGCGGCCGCCTGGCGGTCTTGTTACTATTCACGGTGGTCGTGGTCGTTGGCGCGTGCCAATCCGTGCTGTTCTATTTTGGGCCTGCTTGGAACACCCCCAACGACGCCGGAGAATTCGGCGGCATGACTGCGGAGTTGGCGAGGGAAGTCACAAGCCTGACCACGATGGGACAAACGTTTACCACTGCGGTGCCAGAAGCCGTGACCTTCCTAAATTACGATCAGATCCGAAAAGGGCTGGTGCAACGATTCGCATACGCCGACTGGTTGCCGGAGAATTGGGCAGGCCAATTCCGAGGTTTGATTTTCGACGGCAACTGGGCGGATCTTCGCTGGCAACTCGAGGAGGCACTCCCCGGCAATAGCTTGCGCGTGCTTGTCGACCGGCTCGGGCGGCCGATCGGCGTGTCGGTGCGGCTGGCACCAGACGAGCTTCGCATCTCGAAGCCCCCGAATCCTGAAAGGCCCCAATGTGGCGCACTGATGCTGGCAGCGCCCAAGCGGGTGACGAACGTGCGGGAAGGCGACCTCGAGATTGATGGGATTTCAGTGCGGCAATTGCCCGCCGATCAGCAGCCGTGGTTTGCCGCCGGCCTGCATCGGGCATGCCTCGCGGGTGGCGCCGCGGTCGAACTTGTCGACAGAGTGGGGACGCGCCAACCAGTTCGGCTCAACCCAGCCGATCTGTATCGAGTGCCAGTCCACGGCTGGCTCCACCGAGTCGAGTGCTCCGATTCTCCAGGCAGAGTAAGCTATTTGGGTGTTGAACCTTTCCTGTTTCACCATTTTGATGGTGTTTCAGCGCAACCTTTGTGCACGGGAGCAGCACACCACATATGGTCGGCCGTACTGGCGCCGCAGGACACCGACACCGCGTTTCAACTATGGTCAGACCACGAAGGGGTCGAGATCAGCTTAGGCGGACCGCCTGTGGCCCCCGAACGTCGCGGCGCATGGGTACGGTTCGACGTTCCGGCAAGCAGCAGTGCGCACATAGTTGAGCTACGCGCCGTCGGCTCGGGCCGTGGCAGCGAAGCGCTCCGGTTGATCTTGTACACCTTGCAGGGGTCTGCCCTCCGTGTCCCCCGATACGATTGGTTTTCGCCGCCGCAGGGGGAGACCTTTCGTTCACCGTCTGCGTTTGCATCGGAAAACGCTTCCGGTTGACGGCTTGGCTAATCATCTCGCTTGTCTCAGCGACGCGGCGCATACGCGTCCACTGCAATGTCGTAGTGCAGTCAGAACTCGCGTGCCGACGCCCAGGACAACCGCCATATACAGATTGGATTCGTCGCAGAGCGGAAAGGGGGAACGCGGAATGCCGTGTGTCGGGAGGTCTGTTTCGGCCGGGCGCCAACTCCGAGATCAGCGGAGCTCGACACCTTCAGTCGCGCCCCGCTCGCGATCTCCGCTGCGCTGGGACGCAGCGGCTTCTTGGTGAGGATGCGGACCCGACCCGCTTGCCGCTCGGCGACGAAGAACTGCTTCACCATGCGGTCTTCCAGCGAATGGAATGCCAGCACCGCCAGCCGTCCGCCCGGGGCGAGCAGGGAGAGGGCCTGCGGCAGGGCGTCGCTGATGGCGTCGAGCTCGTCGTTCACGCGTTGTGCGCAGCGGGGCCCGCTGGCGTTGCGCGACGATGGCTCTCGCAATCCGCCCGGCAAAGCGCTCCTCACCGAAGTTGCCGAAGATCGCCGTCAACTCTTCCGCACTGCGGGAGTTCACGATCTCCGCGGCCGTCTCCGTGCCGGTGTCGTCCGGATCAAACCGCATGTCCAACGGCTCGTCGCGCATGAAGCTGAAGCCGCGCCCGCTGACGTCGAAATGGAACGAACTCAAACCGAGGTCGAAGACGATCGCCTGCACCGGCGCGAAGTGCCGGACCGTCACGATGCGGGTCAGCGCGCGGAAGTTTCCCACCGCCAGCAGCAGACGGCCCGCGTCCACGGCGTCGGCCAGCCTCTGCCGCACGGCAGTCAGCAGCTCGGGGTCCCGGTCGATGCCCAACACCTTCCCGTCCGGCGCCGTCTGCTCGAGTATCGCCGCGGTGTGTCCTCCGCCATCGATGGTGGCATCTATGCAGCGTGCACCGGGCCGGAGCTGCAGGAGGTCCAATAACACGCTGGTCAAGATCGGAACGTGGACTTGGGTCGTCATCGGCCCCGCATATAGCATATGGCTAATGGCTTGGGGCTAGACCGCTGCCAATTCGATTGCACGCGGGGAACCGGCCCGCTAGTCAGTGACTGCATGTATCCGGACAACAGACGGCGGCACCGGCATCAGCAGGACCGGCACGAGCCGGCGTCAGCGCAATCATCGACTCGACCGCCGCAACCGTCCGGCCTGGCCCAGCGCCACGGGATCGAACCGTTTGCGCTGTTCTGCGCCTATCACCTCGGCATCACCGAGGACGGCGGTTATCGCTTCCAGAACATCCACCAGGTGGCCAAGCGCTTCGGCACCAACGCCGCGGTCATCAGGCAATTGTTGGCCGAGTTCGAGATGGATTCGGACACCGTCGTGCATAGCGCCTTCGACATGGCCGGCGCCCAGGTGGACATCATGCTGGCTCCGGAAGGGATCAATCGCACCGAAGTGGCCCGTGACCTTTTCACCCAGTTCCGCGCCGCACCACGGCGCTCCCGAAACTGGGCCAAGGAACTGGAAGAGGATGCACGGGAGAACGAACGCACGTTCGGTCCTACGCGCAGGTGAGGGGAGCAGGGGACGGGGGTTGGGGAGCCGAACGGACTCCGTCAGGCGACGAAGTCCGCCAAGGCTAGCGAGCAACCGCGGGTTTCGGCACCGGCAATGCGGCCGGTGATGATAAAGCCGTTCTCGACCGTGTGGCCAATGTCCTCGGTCAACACCGCAACGGCCGTGCCCGCGTTGGCCAGATCGAAATGGCAGAGCAGACCGGGCGCACCGGCGTGGACTTCCCGCAGGCTTCCCGGATCGAGCACCACGGGACGCAACCAGTGCGGGCCCGCCTTGACACGGCGCGCGAGGCGGCCGGCGCAGCGATCGCGGATGACGGTGTCGTAGTACTGCGACGACAGTTCCGTCATGCCGTACTCGTTGGCGCAGAAGTAGCCGGGAACGGCCAGCATGTTCCAGCAGGCATGCAGCACACCGGCGGCGGACAGCGAGCGCCCTACCCCTTTGCTGCCGCCGGTATCCATCACGCGACTGCCGTGTGGCAGGCGAAAGACGACACCCTGCGCACGACAGTAGTCGAAGAACCGTACCAACGCACCGGTGGTGGTCATGATGCACACCGGCACGCCGTCCCGTTCACTCTGGCGCAGCGCCGCGATGAAGCCGGCGACATCGAGCTGTCCGCCGCGAACAAAGACGTCGCTGCCGGGAACACGGCCGAACCGCTCCATGGCCCAGGTGATCATTTGCGCCAACGACGACTCGGGACATTCCGCAGTTGCAGCAACCAACGAGAGGATCCGTATCGTCTCAACATCCGGGAACAAGAACTCCTTCATGCCGGCAATGGCGGCCGCGTGGTAGAGTCGCAGGTCCGGCATCCCGTGCCGGCCGCGTCGCTCCGCGCCAGCGGTCGTGCCCGTAGTGAGAAAAACGCGCCGCGCTTCCGCGCAGCCGAGATCGACGTGTTTGAACGCCAACGCCGGAACCGGAGGAATGTCCCGCCACTCGCGCACCGTCGCCGGTGTCGCCCCTCGGCGTTCGCAGACGTCGCGGTACGCCCGAACGCATTCGAACTGGTGGGCGAAGATTTCGAGCGCCAACGTCTCGAACGTCGCCGCTGCCGGGTCGGAGATGAAACGCAGCACCTTGTCGTGAATCGGATGCTCTTCGCCCTTCGGTACGGCCATAATTTCGGACATCTTAACCTGATTTCGTTCACGGCTCACACCCCGCCGCCAGTCCCCTATTGAATCTCGAATATTCGGTTGACATTGACACATGGCCGCCGCAGCCGGCTGCGGATTTTCTCCCCTACGGCCGAGGGATGAAATCCCCCGGCTGAGACGACGAAGCCCGGTGAACCGGGCTGGGCGCATGCCCAAAGCGTGGCG
>JAGDMS010000328.1 GCA_017860575.1 Deltaproteobacteria bacterium | reverse complement strand
TGCTGGAGGGCTTTGCGGCCCGAACCAACACGATCAATCCGTATACGTACATCTCCAAAGAAAGTATCCCCGAGGATCGCTTCAAACGGGGCGTGCGACGCTTCAAGCACTACAAGTGCGTGCAGTGTCACCCCACCTCGCTCGATCAAGGGCTGCCCGAAGGGGTCGACCCGGAGGATCTCTCGATCAATCTGACGCTGGCGAAGAAGCGCCTGCGGCCGGAGTGGATGCGCGACTTCATGGCGCGGCCGAAGCAGATCGCCGGGGCCCAGACCCGCATGCCCACCGTCTTTTACACCGTCGAGGGCGATCCGAAAGTGGAGAAGCCGAAAGAGGACATCGAGGATATCACCATCTACATGATGGGCATGGTTGAACCCCCGGAAGTGACGCTGCAGGCGGAGCAGGAGGTGGACGAAGCGCGGAAGGCCCAGGAGCAACAGACCGACTGGACCAAGATCGAGTACTGATGCGTGGGGCGAACTCAAATAGTCGAGACGTGATGTTGGTCATGCGGGCGGCTGATGTTAGTCCTGTTTGCCTCCCGACCGTTTGGTAGGTTTGGGTTACCGATGGTCCAGGTGGGTGAACGAAGTACGCGGGAGCGAATCCTGGAAGTCGCTGAGGCGTTTTTTGGCGAACGCGGCTACGACGGCACCAAGCTGCAACTCATCGCACAAAACGTCGGCATCCAGAAAGCGTCGCTGTTCCATTATTTCCCCAGCAAAGAGCATCTCTACCGTGCCGTGCTGCAGCGTGGCCTCGGCGAAAGCGAGGAGACCACGCTGCGCATCTTCGAGTCGCAGGCCAGCCCGCTGGAGAAGGTCCGGGCGGCGATCGACGCTTATGTGGACATGGTCGCTGCACGTCCGGCGCGGACGAAAATCCTCTTGCGGCAATCGATTGAGGATGCGCCCGGTGTGTACCAGCAGGTGGCCGAGCCGCAGCGATTGTTGAACCTGGTCGTCGGTTTCGTGGTCGACGGCCAACGCACGCAGGTCTTTGCTCCGATCGACCCGGTGGCCCTGGTCCTGGGCATTGGCGGGATGGTGGTGTTTTTCTTCACCTCCGCACCGGTGCTGGCGCCGGTCTGGTGCGGCGACACCAGCAGCAAGGGGTTCGTCAATCGCGTGAAACGGCACGTGATCGACGTGGTGGAGCGCTGCCTCACCGTGGGGATGGCGGCGCGGCCTGCGGCCGCAGTGGGGGACGCATGAGGCGAGGGATGGCGGTGGCGCTGGCACGGCCGTTATTGCATACGGTCCATCTCGTCACGTTCACCGTGCTGTTGCTCACCGGCCTGTTGCTCTTCGTGCCGGGGCTGCGTGCCGCGTTGACGGGCGGGTACTCCCAACTCATTCGTGACGCGCACCGTTGGGGCGGCGTGGCCTTTGCGGTGCTTCCGGTCGTGGTGGTCCTGGCCTGCGGCCCGCGTGCGATCTTTGCCGCGCCGGCGCAGCGCACCCTCAGAACGCTGTGGCAAGGCCTGCATATGGGGGTCACGTGTCTCGTCAGTGTCGTGTTCACGGTGACAGGGTTCGCCATCTGGGACAAACGGTTGCTTCCCCCCTCGGTCCTGGAAGGGTCCAGGGCCCTGCACGATTGGCTGACGTACGCGGCAGCCGCGTTGGTGGCCCTGCATCTGGTTGAGGTCGGCCTGGCCGGTTTGCTGGCCCGCATCCGTGCGGCCGGAGCAGCTGCCCCACCCTTGGAGACGTAAAGGAGGAATCGCACATGCAGTGCAAGAAAGTAACGGCAACGCGTGACCAACTGCTCAATCCGACGGCGGCGGAGTGGTCGAAGATCACCGGTGAGGCGCTGAAGATGGATGCCACGCCGCTGGCCAATCAGCCCTCCGAGTACATCAAGGCCAGCCGTGACGCCAAACAGATCGGCAAGGTCAAGAACCTGATGGTTCAAGCGGTGCACAACGGTACCGACGTCTTCTTCCGGCTGACCTGGGAGGACGCCAACAAGAACACGGAGATCACCGACAACAATGTTTTCCCCGACGGATGTGGGATCCTGATCCCCCTGAGCGGCGGTGATCCGCCGATCGACGAAATGGGGAGCAAGGAATTCCCGGTGAACGCCTGGTTCTGGCGTGCCGATTTGAAAGACGTGCCGCACAACACGGTGGCGCGGGGCCTCGGCAGCACGGTGTTTTCGAAGAAGTGCGCGATCCAGACGAAATCGCAATGGGGCCAGGGTGCGTGGGCGGTGGTCTTCGCACGACCGCTCGTTGTGGCCGAGGACAAAGAGGAATCGGTGCAACTGGCGCCGGGCAAGGCGGTGAAGATCGGCTTTGCCGTATGGGAAGGCAGCAACGGCGAGCGCGGTGGCATCAAGTCGTTTTCAAAAGAGTGGCGCGAGCTGACGTTGGAGGCGTGAGCGAACCCTGCTGGTGAAGGAGAGAGACCATGGCTGAGCAGCCAACCCCGACCGAAGAACAAAAACAAGCGCGCGCCAAGCAGCTGGCCGCGGAGGCGAAGAACCAAAAGGCGCTGCTGAAGAAGTCCAAACGGCAGGTGGCGATGGTGTTTGACCTGAACAAGTGCCTGGGCTGCCAGACGTGCACGGTGGCGTGCAAGACGCTGTGGACCCGCGAAGAAGGCATGGAATATATGTGGTGGGCCACGGTGAACACGCAGCCGGGTAAGGGGACACCGCGTGATTGGGAAAAGATGGGTGGCGGGTTCCACAACGAGGAACCGCAGGCTGGTAAGCTGCCCACGCGAGCTGATTTTGGCGACGCCTGGGAGTTTAATTATGACGAGGTCTTCTACGGCGGCAAGGGCAACACGGTGCACCTGCAACCCTCGGGGAGTCCCGACTGGGGACCTAATTGGGACGAGGACCAGGGCGCGGGGCAGTATCCGAACAGTTTCTACTTCTACCTGCAGCGGATCTGCAACCACTGCACCAATCCGGCATGCCTCGAAGCCTGCCCGCGCAACGCCATCTACAAGCGCGAAGAGGATGGCATCGTCCTGATCAGTGAAGAGCGCTGCAAGGGCTATCGCTTCTGCATGGAGGCGTGCCCGTACAAGAAGATCTACTTCAACCACGTCAAGGGTATCGGCCAGAAGTGCATTTTCTGCTACCCGCGGATTGAGAAAGGGGTGGCACCGGCGTGTGCCCGGCAATGTCCGGGACGCTTGCGCTTCGTCGGCTTCCTCGATGACGAGAGCGGTCCGATCTACAAGCTCGTGAAGAAGTGGGAGGTGGCCTTGCCGCTGCATCCGGAGGCGGGTACGGAGCCCAATGTCTACTATGTGCCGCCCATTTCGCCGCCACGCTTCGACGCGGAGGGCAATATCGACGAGTCCAAGCCGCGCATTCCGACCGACTACTTGAAGTATCTTTTCGGCGACAAGGTCGAAAAGGCCTTGGAGACGCTCAAGGCCGAGATGGCCAAGACCAAAGCGGGCGGGAAGTCGGAGATCCTCGACACGCTGATCGCGTACGAGTGGAAGAGTCTGTTCGGGCCGTTTACCAAGGACCCGGCCGAACTCGAGCCGCGCAAGGTATGACGATGGAACTGCCCAGCCTGGATACGGCCGCCGAGCCGGGTACCGCCAACCGCTCGCGGTTGTATCAATTGCTGGGGATGGCGTTCGCCTTTCCGGACGAGGACTTCTTCACGGCCATCGCGGACGGCACATTCGCCGCCGCGGTGGCCGGCACGTGCGCGGGATTGCCCTACGACCTCGGGGTTGTCCCGCGGCTCGACCTCCAGGGTAGCAGTATCGCCTATGCCGACTTCGAGTCGGAATACATCCGCCTGTTCGATGTCGGCGCCGCCGGCCCGCCGTGTCCGCTCTACGGCGGCGTCTACATCGGCGACCGGATGAAGAACATGGAGGACGCGACGCGCTTCTACAACTTCTTCCACCTGCGTATGTCCCCCGAGATGCACGAGTTGCCCGACCACATCACCACGGAGCTCGAATTCCTCCACTATCTGACCTTCCGTGAAACGGAACTGCGACAGCAGGGGGGCGACCCGTCGTCGCTGTTGCGGGCCGAACGCGACTTCCTGGCGCGGCACCTGTGTAAGTGGCTGCCGCGGATGCAGGCCCGCCTGGCGAAGCAGGAGTGCCCCCCGTTCTTTCCGGCACTCGTGCAGTTTGCCATTGCGTTCTTCACGGCCGATCACGATTACGCTGCGGCGGCCGCTGGAGATTGACCGGCGCGCAGACGTGGGCGTTCCTTCTGACTGAACGCCCGGGTGGCACCGTCACCCGCGTCCCGCGGGCTGTGTGCGTGGCCGAAGCGCCCGAGCCCACTGCGATCGACCCCGTCGCCACACGGCCACTGCTCGAATGAAATGGGTGACGCCGCCTTGACGGTCCCGTGACTGTCGGCTAAGGTTGAACGATCGTTCATTATATGAACGGTGGTTCAACCAATGATTGTCCCCTCTCGCAAGCAGCGTGAACTGGCCCTGCGCCAGGAGATCATCTTCACGGCCGCGGAAGCGGTACTGGCGGTGCATGGCTTTCACGGCGCCTCGGTGGACGAGATCGCCCGGCGCGCCGAGGTGTCCGTCGGCACCCTGTACAATCTGTTCGGCAGCAAGGAGAGCCTTTACACTGCGCTGCTGGAACGCCGCATGGAGGACCTGCGCGCCTGCATCCGCGAGCACGGGGCGGCGGCGACGACGGGCCTCGACAAGCTCCACGCTGTGGTGGACGCCATCTTCACCTACTGCGCCGAGCACGAACGCGGCTTTCGCGTGTACGTCACCGCGTCCCACGGCCTCGAATGGAACGTGCTGCCGCAGTTCGGGCAGCGCGTGTTCGATTGCATGCAAGCATTCCTCAATGACGTTTCCGCACTCTGTCGTCTGGCGGTGCGTGAACGCAGCCTGCCCCGGCTGGAGCCGAAACTGCTGGCGATGTCTCTGTTGGGGACGATCGACTCGTTCATCACGCAGTGGGTCACCGAGGGCAGCGGCAACTTGACTGTGTACCAGGAGGGGGCGCATGCCATTTTGCGTGCCCTCGGCGGCGGCGCCCCGCGCCGCGGAACGGCGACGGTGCGGAGGTTGCGCGCATGATTCTCGCCGACGTCTCCGTGCGCCGTCCGGTATTTGCGACCATGGGGATCGCCGCCCTCGTGGTGCTGGGCATCTTCTCCTACCGCAGCATGGTGGTCGACTTGTACCCCAGAAGCGACGTCCCGCTCGTCTCCGTCACCACCACGCTCGCGGGCGCGAGTTCCGAGGAGATGGAAGCGCGGGTGACCAAGATCGTCGAGGAAGCGGTCAACACCGTGAGCGGCATCGACGAGATGCGGTCGGTGACGCTGGAAGGGTACTCCCGCGTGATCATCATGTTCCTGCTCGAGCGCAAGCCCGAGGACGCGGCGCAGGACGTGCGCGACAAGATCGGGACGATCCTGAAGGACTTGCCCGAGGGGACGGATCCGCCGGTGGTGGACAAATTTGATCCGGATTTCACCCCGGTGCTGCTGCTGTCGATTACGGGCGACCGCGACCTGCGTGAATTGACGGAAATCGCCAAGAAGCAAGTGAAGGAGCCGCTCGAAAGTCT
>JAGDMS010000327.1 GCA_017860575.1 Deltaproteobacteria bacterium | reverse complement strand
ACCGTACTCGAACCTGCCCGGCACCGATCTCACGGTTCAGGCTGCGGCAAACTGGGTAAGCAACCATCATACTCCGAGCCAAAAGCCGGTGCAGGCCGGTGGCCGGATAGCGGACTTCACAGCCGGTGTCTACGCCGCCACGGCTGCGCTCACCGCCGTGTCCATAGCGTCCGCGGGCGGCAAGGCGATCAATGTCGACGTGTCCAAGCAAGAGTGTCTAACGTCCTGCATCGGTGCGGTTTGGCTCCATGTTGAGAAGTTACAGGCAATGGGATGGGGAATACCCGCGGAACGGTATTTCCCACTTCCGGGTGTTGTCCGATGCAAGGACGGCCTGGTCAGCATCAATGCGCTCACCGGTCAACATTTCATCGATTGCTGCCACTTGCTCGGCGTGCCGGAGTACATCCCCAAGCAATTGGAAATCGCTTATGGCGGGGCGGAATTCGATGCCTTCTTTCGCGATATCGCGCCGTGGCTCATGGAGCGGACCGTTGAAGGAGTGGTGGAGCTATGCCAGGCGATGCGCATCCCCGCCGTGCCCATTTCCGATGGGAAGACTCTTTTGAATCTCCCACAATTCAAGGCGAGGTCCTTCTTCGTTCGAGACCCTCGGGGCGACTTCATTCAACCCGGTTTTCCCTATCGGATGGAACTCACTCCCGCAACACTGCGCACGGGCGCTCCACGCTTAGGTGAGGACAACGCAGCGACCGGGTCGGACCCATGGCCGCCCAGAGAATTGATGCCGCTCGCGGATCGCCGCAACACGAACAATTTGCCGTTCGAAGGCTTGCGCGTGCTCGATCTGGGGGCTTTCTGGGCCGGGCCATATGTGAGTTGCTATCTGGGCGCATACGGGGCCGACGTCATCAAGGTAGAATCCATTCAACGGCCGGACGCATTCCGGTATCACACCGCGTATCCGCAAGAAGGCCCGGATTGGTACGAGCGCAGCAGTATCTGGCAACACGCCAATCTGAATAAACGTGACCTGACGCTCAACCTCGAGGACCCGGAGGGGAAACGTATCTTTGAGCGGCTCGTGCTGAGCGCCGATGTGTTCATCGAGAACTTTTCGCCCCGAGTGATCGATAATTTCGGGTTTGGTGTAGCGCGCCTCAAAGAGATCAATCGAAACTTGATTATCTTGCGCCTCCCGGGATTTGGCCTCGAGGGGCCGTGGCGCGACTACACCAGCTTTGCCATGCCCCTGGAGCAGGCGAGCGGCATGGCGTGGGTGACCGGCCACCCCGACGGCCCTCCCTTGAACCCCGGAGGGTATGCCGATGCGATAGTCGGAATGCACGCCCTGGTGGCGTTGCAGGCCGCTTTGCACTATCGCGAGCGAACCGGGCAGGCTCAGATGATCGAGGTGCCCCAGATCGAAGTCGGGGGGTGCATGACCGGGGAACAGGTGATCGCCTATTCCATGACCGGCAAAATCATGGGACGAATGGGTAACCGCTCCGACACGATGGCGCCGCAAGGGGTGTATCCGTGCTTGAGCGGCGAGTCAGTCGCGGCATCCATCAGGGATGACAGCGATTGGCATCGCTTCCGGGAGATGCCCCCGGTCAGGACGTGGGCGATGGATGAACGTTTTGCTTCACTGGCCGGCAGGCGCGCCCATCACGACGAACTCGATCGTTTGATCTCCCAATGGACAAGCCAGGTCGCGGCGGATTCGGTGCTCGCCGCACTCAGGGATGCGGGGATTCCGGCGGCAATCGTGCTCACCCAGCCGAACATAGTCAGCGAACCCAATCTGGTCGCCCGTAAGTTCTTTCAAGAACTCGACCATCCACGGACGGGCGTGTGGCGCTACGCCCGGTGGCCCTGGCTCCAGTCTATCGGGCCAACGGGAGCCCACCGATCCAGAGCGCCTACGCTGGGCGAACACAACTATGAAATCCTGCACGGGGAACTGGGACTCTTAGACGATGAGATCGCTCGCCTGGCTTCCAAAGAGGTCGTTGGCACCGTCCCGAAAGGGCTAGGGTGAAAGGGGGGACGGATCAATGCGCAAGAGGCCTCGTCAAGCGTGCGGCGCAAGATCTGCGCGACGGCTGCAAGGAGGGGGCATGGTACGGGTCGAATCGACCACATGGTTGCGAGCGATCCCGCCTGCCGGCCTGCGGTTGCCGGGGCTGAGTGCAGCGCAGTTAGCCAAGGGGGAAACGGCCGCCGGTGGGGTGGAGATCGAAGAAATGACCGTTACCGCGCAAGAACGGGAAGAGAGTCTACAGGAGATTCCGGTCGCGGTGACGGCGCTCAGCGGCGGCGACTTACGGGAGAAAGGGGTGGCCAATGTTGCCTCGCTCGGCGAGGCCGTGGCCAACCTCAAAATCGCCGTCAATCCCACGACACAATACGGGACCACCATCAGCATGCGTGGGGTTTCGCAGCCCAATCCGAACCCCGCCTTCCAGCCGACCGTCGGCGTGTATGTCGACGGCGTCTACCTGTCGAACATCCAGGGGTCCAAATTCAACATCGAAGATCTGGAGCGTGTCGAGGTGTTGCGCGGGCCCCAGGGCACCCTGTTCGGCCGCAACACGATCGGCGGCGCGGTCAACTGCATCTCCAAGAAATATCGAAGCTTCGGCATCGACCTGAGCCCGGCCCTGGGGTCGTCGGGAGACGCCTACGGCCCGCCGCGCACCTTCGGCTTGGAACGGGCGTAGAACTTCAGCCAGGCATGACTGCTACCCTGCGGGCGCTTCATTCATTGCGCGTGCTGGATGTCGGCACGCAAGTCGCCGGCCCGTTCGTGGCGACGATCCTCGGTGATCTCGGAGCAGACGTCATCAAATGTGAGCAGCCGGCACTCGGCGACCCGCTGCGGCTGCCCGGCGGGATGAGCCCTGGCTGGCAGGTCGATGGTCGCAACAAGTGGTCCTGCACGCTGAACTTGCGCCATCAACAGGGCCAAGCGTTGCTCAAGCGGCTTGCCGAATGGGCCGACGTCCTGGTCGAGAACTTCCGACCGGGCACGATGGCTCGTTGGGGGCTAGCGTATGACGACTTGCGACTGATCAACCGCCGCCTCGTCTATGTGAGTGTTTCGGGATTCGGGCAGAGCGGTCCCTATGCCCGCCGGGTCGCGTATCACAGCATCGGCGCGGCTTTCGGCGGGATCACTGATCGCACCGGGTTCGCCGACGAGCCACCGGCCACGCCCGGCCCGTTCCTCACCGATTACATCGCGGCCCTGTTCGGCGCGATCGGTGCGCTCGAAGCACTAAGGCGGCGCGATGCCCCGGATGGGACCGGCGAAGGCGAGCGGGTCGACACTGCGCTGTACGACTCGGTCACGCGGCTGAGCGCACCGGAGTTTGCCGAGTACTCGCTCACCGGTACCGTCCGTGAACGTACGGATGGTCCACCGATGCGAACTCGCGACGGTCGATATGTCGTCATCCTGCCGGTGCAACCCGATCAATACGCGGCGTTGGTTCGGCTCATCGGTGAGCCTGCATTGTCGGACCAGAAGTTCACCACTGCGCACCGCCGAACCCAGCACATAGGCGAGTTCGAGGCGATTGTGAGTCACTGGGTCGGGTCACTCGACGCAGCCGACGCGTTGCACAAACTCATCGCGGCCGGTGTTCCGGCGAGTCACGTGAACAACGTGGCCGATCTGGTCGACAACGAACATGTCCGCGCCCGCAACGACCTCGTATCGCTGACCAACCACCTCGGTCAAACCGTGATGCTGCCGGGTGTCGTCCCCCGCTTTTGTCGCTCGCCGAATGCGCCGCGGTGGTTGGGCGAAGAGCTGGGAGCATCGAATGAGTACGTGTACCACACGCTGCTCGGATTGTCGGCCGACGATGTTTCGCAGCTCCACCGCGATGGGGTGATTTGATGATCAGGGGCGACACGGATCGTTTGCAGTTTGGGGTCAGCATCACCGTCGATCGGAAGCGCGTGCGCGAGATGTCGGCGCTGCCGATCGACTCGATGTGGGTCGGTGGGCATGTCGCATCGCCGAACGGCGTGCAAGAAGTGATGGTGGGCTTGGCCCGACTGGTCGAGCTCACTGACCGCATCATGATCGGATCGTCGATCCTGCTGTTGCCCTTGTACCCGCCCGCGATAGTGGCGAAGCAAGTTGCCGAGCTCGACCGGGCGAGCGGGGGCCGGCTGGCGCTGGGCGTCGGGATCGGTGGCGAATACCCGATGGAGTTCGACGCCTGTCAAGTGCCGGTGAAGGAGCGAGGCGCTCGCACCAACGAGGCCATCCCTTTGCTGCGGCGGCTGTGGACCGGTGAGGAAGTGACCCACGAGGGTCGCTTCTACCCGATGCACAATGTGCGGATCTTCCCTGCCCCTCATCAAGACGGGGGCCCGCCGCTCATCGTGGCCGGTCGCCAGCCAGCGGCAATGCGCCGAGCGGCCCGGCTCGGCGACGGGTGGATGCCATATCTGTATTCGCCGCGGCGCTACGCCGAGTCCGTCGCCACGATTCAGGCCGACGCAGCCCAGATCGGGCGCGAGCTAAGCGGATTCCATTGGACTGCATTTCTGTTCACCGCGATCGACGATGACACAGACCGCGCGCTCGACAAGGCCGCCGAGTTTCTCGGTGGTACGTATCGCCAGAACTTCCGCGAGATGGTCGATCGGGTGGCGGTCGCGGGTGACCCCGACCGCCTCGCGCAACGATTGCAGGAGTTCGTCGATGCCGGCGCCCGCCACCTGATACTGACGATCGCCGACCGCGTCGATCCGTTCGGCGCCGCGCGCCGCGTCTTCGCCGAAGTCGTGCCCCGATTGCACATCCGACCCGAAGGGACGAATTAGAAATCGCATGCGATAGACGGAAGAGCAGGAGGATAAGCAATGGCTCAAGGTAATTCCGTTACCGAGCCGGCCCAGCAACTGGCCGGATTTGCGGCACAAACACGCTATGAGGACTTACCCAGTGAGGTTATCGAGTGTGCCAAGATGTCCATCCTCGACACGCTGGCCGTTACCATTGCCGGGTCATCACAGGCCGGTATTGGGGAGGTCGTGAACCTGGTCAGGGGGTGGGGAGGGGCTGAGGAAAGCACCATACTTCTTCATGGCGGCAAAGTTCCGGCACCGAATGCAGCTTTTGCCAATGGACCCATGGCGCGTGCCCTGGATATGGGTGACGTCCATGAGGAAGGGGGGCACGTCGGTGAGTACATACTTCCAGCATTACTCGCGGCAGCAGAGTTGCGAGCCAAGAGAGGGCAGCCTGTCACAGGAAAAGAGCTCATCACTGCTTATGCGCTGGGTGGTGAGGTGCTGGCGCGGATCGGCCTCGGCTGCCGAGCCATCTCTGCCGCAGCGGGGAAGAATCCGCAGATGGGCTCGTTCGGTGCCGCGGCTGCGGTGGCCAAGCTCCTCGATTTCGACGGGGACCGGATATGGAACGCCCTGGGAATAGCCTACGTTGGCATATCGTGCCTTGACTCCCAGATGTATCATGAGGGATCGCTGATGTGCCGGGTGCACCACGCCTGTGTATGTCGGGATGGCCTTTTGGCGGCCCTGCTTACAGAGAAAGGTATCACCGGCGTCAA